>JANLXZ010000255.1:0-17357 GCA_031365375.1 Hyphomicrobiaceae bacterium | reverse complement strand
GACATAAGGGTCAAGATCAGCTCAATCGGCGCACTTGAACAGAACCTCCTAGCTGACCGCCGGGCAGAAACTGAGCGTTTGCGTAATTGGCTGCTTGGAATACTCGTATTCAGCTTCCTCGCAGCTGTTACCTTAGCCTTTGCTGGTGCCCGGGCGGTTAGGATTTATATTGAAACGCTCAATGCCTCGAAATCGGCACTCGTCACCGAAACGAACCTGAGGCACGAAACGGAGGCGACGCTTCGCCAGTCACAAAAAATGGAAGCGGTCGGCCAGCTCACGGGTGGCATTGCGCACGACTTCAACAATTTGCTCACCATCGTCATGGGCAATCTCGATACCGTGCAGCGTAGAACGGCCGCTGCGCCCGCCGGCCAAGACGCGGCGCATCTGGCGACGACCCTTAGAAAGCCGGTCGACATGGCATTACAGGGTTGCCGCAGCGCGGCTCAGCTCACGCACAGGCTGCTGGCATTCTCGCGCCGTCAAACGCTGGAGCCGACGACGTTGGACGTGAATCGGCTGGTCACTGGCATGTCGGAGCTCTTACGCCGAACCCTGGCTGAGACGATCCAGATGGAGACGGTTCTGGCTGGCGGATTGTGGATGACGCACGCCGACGCCAATCAGCTCGAAAATGCGCTAGTGAACTTGGTTGTCAACGCCCGTGACGCCATGCCGAATGGCGGCCGGCTCACCATCGAAACCGCCAATAGCTTTCTCGATGACGCGTACGTGCGCCGCTTTGGCGACATCACTGCCGGCCAGTATGTTGTTCTATGCGTCACCGATACGGGTACCGGAATTTCCTCAGACGTAATCGATCGGGTGTTCGAGCCGTTTTTCACCACCAAGGATACAGGCAAGGGCTCTGGCCTCGGCCTCGCGATGGTACATGGCTTCATCAAGCAATCCAAAGGCCACGTTCGTATCTACAGCGAGGTTGGACGAGGGTCTACCGTCAAGATCTATTTACCGCGACAGCAAAATGCGGAACTTCCAATTTCCACTCCCGCTGGCAACGCCGACATCGCAACCGTCGCCCGAGCATTGCCGGGTGAGACGGTACTTCTGGTGGAAGACAACGCCGGCGTGCGCGACTATGGCGTCTCCGTACTCGAAGACCTAGGTTATCGAGTGATCGAAGCGGCGGATGCTTTCGAAGGGCTTGCTAAACTCGCCGCCAATCCCGCGATCAGCTTGTTGTTTACCGACGTTGTTTTGCCTAACGGACTTTCAGGACGCGACCTTGCGAACAAAGTGCGGATGAAACGGCCCGACTTGCCGATTTTGTTCACCACTGGCTTCACACGCAACGCCATTGTGCACAACGGCACTCTTGATGCCGACGTTCATCTGCTTAACAAGCCTTATACCCAACAAGAGCTGGGCAAGAAAATTCGCGAGTTGCTGGATATGAGCAAGGCTGCAAAAGTTTCAGTCGCGAGTTGACGTTTACAGCTGCGCCCGCCAGGGCGCCGTATGTCTCGACACGGCTGCCGATCGGCGACTAGTGGAGGAGAAATCATGTCCTGCAGCCGCTTCCTCGGTCACATACCCCTGGGTGCGAGGGTGCTGTTGCTCACCTATGTGCCCTGGATCATGACAATCGTCCCGCGGCTGGTGCTAGGAAAATAATGCAAAAACCGCGCGATATTCAGGATCGCGATACCGACATGCGCGTGCCGTGTGACGCCGGCTTGTGCTACGTTTGAGTGAGGCCGATAAAGCTTCGCTGAACCCTCGTAGGCGCTGAAAAGGCAAGCATGGCAACCGACCACACGACGGCAATCTTTTTGGCCGAGCTCATCTTGTTGTTGTTCTTTGGACGGCTGTTCGGCGAAGTTATGGGGCGCATCGGGCAGCCCGCAATCTTCGGTCAACTGTTGGCGGGTGTCCTTCTTGGTCCCTCCATATTTGGCACTTTGATGCCACAGCTGCATCACGTGATTTTTCCCGGCACCGCCGCTTTGAAGAGCATGATTGATGCCATCTCGCAGATCGGCATCCTGCTGCTGTTGCTGCTGACGGGGATGGAAACCAACCTGTCGCTGGTGAACCGGAAGCGCCGGGCGGTGATTTCTACCTCGCTTTTCGGTATCGCGGTGCCGTTCGCTTGCGGCGTTTTGCTGGCCTACGCCATGCCGAGCGGAGTGATGCCTAACCCAGCTGCACGGCTCGTTACAGCGTTGTTTCTGGGTACGGCGTTATCAATTTCCTCGGTGAAAATTGTCGCCATGGTACTGATCGAAGTCGGTGCGATCCGGCGCGACCTCGGTCAGCTGATACTCGCCACCGCAATTCTCGACGATACCATCGCGTGGATCATCATCGCAGTGATCGCCGGCATTGCCGCCCAGGGAACGGTAAGTTTGGGCAACATCAGTGCGAGCGTCGCTGGCGCGGCGATTTTTCTCGGGCTGAGCCTGACAGTTGGGCGGCGTCTAGTTGCACGCATCATCCGGTGGTCGAACGACAGCATGACCACCGAGGTACCCGTCATCACGGCCATCCTTCTAGTCATGCTGACGATGGCCGTATCGACCGAAATCATCGGCGTACACACAGCGCTCGGCGCATTCGTGGCCGGCGTGCTTGTCGGCCAATCACCCATCCTCACCGAGCACATCGAGGGCGAACTGAGAGGCTTCATCATTGCCTTCTTTAGTCCAGTGTTCTTCGCCGTCGCCGGTCTCGGCATGGACTTGCGGACACTCTTGGATCCCACGCTGTTGCTGTTGACGATTGCCGTCATCGTCGTTGCTAGCTTTGGCAAGTTTCTAGGTGCCCTCGTTGGCGGCCGCCTTGGCGGCCTAACCAACCCCGAGTCGCTGGCGCTGGCAACGGGGCTCAATGCGCGCGGTTCGACGGAGGTGATCATCGCCAGCATTGGCTTGTCATTCGGTGCGCTGAACAATCAGCTTTACACCATGATCGTGGCGATGGCCGTCGTGACCACCATGGCAATGCCCCCCACATTGCGCTGGATGCTGGCACGCGTGCCGCTGCGCGAGGAGGAAGCTAAGCGGCTGGAAAAGCAAGATGCTGAAGAAGAAGATTTTGTACCGAAGATGGAGCGCGCGCTGCTCTACGTCGACGAGAGTCCGAATGGCACGCTTGCAGCGTCGCTCGCGGGAGTGTTTGCAACCCACCGTCAAATATTAATCACGGTGATGCAGCAGGCGAGCCATTCCAGCCGCGACGGGACCGCCGGCTCTGGCCAGCAGGTCATCGCCGAAGCTGCAATAGCGACGGGCGAAAAGAGACCACTGACCAAGCGCGGCGAAGATGAGCATGCTCCCCAGCTATCATTGCACGAGCTTGTGCAAGCAAAATCGGGCATCACCAGCGGGGAAGCGATTGGTAAAGAGGCCGCCAAGGGCTACAGCATCGTCTTTGTCGGCCTTCAACATCCGCTCTCCGAGACGGCGCAGCGCTTCGACGAGCAGCTCCAGCGTTTGGTGGAAAAGTTTGATGGCCCTGTCGCCATTGTGCTCAACGGAACGACGCACCTGGCCGCCGCACCAAACGTATCGCTCAACATTCTCGTGCCTACCGGGGGAACTCCTGAATCGCGTTTGGCCACCGAACTTGCGTTGGCGCTCGCAAAGGCAACGGCTGGGACGCTGACAGCTCTGCACGTTTTCGATCCCCGCGAGAACGCCGGTATCCTGAGAGGGCGTGCGCGCCGTCAAGGCATGTCGATTTTGGTCGATGCCCGCCGTCTGGGCAAACGCAGCGGGATCCCGGTCGCCGCCGTTACCATGACTAATTCGAGGCCGGAAGCTGCGATCCGGAAAGCGACGAAAGCGGGTGATTACAACCTCATCGTAGTTGGAACGTCATTGCGGCAAGGCAAAATAAAATTCTTAGGGCCACGCAGCGCGGCACTTGTCCGGGCAGTCCGCACGCCGGTGTTGCTGATCGTTCGTTAGCGGCGATCGTCGCGGCAACCGGCTTGCCGTCGCGGCTGAAGTTTGTATCAATGCCATTGCAGTTCGCGCCCCTGATGCGCGAGCGAAACGAACGCGAGGTTGTGGACATGCGTCGGCTTTGTTCTTGTTTCGGCATGCTGGCATTGGGCTTGGTGTTCGCGGGGGCAGGCTCCTCCCGCGCCGAGGTACCGGAGGTCAAGATCGTTGCCCAGAACGGCACCAACTATCTGCCGCTCTTTGTGATGCAGGGCCAGAAGTTGGTCGAAAAACATCTGGCAGCCAAGGGGCTCGGCGCAACCACCGTCGCTTGGACGAGGCTTTCCAGCCCCTCGGCGATCGTGGACTCGTTCCTTGCGGGAGCCGTGCATTTCGCCGGCCAGGGTGTGCCGTCGTCGGCGCTGCTCTGGGATCGGACCCGCAACGGTATCGGCGTGAAAGCCGTTTCCGCCCTGGTTTCCTCGAACATCTGGTTGATGACTCGCAAACCGGAACTCAAAACTCTCAACGATCTGACCGAGAAGGACCGTATCGCCCTTCCCTCGATCAAATCGTCGGCGCAAGCGCTGTTCCTCTGGTCGGCTGCCGAGAAGCAATTTGGCACGGGTCAGTGGGGCAAACTCGACCACTTGGCCGTATCACTGCCGCACCCCGACGCGATGGCCGCAGTCCTCAATCCGAGCAGCGAGATCACGGTACACGCCGCAACTTCGCCTTATGCGGATCTCGAAAAGAAAGCAGGATTGCACGCGATTGCCGACCTTTTTACCGTAGAAGGCGGTGCGGTCACTTCGCTTAATTTCGTTTCGACGGAGCAATTCCGCAAGGCCAATCCGGTGACGTTCGATGCCGTAGTTGCAGCTTTCGACGAAGCGATCGATTGGATCAACGCCGACAAACGGCGAGCCGCGCAGTTCTATCTCGACATCTCGAAGGAAAACATGGCGTTGGACGATCTCGCAAAAATTATAATGGCGCCCGATTACATCTTTGGGAAAACACCGCACGGGATCGGCAAGGCAATGAGCCTGATGCACAAAGCGGGCACGATCAAGAGCATACCAAATTCGTGGAAGGAGATGTACTTTCCCGAGACACAACAGTTGGCGGGCGACTAGGGAGCCATTCGCCCGCCTTACAATAGGTTTCGTGCTGCGGCTTGTCAGCCGCCGGTTCCACAGCCGATGTCCAACCAATCCAGGCCGTTTCGGGCTTCGAGCCCGTCGAGGAAGGGCGGCGCCAGCTGCCGTCACCACTGCCCGATGCAGGCGTCGTAATGATCGCCCGCTTGGCAAGCGTCATGCCGGGATGTCTCGGACAACTGTCGCCCCATTCGTTTAATGCGGTTTCTTCAGGGGGTATCGGTGCCTGAGGATACTCCTGTCCTAGCGAGGTGCAAGATCGTCGGCCATGGCAAGTGACGAGAGTTGTTGCCGGTTGCAGGGAACCGGGTCTCACCTCGGCGGTTATACTTCTCAGTAATTGCCGAGGAGTTTCAAATGGCCCGATGTGATGTTTGTGGCAACGATTACGATAAGTCCTTTCAAATCACGCAAGGGGCCAAAACAATGACATTCGACAGCTTCGAGTGCGCCATCCACGCCATGGCTCCCAAATGCTCGCACTGCGATTGCCGCGTCATTGGCCACGGCGTGGAGGCCACCGGCAAAATTTTTTGCTGCGCCAGCTGCGCTAAACACGATGGCGTAAAGGGTCTCAAGGATAGAGTTGGCTAAGTATCGAGTGGTCACATGCAAGTAAAACTTCTCGATGATACGAGCGGAAAGCGCACGTTTGCGGTGGTTTTGCAGAACGGCGACGAGGCCATGGGTTGTCTCCAGCAATTTGCCAGAAGTGAGCAACTCGGCGCTGCGCAGTTAACTGCGATCGGTGCCTTCAGCGGGGCAAAGCTCGGCTATTTCGACTGGGAAACGAAAAATTATTTACCGATATTGGTCGATGAACAAGTGGAGGTTGCATCGCTAATTGGAGACATCGCAGTTGGCACAGATGGGGATCCGAGCATTCACCTGCACGCGGTTCTAGGGCGACGGGACGGAACTGCGATGGCTGGACATTTGCAGCAAGCCACGGTGCGGCCGACGCTTGAAGTCATCGTCACTGAATCACCGCAACACCTGCGGAAAACCATGGATTTGGAAAGCGGCTTCGCGCTGATCAATCCTGGTCGAAAATAGGTAATTGGGTGTGCCGATGAACGTCGGCTGTGCTGGTTTTAGGGCCATTGCCAACATGAGGGATTGCGATCAAAACACTTCGCTCGTGCGCCGGGCTGACATTAGGCTCGCCCCTCTGCGTATAGCGGCGATGACGTCCAGAGGGAATCGAATGGATGAGAAAGCGATCGACCGGAACGCAATGGGCCGCTTGGCTAAGGCCTTAGTATTTATCTGTGGTGCTGATCATCCCACGACGGTTGCGCTGGCTAAAGCCGCCGAGACTGGATCCGATAGCGACATCAAGAAAGCTCGCGCTCTGTTCATAAAATTGAAACAGGGTGATCGTCGCGCGGCTTTAACGATGCTCGAGGACTGAGTGCTAATAATTGAATGCATACCATGACGGACCTGACTGCGCTGCTTCTCTCCGATGGCCGACCCGGTCATTTCAATTTGAGCCTCGGACTGCTTGCCGCAGTTGAGCAGGTATGCGCCGTCTCCACCACCCGCATCGACGTCAAGCGCGGCCGATGGCCTGGAGCCCCGGTGGCCGTATGGAGCAACGTTCGATTGGCTCCCGCACGCTTGCTTTCGATTGTTTATGGTCTCGACGCTAAAAAATTGCCCAAAGTCGATTTGATCGTGTCTGCGGGTGCGGAGACGTTAGGTGCGAATATCGCGTGCGCACGGATCCTCGGTGCGGCTAACGTGTTCTACGGCTCGCTGCGATACTTCCGCCCGGAGGGCTTCAACCTCGTCCTGACTTCGTTTCCAGCGAACGCATCCCGGCCGCGCCACGCTTTCGCACCCAAACCGTCACCCGCTGCCGCTGCACTTTGGAAAACCGGGCCGCGCTCCATCGCCAATCCACCGCTTCGGCTGGCCTTACTGGTCGGCGGGAATTCGGGCGAAAGCACATATACCGATGCAGACTGGGAAGACTTGTTCGGGCTGGTTTCAATGCTGGCCTATACCAAAGGTATCCAGTGGCAAATCTCCAACTCGCGCCGGACGCCTGATGCAATAAGCGCCCGCCTAGCCAAGCTTCCCCATCAACGATTTGTCGACGTGCGCAACGAGAACGCGACGTCACTATCCGAGCTATTAGGCAGCAGTGACGCGGCCGTGGTGACAGACGAATCGTCATCGATGGTATCTGATGCCGTGGCAACCGGACTTGCCGTCTTGGGCGTCACCCCAGCCCACCATCGGCTAACCGAGAAAGAGCGGGGTTACCGCGCTCATCTGCGGCAAAGCGGGTGGTACGATTGGGCACCCTTGGCATCGCTCGATGCCCATCTCGCGCTTGCCAAGCTATCGCAGCTGACGCCCATGGCCGAAGACCCAAGCCTGGCGTTGGCAAAGTTACTACGCGAGAAGTTGCCCGCATTGTTTGCACACTAGGCTGGAGCTGGACTGAACACCAACACCGCATTCAAGCCGCCGAACGCGAACGAGTTGGACATCGCGTGGCGTACTTTTTTAGCGCGACCGACGTTTGGTACGTAGTCAAGATCGCATTCGGGATCTGGATGCGTCAGACCGACGGTCGGTGGGACCCAATTTTCGTTCATCGCCTTGATCGTGGCGATCGCCTCGATACCTCCACCGGCTCCCAAAGGATGGCCGTGCATGGACTTCGTCGACGAGACCGCGAGCTTGTAGGCATAATCGCCGAATACTTCCTTGATCGCCCGAGTTTCGTTGCGATCATTATCCATCGTAGCAGTGCCGTGGGCGTTCAGATAGTCGATGTCCTCCGGCTTCAGGTTCGCGTCGGCGAGCGCCATTTTCATCGCTTCGCGCGGTCCCTCGACCTCTGGCTTTACCATGTCCTTGGCATCTGAACTCATGCCGTAGCCAGTGAGCTCGGCTAGGATTGTGGCGCCCCGCGCTTTGGCATGTTCGTAAGATTCCAGGACGAGGATCCCGGCGCCTTCGCCCAGCACTGTGCCATTCCGGTTCTTGGAAAATGGGAAGCAGCCTTCGGGCGAGAGTACGTGCAACGCCTGCCAAGCCTTCATCGTCCCATAGGTGATCACGCTTTCCGATGCGCCCGCTATTGCCACGTCGACGACGCCGTTCCGGATGTAATCGCGTGCAAGCCCGATCGCGTGTGTCGCCGTCGAGCAGGCGGAACACGTGGCGAAAGTCGGCCCCTTGACGCCGTATTCGATCCCGATATGGGCGGATGCCGACGAACCGATGATGCGCAACAGCGTCAACGGATGGGTCGCCTTTCTCTGGGCAATGAACAGATCCCGGTATGCTTGTTCGAAAGTAACCAAGCCGCCGGCCCCTGAACCGACGATGCACGCGGCACGATACGGGTTGGGCAATGGCCCTTCGAGGCCTGCCATCTGCATGGCCTCGTCAGCGGCGGCAGCCGCGAACCAAGAATAACGATCAGCCAGTGTCACCAGCTTGTCGCGCTTGAAATGCTTCAAGCGTACCTTTGGCTCAAAATTCTGGATCTGGGCGGCAATCAGAATTTTCAGGTCTTCCAGCGGGAAGCCGCCAACCGGCCCCACACCTACGCGACCTTTTTTCATGCTGTCCCAAAATTCAGGAACATCCGCTCCGATAGGCGTGACAAGGCCCATGCCGGTCACTACGACGCGGCGCGCCGGATCTACTACTGTCATCGTTCACGCACTTTCAAAGTTACAACATACGCCCGGGCTTATTCAATCAGCGCCCGAACTCGTGCCTCCAGCCTTACGCCTTAGCGGCGGCGGCACCGGCGTTGGTGGCCATCAGGGCCTTGACCCGCTCGACCACGGAACCAACCGTCTTGAAGTCGGAGGCTTCCTCGTTGGCGTTATAAGGAATTTCTACGCCAAAAGAATCCTCGATGTCGAAAACGATCATCGCAAGATCGAGCGACTCGATCTTGAGGTCGGTCAATGCCGTTCCCAAGCCGATATCATCTCGTGGTTCTTTCATATGCTTCTTGAGAATGTCGATAATCTTGGTCGCGACGTCGTCCATTTTCCACTCTTCCGTTTGACTTAGCCGGCGCACTGAGCCCGATACTGGTCAACGCTTTCCTTAATCCAGCGCAACCGGCATAACAAGCTATCGAAGTCGAAGACCGTAAACGGCAACGTTGAGCCGTTCGATCTTCCTCGTGTGCGTTGTTCAGCAAAAAGCATGCCGCAGGCTCTGTTGTCGACTATGCAACAACGCCTTTCGACAAAAACCTCGCTGGCCACATGGGCCTTGGCCATGGTTTACTGCGATACTGTGGCCAAGAACTGAGATTTATCGACGCACGCGGCCATTCGCAAAAAAAACGCTGTTGCAAGAAGCGATTAGCATCGCGCGCCGGGAGGAGCAAGTCGACCATGGTTTCGGGACAATCGACAGTATCGGGACTGCCTAAACCACCGGCGTCGCCATGGCTCAGCCGCTATCCGACGGATGTCGACTGGCACATGCGCTTCACATCCGATCCGCTGTATCGCCTGATGGACGTCGCGGTGGCCAATTATGGATCTGCCACTTCCACCAATTTCCTCGGCAAAACAATGACCTATGCCGAATTGGGACGCCTTGTCGATCGCGCCACGGCCGGACTGCAAACGCTCGGCGTCGGCCGGGGCTCGAAGGTTGGGCTATTTTTGCCGAATACTCCGACCTATGTCATTTATTACTTTGCCATCCTGCGCACCGGGGCGACCGTGGTGAACTTCAACCCACTTTATAGCCATGACGAGTTGATCTTTCAGGTCAAAGATAGCCAGACCGACCTTATGATCACGCTCGATCTGGTCGCCTTATTTGGCAAGATCGAACAGCTGTTGATCGAGGGGCACCTCAAACGCGCCCTGGTATGTTCCTTTTCGAGCCTGTTGCCTAGCACCAAATCGGTTCTGTTCCGGTTGTTCAAATCGAGAGAAATCGCTCACCCGGCGAAATCCGCGGCAGCCGACAAGATCCTCTCCGATATCGCCTTGCTAGCGAACGACGGCGCCTACAAAAAGGTTGCGGTCAACCCTATGGAGGATATCGCGGTCCTCCAGTACACCGGTGGTACGACGGGCACGCCGAAGGGCGCGATGCTCACGCATTACAATCTGTCGGCCAACATGCAGCAGATCATGGCTTGGTGCGGCGGGCTCGAGCCGACCAAAGAAAAGATCATCGGGATTTTGCCCTTCTTTCATGTATTCGCGATGACGGGTGTGATGAACCTTGGCGTCGCGACGGCAGCCGAAATCATTATGATGCCCCGTTTTGTGCTTAACGATGCACTCAAGCTGATTGCTTCAACGCGTCCGACGATCATGCCGGTAGTGCCCACTGTACTGACCGCGATGCTCAATCATCCGGCGATCAAGACCTTCGATATGTCATCGTTGAAATACTGCCTGTCAGGCGGCGCGCCACTGCCAGTCGAGGTCAAGCGCAATTTCGAGGAGTTGACCGGCTGCAAGGTCGTGGAGGCATATGGTTTGTCGGAGACGTCGCCCGGGGCGACATTCAACCCGTTCGATGGACCCGTGAAAAGCGGCTCGATTGGACAACCGTTGCCGGGGACGATCATCTCGATTCGCGCGGTCGATGACCCCTCAAAAGAGATGCCGCTTGGTCAAGAGGGCGAGATCTGCATCAAGGGCCCTCAGGTCATGAAGGGCTACTGGAACAAGCCGGAAGAGACAGCAAATGCCTTTCATGACGGTTTTTTCCGCTCCGGCGACGTTGGCAAAATGGATGAAGAAGGCTTTATCTTCATCACCGATCGGATCAAAGACATGATCATCTGTTCCGGTTTCAAGGTTTTCCCACGGCATCTGGAGGAGCAAATCTACCAGCATCCCGCGGTCGAGGAAGTGACTGTGATTGGCATCAAGGACAATTATCGGGGCGAGGCGCCAAAGGCCTTCATCAAACTCAAAGCCGGGATGAAGGCAACCGGCGCCGACATACTTAAATTCCTCGAGCCCAAACTTTCCAAACTCGAAATGCCGTCGCAAATCGAGTTTCGCGATTCATTGCCGAAAACGATGATCGGGAAGCTTTCAAAGAAAGAATTGAAGCAGGAGGAGGCCTTGCGCCAGCGCGCCTAATGGCAGAGAACGAGGTCAAACCTGATCCTCCAGTCCCGGCTGTCGGTGAGACCGACGAGCCGCAGGACGATGCAATTTTCACCATTGGAGATCTGGCGACCGAGTTCGAGATCACGACGCGCGCGATCCGTTTCTACGAAGCGCGCGGGCTGCTGCGACCGATGCGACGCGGCACCGCGCGAAGCTTTACGCGGCGCGATCGCGCACGGCTCAAGTTGATCCTGCGCGGCAAGAATTTAGGCTTTACGCTCGAAGATATCGCGGAGTATCTGTCGCTCTATGACACCGATCCGACGCAAGTTACCCAAACCCGATTGCTGCTCGATCGGGTCGAAGCACACATTTCCGATCTCAACACGAAACGCGCCGATCTCGACCGGACCCTCGAGGATTTGAAAGAAATCCGCGCCCAGTGCAAAAGGCATCTGAACCGGCAGAAATAGGGTCAACATGCGCCCTGCACTGCCTTGTCGATCGGGTCTTAATCCGTCAAACCAGCCATCATAAAAAGAAGCTTCATCTAATCACGTCGAGGAAATGACCATGGCCAAGCACGATCTTTTTCCCACCACCGTCGCCGGCAGCTTGCCGAAACCGAGTTGGCTCGCTGAACCAGAAAAGTTGTGGCCGGCATGGCGATCGTCAGGTGCCGAGCTCGTGGCGGCGAAACGAGACGCCGCGCTGATCTGGCTCAAAGAGCAAGAGGACGCCGGCATCGATATCGTCTCCGACGGTGAGCAGTTCCGCATTCATTTTGTGCACGGGTTTCTCGAGCATCTCGGCGGCATCGACTGGGCGAAGAAGACGATCATGGGAATTCGCAACAACCGCTACGATGCGGAAGTGCCGACCGTCACCGGTCCAATCACGCGCAGCGGCTCGGTACAGACCGATGATGTCCGCTTCACCCGTGCGCACACCACCCGCAAATTGAAGTTCACGCTGCCGGGTCCGATGACGATTTGCGACACCATCGCCGACGCGCATTATGGGCGGCGTGCCGACATGGCGATGGCGTTTGCCAAGGTACTCAACGACGAAGCGCGCGAGATCGAAGCACTCGGTGCCGATGTTATCCAATTCGATGAGCCAGCCTTCAATGTGTTCACCGACGAAGTGAAGGAATGGGGCGTAGCGGCGCTCGAAGCAGCTGCCGCCGGCCTCAAATGTCAGACCGCCGTGCACATTTGCTACGGCTACGGGATCGAGGCGAACAACAAGTGGAAGGAAACGCTGGGGTCGGAGTGGCGTCAATATGATGAGATATTCCCGGCACTGAACAGCAGCCGCATCAATCAGGTATCGCTCGAATGCCAGGGGTCGCGCGTGCCGATCTCGCTGATCCGCCATCTCAAGGACAAGACGGTCCTCGTCGGTTCGATCGACGTCGCCAATCGCACCGTCGAAACTCCGGAAGCGGTCGTTGCAATTTTGACCGAAGCCCTAAAATACGCCGACGCGGAGCGGATCCAAGCCTGCACCAATTGCGGATTGGCGCCGCTCCCGCGCGATGTCGCCGTCGGTAAGCTCAAGGCATTGGGCGCCGGCGCTAAACTTATGCGCGCGCGGCTTTAAGTTTAGCCCGCGGGGCGCGGAAGGCCGATCAGCGTCGGCTTTTCCGCCGCCATTATTTCTCGAGCGTACGAACGAACGCGATGATTTTCAGCATCTCGTCTTGTGTAACCTCGCGCGCCGAGAACGGCTGCATCGCCCCCTTCGCACCACCGTAAATGATCGCAAACATGCCGGGGTCGCTCGCAGTCTGCGGGTAGCTGAAATCCTTGCCTATCAGCGCCGGTCCCATGCGTCCGGAACCGTCGGCGTTATGGCAGGCTTGGCACCAAGTTTCGTACAGCTCCTTGCCATCTTTGACGGCCTTCGTATCACCCCGATATTGATTGTTGCCGGTGACCTTGAACTCCTTGAGCACAGGCGTTTCCACTTCGCCCGGCTTCAATGGGAAGTCCATTTTTGAGCCATCGAAGGGAGACTTGAAATCCGAGACGCTTGCGCCCGCGGCTGCCACGAGCATTGTCGAGAACACACACGCGGCAACTGTCGCGGACAATCTTTGACCGGGCATTGTATTTCACTCGAATTAGAGAGCTCGGGGCAAGTCCCTGATAGGTCTGGAAGGCGGATGCCAGCATTCTGGCATCCGCCTTTATCGCGTCAGTTGCCCTTCGCCACTTCGGCGCCGGCCGGCACTTTGTCCGCCGGCATGATGCGCCAGAGTGCGCCTGGAGGATTGGTGTTGGGCCCTTTATCCTCAGTGTAGAAGCACACGCAATTGGTTGCGAGCACGAAGCCCTCCTCATCGACGTTGCCGGACGTGAATTGTAGCGACGTCTGCATCAACTCCTGCATCTGCCACTTCTTTTCGCCAGCGTCCCAACCGGTCGCAAACAACCGGCCGGAGCACCAATCACCGGCGAGATAGACCTTGTCCATGCCAGCGTAGTTGGCGACGCCTAAGCCTTGGACCGAACATCCCCAGCCGTCCTTCGACTTGGGTCCGCCAGGGTAGGGTTCTTGATGCGGATATTCCGCGATCGGCAGCACGCCGACGATCGGGCACTTTTCTCCGGGACCAGTCGTCGGATGGCAGTGCGATCCCTGATTGTGTTTCCAACCGTAGTTCTCACCACCTTTAGACGCTGCCGGCTGCCAGTTGATCTCTTCCCAGTGGTTTTGTCCGACGTCGGCAATGAACAGGTCGCCCGACTTCTTGTCGAAGTGGAACATATAAGGATTGCGCAGACCGTAAGCCCAAATCTCTGGGCGCGAACCGATCTTAATCTGCGAGAAACCTTGCTCGGTAATGCCGAACAGCGACATCAGCTGCGGTTTGTCAGCCTTGGCGAATGGATTGTCCTTCGGTACGGCGTAGGCAACGTCGTCGGCCGTATCGACATCGATGCGAAGCAACTTGCCCCAAAAAACTTCGAGACGCTGTCCGGCATCGAGTGGATCGCCTTCCCAGCCCGCGTCACCCTTGCCGATGTACAGTTTGCCGTCGGGCCCGAACGTGATCATACCGCCGTAGTGATTGTAATACGGCTGCGGAATGTTCATAAGCACCTTCGACGACTTGACAAGTTGCTCCTTGGTGATCCGATTGGGACTTGCCTGATCGACCGTGAACCGCACGACCATGGACGCTCCGTTAAAGGGAAGCGACGCGTAATGCACGAATACATGGCCGTTTTCCTTGAACTTCGGGTGTAGCGCGATCGACCATAACCCTTGTTCAACGAACCCTGTTTGCACGTCGGAGCCGAGCGGATTGAAGTTGGTCAGATCCAGAAACGGCTCGGGCTGAACCTTGCCATCCTTGCCGACGATGCGAACGCGGCCCGCCCGTTCGGTCACAAAAATCCGCCCGCTGCCATCGTTAGCGGCCGTGACACCTGTCGGATCGCGAAATCCATCGGCGACCTTTACCAAGGCAAGCTTGGGTACGCCGGGCACTTTGCCCCCGGGCTTGGCTACTTCTGCAGGTGAGGCGGGTAGTTGTTGGGCGATGCTCGTAGTCGCGACGATAGCGCTGACGGCCAAAGTCGCAGCGATGACGTACACTTTCATCGAATGAAACTCCTCAAACTCCTCAGGGCTTGCATTCGGCACACTGGCCTCGATCCCCGCTTCAAGACGTATGCCTGCTGAAGAAGCTATGCCGCGACTAACCGAAGCGCAAGGAAACTCCGCCGCAATTTCAGACAACCGCCGATCATCTCGGTATGTCGTCATGCGCAAAACTGCATAACCCCCTACGAGTGAACCGCGAATTCTCCCGTAACGTTGCTCAACTGCCATTGTCGCTGCGCCGCCTTTGCCTTATGGCCGCGCACATTGCCTAGTGCGGAAGCACAGGAGGCTCGATTGCGCAGAAAATGGGCGGCGGAATTTCTCGATGGAACAGTTACAGCAAGGCGCTGATGTCTTTTTCCTATTGATGGGCGCGATCCTCGTGTTCTCGATGCACGGCGGCTTCGCCTTTCTGGAAGTCGGCACCGTCCGCCACAAGAACCAAGTCAACGCCCTCGTCAAAATCCTGGTCGACTTCGCGATCTCGACCGTGATGTATTTCGCAGTCGGTTATTTCATCGCCTACGGCATCCACTTCTATGTCAGTGCCGACGTAATTGCCGGTGGCGCCAAGCCGTTCGACCCGCAAGGCGGCAGCCTCGTGCGCTTTTTCTTTCTATGCACGTTCGCGGCGGCCGTCCCGGCAATCGTCTCCGGTGGCATCGCCGAGCGCGCACGCTTCGGTTCCCAGTGTATGGCAACCGCCTTGCTCGTCGGTCTCGCCTACCCGATCATCGAAGGCATCGCCTGGAACAAGAACTTCGGGATTCAAGAGGCGTTCTTTGTTCGCGTTCTCGGTGCCGAGTTCAAGGATTTTGCCGGCTCCATCGTCGTGCACGCGTTCGGTGGATGGGTAGCACTAGCAGCGATCCTCGTGCTCGGGCCCCGCATCGGCCGCTACGATGGCGCCCGCCCGCACGCGACGCCGCCGTCTTCCCTGCCATGGCTCGCAATGGGCTCGTGGATGTTGTGCATCGGCTGGTTCGGCTTCAACGTGATGAGCGCGCAGAGCCTGAAGTCGGTCTCTGGCCTCGTCGCCGTCAACTCGCTGCTCGCCATGTGCGGCGGCATCCTGGCGGCCTTGTTCGCTGGTCGCAACGATCCGGGCTTCGTCCATAACGGCGCGCTCGCAGGCTTGGTCGCCGTGTGCGCGGGCTCCGACATCATGCATCCGATCGGCAGCTTCGTCGTCGGCGCCGGTGCAGGCTACATCTTCGTGCAGATGTTCCAGGTTTCGACCGAAAAGTGGAAGATCGACGACGTGCTCGGCGTGTGGGCGCTGCATGGCCTGTGCGGACTGTGGGGCGGCATCGCCTGCGGTATCTTCGGGCTGAAGGAGTTCGGCGGCGCAGGCGGCGTTACGTTCTTGTCGCAACTCGTTGGCAGTTGCCTCGGCGCCGGCTTCGGCCTGGCAGCGGGCTACGTGATCTACAGTGCGATCGACCGCTTGGTCGGCATGCGCCTCGACGCCGAGAGCGAACGTCTCGGCGCCGACATCGCCATCCACAACATCAGCGCCAACCCAGAGGCGGATTTGCGGTAGGCAGAGCGAGTTGGAAGGATACGGTTGCTTTCTCGCAAGCACGACAGCGTATATTCACCCCATAGGTTGCACAGAGGGGAGGGAGGCCGTTGCAATGCTGAGTTTCGTTTTGCGCCGGCTGGCGTCGACCATCCCGACCTTGTTCCTGGTCATCACGATTGCGTTCTTCCTGATCCGGCTTGCCCCCGGCGGACCGTTCGATCTCGAACAGCCGCTCGAAGCCAAGGTGATGGAGAACTTGCGCCGCATCTATCAGCTCGATCAGCCACTGTGGAAACAGTACGCGTCATATCTCGGCGCTTTGGCTCAGGGTGATCTCGGGCCGTCGTTTTACTATCGCGATTTCTCGGTCGCCGAACTTTTCGCCAAGGCGCTACCTATATCGATCCGGCTTGGCGCGACGGCGCTGACGCTGGCGCTGATCGTCGGCCTTGCGCTCGGCTCGATCGCGGCACTGCGCCAGAACAGCATCGTGGACAACTTGGTGGTTGGCGTCGCGACATTTGGCCTGACGGTGCCGACATTCGTTACAGCGCCACTCCTGCAAATCATACTCGGGCTGTGGTTGAAGTGGTTGCCGGTCGGCGGATGGAATGATGGCGCGCTTTCCAATACCGTCCTGCCGGTCGTGGTGCTGGCGTTGCCGCAGATCGCGGTGATCGCCCGACTGACCCGAGCGGCGATGATCGAAGCACTGCGCGCACCGCACATTCGCACGTTACGGGCGCAAGGGCTGGGGCCGCGCATTATCGTCACACATGCGTTGCGCAGCGCCAGCCTGCCCGTCGTCTCCTATCTCGGACCGGCCGCTGCCGCGCTGCTGACCGGCTCGATCGTGGTCGAGACGATCTTTGGTATTCCCGGCGTCGGCCGCTACTTCATCGAGGGGGCATTGAACCGCGACTATACGCTGGTGATGGGGACGGTCGTGCTCGTCGCGGTCTTCGTCATCCTGTTCAACCTGGCGGCCGACATTGCCTACGCGATCCTCGATCCGAGGGTGCGCTATGAGTGAGGCGATCGCCATCGACAAACCGGCGCG
>JANLXZ010000322.1:0-3176 GCA_031365375.1 Hyphomicrobiaceae bacterium | reverse complement strand
GTACCGGACACCCAGTGCATTGTGAACGGCATTTGCGATTGCGGCCAACGGAGGGACGATAGGCACCTCGCCGACGCCTCGAACACCCTGCGGGTGTTTGTCGTTCGGCACTTCGATGATAACGGTGTCGATCATCGGTAGATCGGACGCTACGGGCATCCGATAATCCAAAAAGCCAGGATTATCCACCCGCCCACTGGCGTTATAGATGTACTCTTCATTGAGCGCCCAGCCAATCCCTTGCGCCGCGCCGCCTTGCATCTGCCCTTCGACATAGCTCGGGTGGATCGCCCGGCCAGCGTCTTGGATCGCTGTATAACGCGTGACCAATACGCGACCTGTCTCTCGATCCACCTCGACGTCGCAGATGTGCGTGCCAAAGCCGCCCGCAGCACCCTCGGTATTGAGCGATGCACCGGCATTAATAGGGCCCCCCGTGGTGTTAGCCTTTGCTGCGATGTCAGCCAGCGACAACGGCTCGAACTTGCCAGCATTAGAACCTGCGGGACGGGCATGACCATTTTCCCACACCACGGCCTCGGGATCGATCTTCCAAATCATCGCCGCACGTTGCCGCAGGATGTCGATCACTTGCTCCGTCGATTTCGTGACGACGATGCCAGCCGCAAACGTTGCGCGGCTGCCGCCAGTAAGGGCGCTATATCCGATCGAGCTGGTATCGCCGATCAGCGCCTGCACCTTGCTATAATGGATGCCGAGTAACTCCGCCGTGATGTTCATCATCGATGCCCGGGAGCCGCCAATGTCGGGATGACCGGTGACGACGATAACCGACCCATCCTCGTTGATGGTTACCTGAGCACTTGATTCGCCGCCCGCATTGAACCAGAACCCGCTCGCGACACCACGCCCTTGGTTCGGACCGAGGGGCGCATGATAGTGGGGATGTTCGATCGCCGCGCTCAGCGTCTCCTCGAAACCGATACGGCTGAAGGTCGGACCGTACGCAGCCTTCGTTCCCTGTTTAGCTGCATTCTTAAGCCTGAACGCTAGAGGATCCATCCTCAGCGCCGCTGCCAGTTCATCCATGACGCACTCGACCGGATACGCGCCGATCGGCGCTCCAGGTGCTCGATAGGCGGTCGCCTTCGGCCGATTCGACACGACGTCGTAACCGGTTACCTGTACGTTCGCGATATCGTAGGGCGCAAAAGAGCAGCCAGCTGCGCCGCGAATCGGCGACCCGGGGAACGCGCCGGCCTGTAAGCGAAAGGTCGCAGACGCTGCTGTAATGCGTCCGTCCTTGGTCGCGCCAATCTTTACCGTGCTTGAGGAACCAGATGTTGGCCCGCCAGCGTGGAACTCATCTTGGCGCGACATGATCATTTTGACCGGGCGACCCGATTTTCGCGACAGCACAAGGGCGACCGGTTCCAGGTAAACCACTGTTTTACCACCAAAGCCGCCACCGATTTCGGCTGGAATAGCGCGCACTGCGCTTTGCGGCAGGCCGCTCAAATGAGCACTCATGGCTCGAACCATGAAGTGGCCCTGGCTACTGCTCCAGATTGTGGCCTTGCCCTCTTGCGTCACGCTGACGAGACAGGCATGCGGCTCGATGTAGCCCTGGTGCACCGGCTTCGTTTTGAAGCTGCGTTCGATGACGACATCAGCTTGCGCGAACCCGGCATCACAGTCACCTAGTTTATGTTCGAGTTTAGCCGCGATATTAGACGGAGCATCTGACTTTGTGCCCGGTGCGCGAATGTGATCGTGCAGGATGGGGGCTGCCGCCCCGATTGCATCGTCGACATCGATCACCCAAGGCAGGACCTCGTAGTCGACTTCGATCAGTTTTGCGGCGGCGGCGGCGATCCGGGCGGTACTGGCGGCAACGGCGGCGACGGGGTGCCCGATAAAAAGCGCCTTATCACGCGCCATCACCGAACGGCTGATCCACCGCATATCGGCAATCCCCACCATGACCGGCTTATCGAGCGGAAATTCAACCATGTCTTCTGCAGTCATCACGGCCTTGACGCCCGGCAATGCGCGCGCTTTGTCGAGATTAATCGCCTTGATCCGGGCATGTGGATGAGGACTGCGCAGAATGTGGCCCCACAGCATTCCGGGTAGCGAGAAGTCGGAGCCGTAAGTCGCGCGACCAGTTACTTTGTCTTCTCCGTCTGGCCTAAGAGTGCGATGGCCGATCCACTTGTTATCCGGATTATTGTCGGAAATCATTGTTGCTCTACCTGTTCTGGTCGCGGGCATGCCTTGCCGGTGGTCTAGCACACGATGGCGCCGCTCAAGGCTTAATGTGGGCTGGGGATCATTCATCGAAAGTCGCAGCGACTTCAAGTCCCGCTTGCGAGGTACAGCACGGGCAGAATTTCATAGGCAGGTCGGTAAGAGTTCAGCAACGAAGGCCGCAGCGGATGGATCGTCCTTCGTCCAAACACGGCTCGAATGCTAAATGTCACCGCCATCGAACTTTGATCTAGGTCAAGCGTTGACGGCCATGTCTTCCGCGTCTTGTTCGCCGCAAGACAGTCGATCTTTAATCGGCTCATAAACCCGGATCGTGAGGCAAAGCGCATGCTGAAATCCTACGTCATCCCATGCCTTCGCTATCGCGACGCTCCGGCAGCAATCGAGTGGCTCGTCCGTGTCTTCGGCTTTGAGAAAAATCTCGTTGTCCCTGACGATCAGGGTGGTATCGCGCATGCGCAGCTATGTCTGGGCGGCGGCATGATCATGCTTGGCTCAGTCGCCGATACGCCATTCAGCCACCTCATGAAGCAACCCGACGAGATTGGCGGCGCCGAAACGCAAAGCGCCTATCTCGTGGTCGCAGACGCCGACGCCATACACGACAGAGTCGTCGGCGCAGGCGGGAAGATCGTGATTGCCATTAAGGACGAAGATTACGGTGGCCGCGGCTTCTCCTGCCTCGATCTCGAAGGCCACCTTTGGAATGTCGGCAGCTATAACCCCTGGGCGCCCCCGCGTTGATGCCTCGTCGTCGTTTTGAACGCATCGCACTGTGTTGGTTGATTTGCGTACCCGAGATGTGTCCGCCAAGAATGCGGTTCGAACCGTCGCGGTCAGGTGACGAGCATGGATTGCTGGCTTGATGCTAGGATAAATTGACGCTGAACGATCCAAAAGCCCGGTGAGAATTTACAGGACGATTATAGAGCAACCAATCTCTA
>JANLXZ010000189.1:0-7164 GCA_031365375.1 Hyphomicrobiaceae bacterium | reverse complement strand
GGCTGATCGATGGACTGATCGAGTGCGATCACATCATCATATCGTTGACCCGAACGGCCGATCCGCGCCGTTCGCTAATTCGCGAAATTGCTGGGAAGCCGAACCAGCGCCTGTATGCAATCCACCATTTTGGGCTTCCTTTCGGCGTTGGGTTGTATCGATCGTTCAAGGCGGTCGCGCGTCAAATCGAGGCGATCTTGGCCAAGGAGAACCTGCAGCCCGATATCGTGCATTCACACAGGCTCACGTTTGACGGACTTGCTGGTTGGATCATCGCAACCGCGCGCCATCTCCCCCATTTTGTGTCGGTGCGGGGCGAAGTCGAGAGTAAGGTTTTGCGATTCAAGCCGACGTATCGGTCGCTAATCCGGCAAATTCTCCAGTCGGCGGACAGGATCTATTACGTTTCAGCTTGGTTTCGAGCCGATATCGAAAGACTGACCGGCCCGCAGCCTGACAAGAGCCGAGCCCTGCCCAATATCGTTGAGAACACCAGGCGAACGATCGAGCAGCGCGTACCGAACCGGTCGATCGTCACGGTAGCGAACCTGGATATTTACCGAAAAAAGGGCGTCCCTTGCCTGATCGCGGCATTCGCGAAAGTCGCCCATCGCCTGCCGGGCACAACGCTCGAAATAATCGGCGGTGGTTCGAGCTGGAATGTGGCCCAAGTCAAACAGCTGATCGAGACGGCTGGGTTTGGCGATCGAATCGTCTTGCGCGGCCGAATGAAGAACGATGCGTTTCTGGCCGAGCTGCCTGAAGCTTTAGCACTCGCTTTGCCGAGCCGGAATGAGACGTTCGGAATGGTTTACACCGAAGCTTTGTTTGCCGGCGTGCCCATTCTTTACGGGCGTGGCACGGGCATCGACGGCCATTTGGACAGCCTCGATGTCGGCATCGCAGTGCTACCCGGTGACGTCGACGGCATCGCGGCGGGTCTTATCGAATTGGTCGAGCGTAATACTGAGCTTCGACGCTCGATCGCGAACGCTGCGCCAGAGCTTTTCGAGCGGTTCGATCCGGCGCGCCAAATTGCTTTGTACATGGCCGATGTCGCGACATGTTTACCCAATCGGGCCAAACATGGCGCGCTTCCTGCAGTGCGAGCTTGAATCCAGTGTCGACGATGACACCAATTGAACGGCGTGCTGGCGAAACGGCCCGGGAGGGGTTGGATCGCGGGAGTTGAGTACTGTGCGTATGAAATTGCCATCCGACGACACAGCGCTCGATGCTCCAAGCGCGGGCAACTCGTCGGGCCACAGCCTGGCAACCGAAATTATGGCTGTCGTTCGCGCAATCAAACGGCGCTGGATATGGATCGTGCTGGCCATTCTTGCCGCACTCGCAGCAGCAGTCCTGTTCCTGTTACTAACCACGCCGCGTTACGTCGCGACCGCTCAGATACTGATCGATCCCCGGGCCAAGCGTATCGTCGAAGGTGCGGTCGTGCCAGGCGGATTTGGCTCGTCGGCAGCAGGTGCCGATACGCTCCTTGTCGACAGCCAAGTCGAACTGCTGCAATCGAACGCGGTGCTGAAGAAAATCGTGGAGAGCGAGCAACTCTACAAGGACGAAGAGTTCATGGTGCCGCGCGGCGGAGGCGGCTTGCGCGTGCTTCTGCGCAATTCAATCGGCACGGGCATCTTTGGTACCAAGCGCGAAGAGCCCTACGCGACGGATGCCATAGACACCACGATCTGGCGCTTCGCCGACAAGCATCTGCGGGTCCGCCGGGTTGGCAACACCTACGTCATCAATGTCGCCGTCACCTCGCACGACCCGGCCAAAGCCGCCCGTCTCGCCAACGCGCTGGCGCAAGCCTATATCAATGATCAGGTCCGCGCGACCGGTGACACCACGCGCGAAGCCACAACAGCGCTACAATCACGGATCATCGAATTGCGCAGCAAGGTCGAGACCGCTGAAAATGCCGTCGAGACCTTTCGTACCAAAGCAGGCTTGCTCGGCGCACCCAACCTTTTGGTGAGCGAACAACAGCTGCAGCAGACCAACGACAAACTCATACTGGCAAGATCGCAAACGGCAATCGCCAAGGCACGCTTCGATCAGGTAAAGGATTTATCGACGCGAGGTGGCGCGGCTCTACTCGGCGCACAATCCGATGCGCTGAAATCACCGGTAATCGCGAACTTGCGCTCTGCACTCAGTCGCGTCGAGCGGCGCGAGGCGATCATTCAGCAAACGCTGAAGCCGGGCCACCCCGAGTATGCCAGTGCGCAGGTCGAAAAACGGGCGGTGATGACGCAGATCGAAGAAGAGCTTTCGCGCATCAAGGCCAACGCGAGGGGCGAGTTCGAGCTGGCAACGTCGAATGAGCGCTCGCTCGCCGGTGAGCTCAAGTCAATGGAATCAAAGACCTCGACCAGTAACCAGTCGCAGGTGCGCCTGCGCGAATTACAGCGTGACGCTCAGTCGGCACGTGCAATCTTCGAGCAGTTCCTCAATCGCGAAAAGGAGACGCGCGAGCAGGAGGGCCTAGGCCGTGAGAACACGCGCATTATCAGCGAAGCGACGATTCCGCCCTATCCGGCTTTCCCACCGACGTTCCTTGTGTTGTGCGGCGCGCTCATCGCAGGTCTTCTCGCTGGAACCGGCACGGCTTGGCTTGGCCATGTGCTGTCGTCGCCAACCGATACAGACGCGGCTGGTGCACGCCCCGACCACGTTCAAGCCCCACCGCAGCCGACTGTGCGACCGCCGCGCCCCCCGGTCGTCGCGACCGATGCTCGATCCCATCCTGTGGCGCGTCTGCGCACATTGCTCGCATCTCGCCTGCGGCAAGCGGCGATGACTGTCACCATACATCCGCCGGCGAAAATCGAGACGGTAGCCATTCAGCAGGCGTCGGAGAACGGCATCGAAGGCTCCCACCCCCCGTCGACCGATCGACAACCAAGCCCGGAGACACTCGCTCGTCTTCCGGCGATCGCCAAACTCTCTCTCGGGGGTCGCGAAGCTCGAGTTGAAACCGGCAGTCCGAGCTTTTCGGACCACATTGCAGCCGTCGACGACGTTTCGGCTGCCGCTTATCCAGGATACCAGCGCGCAATCGAGACGATGCTTTCCGCGCTGACCAAGGATGCGACGCCGGGCCAACCGATCGTAACGTTACTCGTCGGCGTGGAGCACAAGGCTGGCACATCGAGTACCGCTCTCGCACTTTCTTACCGTGCGGCCATTTCGGGACAGCGTACCCTGTTGGTCGACGTGAGCGCTGCTGATGCCGGCCTCAGCCACGTGTTTGCGGCGAACCTGATCCAACATCGCGCTTGTGTGTTGGACAGCGAAGCTCACCTTGCGGAGATCACGCTGAACGATAGCCGCACCGGGTTATCCCTGCTGCCCTTGGCGCTCGCCGATCTATCGAAGTTGACGAATGACCAGCAGCGCCGCTTGGCGAAAGGCCTGCGACGGCTGATCAGCCGGTTCGACCTCGTGGTCATCGATGCAGGGGCCGCGCGCGAAAGCACAAGCATCACCTTTCTCGCGAGCCTTGTGGATAAAGTCCTTGTCGTAACGCCCAATCGCGACGCATTAACCGGACCCTCATGTCTCGAAGCGATGAATGCCGCGCACCGGCTTCAGGCGACCGAGGCATCCGCCCGCATCATCGAAACGTCAGCGAGCTGAATAGATGCCGATTACCGTTTCGTCAGAGCTTGCGATCGTTCGCGCGCCAGCTGCCTTCACGCTGAGTGAAACGCAGCTCCACGCCATCCAAGAGGTGCCCCACTTCAAAGAAGGCGCGTATCGGGATCTAAAAATCCTTGAGACGCTTGAGTTCTACAAGAAACGTTACGTTGACCAACTATCGAAATTTCGACCGATCGACGCCGATACGGTCATCGCGGATATAGGGGCCGGCTATGGTTGGCTTGCGATGGCGTTCGCAGCCTATTCCCCCGCTCGCGTTATCGCGATCGAGATGGATGCCGAGCGACTTGCGGCTGGCCGCCAGATCGCGGAAATTATGGGTTTGGCGGATCGCATCGGCTGGCGAACGGAGCCACTAGGCGAGATCGGCTTGGCCGACAAAAGCGTCGACGTCGCCTACTGCATCGAAGTGCTGGAACATGTCCAACGTGGGCAACATATGGTGGAAGACCTTGCGCGGTTATCGCGTGATCTCCTCATCATCACGACACCGAATCAATGGTTTCCCATGATTGCGCACGATACCCGGCTGCCGTTTTGTCACTGGTTCCCGCTCAACCTCCGGCGAATATATGCCAAGGCATTCAACCGCACCGAGGCTGAAAACGACAACCTGTTCTGGTCGCCCGTAAGCCTGGAACGATCCTTGCGGGACTATCGTCCGGTGTCCGGATTCTTGCATTACGCCAAGCTTGACGACTATGTGGCGACGTATCCATTCCACTTGCCGTACATCGGTGGTGGTTATCAAATCGGCGTCGGTGTCGCCAAGCTCGCCTATTACAAAATGGCTTTTAGACTGGGCCCGGCATCACGTTACGTGATGCCGAACTTAGCGATGGTGTGGCGACGGTCCGAGAGCTCGTGACGCCTAATCAAATCCGGCGGGAAGCGACCCGCACTGCCTTTCGGGCGCCTTGAATCACTGCCGGTTTGCTGTGTACTCGCACGGTGCGCAGCTTGGCATCCGTCAAAACCCCAAGCGGCAACAGACTGTGCGGAACGGAATTCATGAGGATTGCGCTGGCGGAAAATGCCGTTGTCAAACCGGGCGCTCCGCCGACCGATGCGATCGCTGCGATCGTGGCATTATGCCCCGCAGTCGTTGCAGCCTTCGTATTGTTGACACGCTGAATTCCGGATTGCAGTGGGCGTAACAAAGCCGCAACCAGCATCTTCGACGTATCGAGTGCCGGCATGACACGGGACAAATCGGCCATCGCCATATCGAAGTTTTCGTACTTTCCAATCGGACCGGGTACTGCCGCGTAGGTACGATTCTTCTTATAGCGTGACTCGGTATGTGTCGGCGCTGATATCACTTGCACATGTAGACTGGCGACGCCGGACCGCTTGAAGCCTAATCGCTCGGCCGTGGCGCGAGATAAATCGAGAGTGCGTTTGCCGTGATAAGGTCCCGCGCTGTTGACGCGAACGATAGCCGCCGACTTGGTCTTCGGGTTCCAAACCAAAAGCTTGGTACCATCCGGGTAGATCGGACTTGCCGCATTATCAGGACGGTCTGGTCGAAAAACCTCGCCAGATGAAGTCAGCGTGCACGGGTTGAACCGGTCAACCTTGCAATCATCGTAAAATGAAGATTGGACGACTGTCTTGATGCCGATCAGCTTCGCGGTTTCAGGCAGTGTTTTGACGCGGTGACAGATACCAAAATAACAGTGCGTGCTTCCCGGGATTTTTGCATCTGCCGCGATCGTTCCGGCAAGGAGTGAAATGGTGGCTGAAGAGATCAGCAGTGTCGACGAAAAAAATAGCCGGCCGATCTTCGACCCGTAGAAGTCCTTCATGAATGCTTCCCTCGAATGCTGGCTGCGCGTAGTCGGTTGCGGTTGCAACGCGCCTCAAGGGACAGACCTCAACCCTTTTTCATCCGTTCTCGTAACCCCGTTCCAACAATCATGGTTAACGCGGGCGAAGCGCAAAAGTTGGCAGATCTTTCCGGGCAGCGACGCCACAATTGGAAATTCCTACCCTCGTCAAAGCAGCTTCATATCCGCCAGCTTTGTCCGCAAGCTCGCTTCTGCCGCTATGAGTTGAGCTGGGTCGGTTGACCGCAAGACCAACTGCGTACACGGCTTATTGTCGCGAAGCGTGGGGTAACTGCCCATCGGCACGTCCGGAAATTCCTTTTGATGTGCGCCGAACATTTCGGCGATCGCACCTTCCGGAAATCCAAGATCAATCGCTGCCGTCAACATTTTCTTTCCGGTCTTGAGGTGAGGGGTCACAGCGTCGAGCATCACCTGCATGATGTTGGGCACTCCAGCCATGGTGATCACGTTTTCGATCATGAACCCGGGTGCGATTGAAATCGAATTTTCGATCAGGCTCGCGCCGCTGGGGATACGGGCCATGCGCAGACGAGCAGCCGTAAGTTCCAGCCCACGCTTCTCATAATAGGGCATCAACAGTGCAAGCGCCCTGGGATCCACGTCGATGCCAACACCAAAGGCCTTGGCGATGCAGTCAGCCGTAATGTCGTCGTGCGTGGGGCCGATGCCGCCGGTGGTGAAGACATAGGTGTAGCGGGTGCGCAATGCGTTCACCGCCGTCACAACGTCAGCTTCCTCATCCGCAACCACCCGGACTTCCTTCAATTGAATTCCGATTCGCGTGCAATGATCGGCGATATATCCGATATTCTTGTCCTTGGTTCGCCCCGATAAGATCTCGTCGCCGATTACCAAAAGCGCGGCGGTTACGATGTCGATCTGTGTCGTCTCTGTCATATTGATGCCTTCGATGTTTTCTCGCACCCACGATCCTCTACTTGGCGATCAAAATCCACTAGGAAGGCGACAAGCGTTCATTCGACGCGCGCATTGTCATCCGCAAAGATCGCTGGTCTTATGAAATTCACATCTCCCTTGCTTCGCGGTCGCCTGATCAAGCGCTACAAACGCTTCTTGGCCGACGTCATTTTGGACAGCGGCGAGATCGTGACAACCACATGTCCGAACACGGGCTCGATGATGGGGCTGCTCGAGCCTGGTTCGTTTGTCTGGCTATCGATCAGCGATAGTCCGACGCGGAAGTACAAGCACACATGGGAAATCGTCGAAGCTCGTTTCGGCGACGCGAGTGAGCTCGTGGGCATCAATACCAATCACCCCAACAAGCTCGTCACCGAGGCAATCATGGCCGGACGGATTGCGGAACTGGCGGGTTACGGCCAACTGAAACGGGAGGTCAAGTACGGCCGGAACAGCCGGATCGACATCCTGCTCACCGATGAAAAGAAACCCGCTTGCTATGTCGAAATAAAAAACGTGCACATGATGCGCGAATACGGGCGCGCCGAATTTCCCGACAGCGTTACCGCGCGCGGGGCTAAACACTTGGCGGAAATGTCCGACATGGTCGCTGCGGGTCATCGGGCCGTAATGTTGTATCTAATTCAAATGGCTAGCCCGATATCGTTCGCGCTCGCCCGCGATATAGATTCAATTTATGCGGCAGCGT
>JANLXZ010000179.1:0-1990 GCA_031365375.1 Hyphomicrobiaceae bacterium | reverse complement strand
ACGCCGTCGAGCCTAAACGGTCCGCTGCGCCCAGCAGAGGGAACGTTATTGACGAGATGACGAACGGCAAGCCGCGTGATCCCATCGGCCAGCGCCTCTGACCGAACGCGATGTGCGACGTTCGCCGCTAAGCGAATGTCGACGACGACGGTTCTTTGCAGACCGATTGCCACGAGGGCGAACAGCGAAAGCATCACAAGAACGACGATGATGATAAAACCGTGCTCGCCGGACTTCATTGTTTCGCTGGAACGCGTCGCTTCGACTTCAAACCGCTGCATGCAATATTCCGGTATGTCTCTCGATCCGGCATTCGATGATGCGCAAATCACCAAAAAATGCCATGATCGGGAATCTACACGAACGCTCATGGTGGGACCAGCGATGAAGCGAGTTCGATCCCGAGAGAGTGGTTTCGCCCTCCTTGAAGCCATTGTCGCCATGGCCATCGCGTCACTGGCACTCACGGCTATTTATCGAACGATCGGCAACGGCTTGCGTGCGGCATCGCGCGTGCAGACTTTACAGGCCGCGGTCGTTGTCGCGCGCTCACACCTGAATTCGCTGGGTGGCGATGGTACTCTGATCTCTGGTACTTCAAGTGGCGCCTACGACAACGGCATTCGTTGGCGGCTCAACGTCGCCGCTCTGTCAAACAGGGCGGGCGAACCGGAAACACTCCGTCCTTACTGGATCACTCTGAAAGCCATCGACCCATCCGGCGCTCTCCTTCTCGAGCTCGAGTCAGCACGCATGGCGCGTGAGGCCAAGCAATGATCGATCGGTCTGCCGCGCCACACGCGTCGTCGGACGCCGCCTTCACTCTGATCGAAGTAATCGTCTCGCTCGCTTTACTGTCTTTAATCATGGGAATGATGGCTGGCAGCGTCAAAGGTAGTCGAAACGTTTTAGCGTTCATTGATCGCAACAATGAAGCCAGCGCCGTAGTGCCGGCGCAAAATTATCTGCTTTCGTCATTCGCACAAATCATCCCAGCTCAAGCCAGTAGTGCGGGCCGCCCACCTTCTCTTTCAGGTGATCCAGCGCGGGTACGCTTCACGACGTCGTATTCCCTGCAGGGACAGATCGAGGGTCTATATGAAATAGAGTTGCACCTGGAACCAATGAGCGGCCGCGCGCGATCATTCGAATTGGTCGCGGTGCACAGACTTTCGCGTCCAGCTTCGGCCGATACTGCGCCGCCTTCGGGCCGACGCGCGACACTCGCGTCAAACGTGGTTGCGGCGAGCTTCTCCTACTTTGGCACTATCGACGGCGAACCGGATAAATGGCAATGGCTCGATAATTGGACCTCTGCCGACCGGCTTCCGCGTTTGGTGCGGATCGACGTGAAGTTTACTTCCGGTCACGTCCAGAATTGGCGCCGACTGATATTCCCGCTCCAGCTCGCCGATTGATTTGGAACAACGTGGATTCATCAAGGCTGGGGGCGCACAAGGGTGTCGAGGCAAACCGGAAGATCAGACGCCTCTCCAACTTGAGATAGATCTTCGGCGAAAATTCCACTTTGCCAATCTCTTATTGCGTAGCCGACCGGTGCGCGCGGCGCCAACTCGACGACGAAGTCTCGAACGACACTTGCATTCTGCGTGTAGCGGATGCCAACGCGAACCTGAAAGCTGCGTTGCGCCGAAGCGGTCAACAACGCTCCCGGCAGCTCCAGAGCGCGTATTTGTGCGCTTGCCACATTCGGATTGACACCGGCTGCGCGCGAATGAACCGTGACCATCGACCGAACGCGGCTCATAAGCTCAGGCGTCATCCCCAGAACTTGATCGAGCTCGCCGACGGTTGCGAAGGGTGCATTTTTCGGCCCATACAGCCTTCCCGCCTGAGCGTACTCGGTCCGCTCAGCACCGCCCAAGCCTGGCACATCGTCGGGATCACGAAAGTCGATGATCGCGGTCGCAAGGCGAAGGGCTTGATCAGCTGCCACTTCTACTCCCACGAACAGGCGCTCGAGCAAATC
>JANLXZ010000313.1:0-4210 GCA_031365375.1 Hyphomicrobiaceae bacterium | reverse complement strand
CCTCGCAGACCATCAAGGCCCGCGCCGATAGCGAGCGCCGCCGGATAGGCTGCTAGAGGACGAGGCGGTGCTAACCCCATCGTCACAGCACGGACCAAATGGCGCAACATTCACGGCTGCGGAGCTCGATCAGCTTTTCGCTGGTTTGACGCGCCCCTTCGCGATTGCCGTATCCGGTGGCGCCGACAGCATGGCGTTGATGCATCTGATTGCTGAGTGGCGTCGCGATGGTAGGACTGCAACATGCCCGCCGCCGCTCGTACTCACTGTCGATCATGGTCTGCGGGCGGCGGCGGCGGCAGAAGCGTTGTTTGTCGCCGAGCAAGCACGATGCCTAGGGCTCCAGCATGAAACGTTGCATTGGACCGGAGCGAAGCCCTCATCGGGCGTTCAGGATGCCGCCCGGCAGGCACGTTATGGGTTAATGCTCGAGCGCGCCACGAAGGATAACCCGCCACGCGATCTGGTTCTCGCTCACATCCAAGAAGACCAAGCTGAGACGCTGCTGATGCGGCTGGCCCGCGGTAGCGGCATTGATGGCCTGAGCGCCATCCGGCCGCGCGAACGGCGCGTCGTTATCGCGCTTGGCCACCCGGTGCGCGAAATCGGGGTCGATTTACATCGACCGCTGCTCGATCTTCCCAAGGAGCGCCTGGTTGCCCACTTGCGCGGCCTTGGTTTGCCCTGGTGCGAGGATCCGAGCAATGACGACACACGTTTCGAACGGGTGCGCGTCCGCCAATCGGCCCCCTCGCTCGCGGCTCTGGGTCTAACGCCGGAGCGCTTAAGTCGATCGGCGCGCAGGCTTCGCGAAGAGCGAGCGGTGCTGCAGGCGCGTGCTCGTGCGTTAGCGCTCGGCGCCGTCGATGATCACAATGGCGCTTTCGGCGAGCTGATCCTTGGCGCAGGTTCTGATGCCGCCGTGCAAAATTTGCTGGTGCCGGATCTCATTCGATTAGTGACGCCACTTCTCGATGTGTTTGGTGGCGCCTCGCCACCCGCCCAGTTGTCCCAGATCGAGACATTGGCCGAGCGCCTCTGCTCACAGTCGGCACACGCCACGGGCCGTTTGACGTTGGGCGGATGTTTCGTGGAGGTTGCCGATCATGCGGATAACCGCCGCATTCGCGTTTTTCGCGAGCATTCGCGCAATAGCCTCCCGACAGTTAGAATTGAGCCTGGGCAGGGCATTTTCTGGGATCGGCGATTTTACATCAGTGTGGCGCCTGAGGCGACCGCGGCGATCGAAATTGGTCCGTTTGGCGCCACCGCTGCTGGCCTAGAGGATGCCAAATTGCCGCGCTGGAGCCTTGCCGGCTTGCCCGCCAGCAGTAAACCGTCAGCTAAAGACGCCGATCTGCTCCGCCCACCCGGTGACGCTGAAGTTGCCTGTCATTGGCCGCCGCAACACGCGCGCCGTATTCGGTGGCTAGATGACTAAGACGAGCGTAGGAAACGAATTAGCCATCAATTTCGTGCCAACACATTAGGAAACGCAAAAAACGGTCGGTCGATAACGCCCGTTGAACTTGGCAAACATCATGCAGACGCTTATCTTTGACATCAGATCGGATGCGCCTGCAGGTGCAGCGCGCGACATCACGATCAACGGGCTTGGCCTCGGTTCACGACCAGGCTCCGAGAAGGGAACACGATGAATTCGAATTTTCGTAACTTCGCGATCTGGGTGTTCATCGCACTTCTGTTGGTCGCGTTGTTCAACTTGTTCCAGAACCCAACCCAGACCCGCGGGCGCAATGATATCCCCTATTCGGAATTTTTGAACGCCATCGAGCAGCGTTCGATTTCTGAAGTGTTGATCCAAGGCAATCGCATCTCAGGCAAGTTCGTCGAGAACGCGACCGCCTTCACGACCTATGCGCCGGAAGATCAGGGGCTGGTCGAGCGGCTGCGTCAGAAGAACATCAAGATCCAGGCGCGCCCTGCCGATGAAGATTCATCGCCGCTGCTCAGCGTGTTGATTTCGTGGTTCCCGATGCTGCTGCTGATCGCGGTGTGGATTTTCTTCATGCGCCAGATGCAGTCGGGCTCGGGCCGTGCGATGGGCTTTGGCAAGTCGAAGGCGAAGCTTCTGACCGAGCGCAGTGGCCGCGTCATGTTCGATGACGTCGCGGGCGTCGATGAAGCCAAAAGCGATCTTCAAGAAATCGTCGAGTTCCTTCGTGATCCGCAGAAGTTCCAGCGGCTCGGTGGACGTATTCCGCGTGGCTGCTTGCTCGTGGGCCCGCCAGGTACTGGTAAAACTTTGATTGCGCGCGCCGTTGCCGGTGAAGCCAATGTGCCGTTCTTCACAATCTCGGGCTCCGACTTCGTCGAGATGTTCGTCGGCGTTGGCGCCAGCCGCGTGCGTGACATGTTCGAGCAGGCCAAGAAGAATGCGCCATGCATCATCTTCATCGACGAAATCGACGCTGTCGGCCGTCATCGTGGCGCAGGTCTCGGCGGTGGTAACGATGAGCGCGAGCAAACGCTCAACCAGTTGCTGGTCGAGATGGATGGCTTCGAAGCAAATGAAGGCATCATCATCATCGCGGCAACCAACCGTCCCGATGTGCTCGACCCGGCGTTGCTGCGTCCTGGCCGCTTCGATCGTCAGATAACGGTGCCGAACCCCGATGTCGGCGGCCGCGAGAAAATTCTCAAGGTTCACATGAAGAAGGTGCCGCTGGCCCCGGACGTCGATGCGCGCATTCTCGCGCGCGGAACGCCAGGCTTCTCCGGTGCAGATTTGGCTAACATCGTCAACGAGGCGGCCTTGCTTGCCGCACGCCGCAACAAGCGAATCGTGACCATGGCCGAATTCGAGGACGCCAAGGACAAGGTCATGATGGGCGCCGAGCGCAAATCGATGATCATGTCCGAGGAGGAGAAGACATTGACGGCTTATCACGAGGCTGGACACGCCGTCGTTGGATTGACCGTGCCGAAGGGTATTCCTGTCCACAAAGCAACAATCATCCCGCGCGGCCGTGCGTTGGGCATGGTCAAGTTCTTGCCGGAGGGCGATCGCTATTCGATGAAGTTCATCGAATATACATCGCAGTTGACGGTCGCGATGGGAGGACGCATCGCCGAGGAGTTGGTGTTCGGTAAGGAGAACATCACTTCGGGTGCATCGAGCGACATTCAGCAAGCAACGCAGATTGCGCGGGCTATGGTCACCCGCCTGGGGTATTCTGATGACCTCGGCACGGTGATGTACGGCGACAATCAGGAGGAGGTATTCCTCGGTATGTCGATGGGCCGCCAGCAGAACATCTCGGAGGCGACGGCGCAGAAGATCGATTCTGAAGTCCGCCGGTTAGTGAGCGGTGCGTACGAAGAAGCACGCCGCATTCTGACGGATAAGCGGGCTCAACTAGAAGCAGTGGCGCAAGCTTTGCTCGAATTCGAGACGCTATCTGGCGATGAAATCAAGGGTCTGATGGATGGTCGACCGATCGTTCGTGTCGATCCCGATGACTCGCGTGGCCCAACGGGAACCGCAGTGCCGACTGCGGGCAAAACCCGGCCACCAAGAGAAGAACCGGGCGCCGGGCTCGAACCGCAAACGACGTAAAGAACAGTTGCGTCAATTGAAATAGTCGACCCAGTGAGCCATTGCTCGCTGGGTCGTTTTGCGTTTGAGAACCCGCAATTTGCCGGTAAATACTTCTATCGAAAAAACTGCCTGGACTTGCCGCCCATGACCTTCGAACTCCTGGCGACTTTCATTTTCGCAAGCTTTCTGTTGGCTGTCACGCCTGGGCCGACGATGTCGCTTGTCATCGCGAACGTTACCCGAAACGGGCTACGCGCCGGCCTAATGACAATTGCTGGCAGCCTCACCGGTTTGAGCATTCTACTGATCATCGTGATTTTTGGGCTGTCGTCGGTGATGGTGTTGATGGCGACGTGGTTCGACGTAATCAAGCTCATCGGCGCACTGTATTTGGTCGCCCTTGGGTTGCGCGCGTTGTGGGCGCTGCGTACATCGGCTGCCGCTGCTTCGCCGGTGCTTGTCGATGCCCACGGACGCTTCTACCTGCAAGGTGTGTTCGTCGCGCTTTCAAATCCAAAAGTGCTGCTGTTTCTAGGTGCGTTTCTGCCGCAATTCCTCAATCCCGATAGGCCCGCGCTGCCGCAGCTCGTGGTTTTCGCGGCGGCCTTCGTCGTGACGCTCGGCCTCGTCGATTGTAGCTATGCGCTC
>JANLXZ010000161.1:0-9089 GCA_031365375.1 Hyphomicrobiaceae bacterium | reverse complement strand
TGCTGATCGAAAGCGCCCGGGCGGATGGAAGGCCGAGTTGTCGGGTCAGGTCCGAGCTATTGAGGCTTGGGCGGAACGGTCGGCGCTGGCACGGCCGGAGACGTTGGTGCTGGAGCGGTTGGCGCTGGCGCACCGGGAGCGGGCATATTTTCTGCCGGAGCATCCGGGCCATCGTAGTAAAGATAGCCGTCTTCGATCGATACCACCTCGGTACCCTCGAGCTCGTACTCGTCGTTCTCGCTATCGTTGAGACGAATGATGCAACCTTGCAGGCAGATGTTGTCCACGACCGCAGTCGCCTTCAACGCATAATCGGTTTTGGTTTCACCCTCGACGACGGTGATCTTGTGATCCTTGTCATCGCGGTTGGTGACGGAAATTGCATTTACCGGGGTGCTGGTCACGGCGAGCGTGGCAGCGCTGGAAACGAAGAAGGCGAAGGCGCCGACAAGTGAGGAAGAGAGGTGTTTACGCTCGAACTTCATACTAACCGGTCCTTCGCCTGATGCCTTGCGGCAGCTTACTTCTTCTTCTTCGCCGCAACCTTCTTGGCCGGGGCCTTGGCAGCTGGCTTCTTGGCGGCGGTCTTCTTTGCAGGAGCCTTCATGTCAGTCGTCCTTCTCTCTCGTTTATGCTGCCTCGTCGTGGTGCGAGGCTATTCACCTGAGATCAGCGACTCAGGCTACTTGTCACAATCAAGAGATTCACATGTGTGGGCAAACGGATTTTTTCGGTGACCCCTATCGAAGATTTCGATAGACGAACTCATGCCCTAGTTATGGACGAAACTCGGGCTTCGCACAAGTTAGGCAAACCCTCGCGTGCTGCAGGTCTCGTGTCCCACTGCGAAGAGTATCGAGTTGGTCGCGTCATGGACATCATTCTTGCCCGCACTTTCCTGATGGTTGCCGACACCGGCAGCTTCATCGATGCCGCCCGAAAGATGAATGTCACGCAGTCGACCGTGAGCGCACGCATCAAGGGGCTGGAGGACTCGCTCGGCCGCCCGCTGTTCGACCGCTCGAACAACGGCGCGACCCTGACGGGGGCCGGCAATCAGTTCCAAAAACACGCTCTGGCAATGGTCCGCGTATGGCAGCGGGCGCAGCTCGAGGTCGGACTTTCGGCGCAGCATCGCGACCACTTGGCGGTCGGCGCCGGATGGAGTTTGTGGGAAGGCTTCTTGCTGAAGTGGGTGTCCTGGCTGCGGCTGAACATTCCCGATATTGCGGTATCGGCGAGTGCGGCCTCGGCCAACGACCTGACCCAGCGCCTCGTCGAAGGCACCTTGGATCTTGCCGTGATGTACCGCCCGAGCCAGCCACCTGGCCTGATGATCGAGCACCTTTTCGACGAACAGATCGTTCAAGTATCGAGCCAGCCAACGGGCGCCCGACGCGGCAACGACGAGTACGTGTTCGTCGATTGGGGACCCGACTTTCAGCTCGACCATGCGGCAGCTTACCCCGAACTGGTACAAACTGGCCTGAACCTCGACATCGGTTCGCTAGGTGTCGATTTCCTCTTAACCAACGTGGCCTCGGGATATTTTCCTTTGCGCCTCGTCAAGACGCACATCGCGCGCGGTCGCTTGCGGCTCAACAAACGAGCGCGCAAATTCGTCTACCCGGTGTTCATGGTCTACCCCGAAGACCGCGACGAGGTTGCCTATGAGCCGATCCTGGAGGGTCTACGCAAAGCCGTATCGAGCCTGCGTTGAGCCTGCCCCGCTCTTAGTAACCCAGTGCGACGCCATCCTTGCGCGCATCCGAGGCACCGATGAGCGTGCCATTGGCTTGGTCAAATGCAACCATCTGGCCACCACCCCATGGGTCCGCCCGAACCGCGATTTTGTGCCCCATCGAGGCCAATCGCTCGGCTGTGGCAGCTGGCACCGATGCCTCGATCTGGATGTCGTCGCCCTCGAAGAACATCCGCGGACAATCGATCGCCTCCTGCGGATCGAGACCGTAATCCAGCAGGTTCGTCATCATATAAACATGGCCGATCGGTTGGAAGGCGGCGCCCATCACGCCGAACGAAGCAAACGGCTTGCCGTCTTGCATGGCCATTGCCGGTACCAGCGTGTGCATCGGTCGTTTGCCCGGCGCAATGCAATTGGGATGCTTGGGATCGAGCACGAAGCCTTGGCCGCGATTGTGGAACACCACACCCGTCTTCTTGGTCGCGAGCCCCGAACCGAAGCCGGCATAAACCGAATTGATGAACGACACGACCATGCCATTCTGATCGGCGATCGAGTAGCAGACCGTGTCCGAACCTGCCGGCTTGGGCACCGGACCAAGGTCGGGTGTGCAGCGGCTACGATCGATGCGCTTGACCAGCTTCTCGATCGTCGCATCGGCCAGCATGAACTCGACTGGTACGTCGGCCATTTCGGGGTCGGCGACATAGGCATCCCGCATGGCATAAGCCAAACGAGCCGCTTCCATCATCACGTGATACCGCTCGGGGGCGGTCGGGCTCTGCGATAGCCGGCCCATCTTTTCAAGCATCTTCAGCATGATCAGCGCGACGATACCGTGATTGTTCGGCGGCAGCTCGTGCAGATCGACGCCATGATAGCCGACCTTGATCGTGTCGACGTAAGCGCTTTTTTGCGCTTCGAAGTCAGCAACGGTGTGCAAGCCGCCGAGCGCCTTGAGCTCAGCTGCCATGTCCGCCGCGATTTCGCCGGTATAAAAACCGTCGCGCCCCTGCCTTGCGATGGCCCTGAGTGTCTTGGCGAGCGCTGGTACTTTGAATATCTCGCCGACTTTTGGCGCGCGGCCGTCCTTCAACAAATGCATCGCCGCGGCGTCATTAGCCTTGAGCTTCGCGACCGACCCGGTCCAATCGTGGGCGATGCGAGGGGCAATGACGAAACCCTTCTCTGCAAGCTCGATAGCAGGTGCGAGCAGCTGGTCGAAACTCATGGTGCCGTGATCTTCGAGCAGCCGCGCCCAGCCATCGATTGCACCGGGAATGGTTACCGAATGGGGACTTTGCGTCGCGATTTCCGAGATGCCTTTGCCGGCATACCATTCAGGTGTCGCAGCCTTCGGCGCCATGCCCGACGCATTGAGCGCGATGAGCTTTTGTCCCGGCTTCGAGATGATGGCGAAGCAGTCACCACCGATCCCCGTCATCGCCGGCTCAAGCACGGCCAGCACCGCTGAAGTCGCGATCGCTGCGTCAACCGCATTGCCACCCTTCTTGAGGACCTCAATCGCCGTCAGGCTCGACAACGGATGCGAGGTTGCGACCATTGCGTGCTGGGCATGCACGGACGATCGACCGGGAAAATGGAAGGAGCGCATCTGGGTGGTTTCCGGTTGGCTGGGCTGCAGAAATAAGTTGGTGCCGAAGACAACGTCACTGTGACCGTGAAACTGTCAAGGCTTCGGTGTGCTGACCAGCTCTGTGAGAGTTCCTCAATCTTTCCGGATAAACACGGCGTCGATGTCGATGCGGATCTCGTCCGAGAGCAAAGGAATGCCGCGCTTCAAGCCAAAATCGCTGCGCTGGATCTTTGTCGTTGCCGTAAAGCCCGACACCCATTTACCCTGGAATGTGACATTGGACGCCGACATTGGATGCTCACCGGTGAAATTCCACGTTGTCGACAACGTCACCGGCTTCGACTGACCGTGGATCGAAAGCTCACCCGTGACGTCGCCCGTGCGCTCACCTGTCTTCACGATCCCCGTGCTCTTGAAGGTGATCCGCGGATGGCTCGCTGCTCCGAAGAAATCCGCCGATTTCAGCGTATCGTCGAGCTCCTTCACGCCGGTCGACACACTGGCGGTCCGAATTGACAATTGTATCTCGCCCGCTTCCGGGTCGGTCGGCGTGAATTCCAGCGTGCCGTCCATATCGGGAAAGCTTCCCGAGCGACGGGACAATCCCAAGTAATCCCAGCTGAAACGGATCTCGGTGTTCTGCTTGTCGAACACCCAGGTGTCGGCGTGCACAACGATGCTGCCGTCCAGCAGGACCGAGCAGAAGGTTATGATTGAAAAGAGTGAGCGGATAAGTGTGTGTGTCATGCCTGAGGTTATAGTCCGGCAGACATACCGCCGTCGACTGCAAGCTCGGCGCCGGTAACGAAAACGCTATCGTCAGAGGCGAAAAAAAGCGCGGCAGCTGCCACGTCCTCCGCAGTCCCGAAGCGCCGCATTGGTGTCTGATCGAGCAAAACCTTGGCGATCGCTGGCACACGCAGCACGCGGTCAGTCAAAGCCGTTTCGATGAAACCGGGCGCCAGAGCATTCACGCGAATGCCGTAAGGCGCGTACTCGACTGCGAGCGCGCGCGTCAAGGCCGACACCGCGCCTTTTGTCGCAGCATAGCCAGCCAGCTGGCGCAAGCCGCGATGCCCCATGATCGACGCTAGGTTGATCAGCGATCCTTGGCCCGAAGCTTTCAGCAGTTCGAACCCATCGCGGGCGATGTGAACCACCCCATCAAGATTGACCTCGCGGATCCTGGTCCAGTCCGCATCCGACATGTGGCGGAAATCGCCGCGCACATTGAGGCCAGCATTGTTGACGAGAATATCGAGACGTCCGTGCGCCGCCGCGACCAAACGAAGACCGGCTTTGACATCTTGGCCGCGCGTGACGTCGAGCGTCATAGCGGTCGCGGCATGTCCGCTTGCAACTATGGCGGCAGCGACCGCGGCCGCAGCAGAGGTGTCTACATCACTGACGTAAACGTGAGCACCCTCACGCGCAAACCGACCGGCAATCGCTTCACCGATCCCCGCCCCTGCACCAGTGACGAGCGCAACCTTCTCAGAAAGTCTTTTCATGCATTCTACTTAGACTAATAACGGCGTTTGACATCGTCAATATAATGGTCGTGACCGATGATCCATTTGATGCCGAGCCGGAGCACGTGCGCATCCGTGTCCAGGCTGTGGTTGACATTGAAGCCGCCGGTAAAGTCGAAGCTATCAAAATTGGCGTACAGGTATTCTCCGAAGAAGCTCATGTCATAGAAGCGATACTCGAGACCGCCGCCGACCGTCCAACCACTCAGCGTGCCATATGTTTTCAGGACCGGATCTGGATTGTTGAGCGTGGGCGTTGCGACGCCTTTGTAGTGCAAACCGTTGAGTGCCAAGCCCGCGGTCCCGTAAACGAACCAGTTTTCGTGCAAGTGCTTACCGAGGCGGCCCCTGAAGGTTGCCATATAATCGCTCTCGTACTTGTCAGCGCCGAATTTCGCAGTTCCCCCCGTTACAACGCCGTCAGCCTCGGCACCGATGACCCAACCGCTGGCGAGGCTCCAATCATAACCGAATGAAGCGCCGACCCCGCCGCCATCAAGATCGCTCGAACGCACTACGGGTTTTGTTTCTTCCGCAGGCATGAGATGGCCTTGCATGAAGACACCAAAGCGCAACCGGCCGATACCGTCGTAGTTCTGCGCGGTCGCGTTGGTGGCGAAACCGAGTAGGGCGGCTATGAAAAGTGTCACTTTCGCGGACTTGGCCATGCGCATGGTCCCTGAACCTGGAGCCTGAGATTAGGACTTCGTTAAGCTGATTCGGTCCGGGGCCAGAGCGAACGGCGGGCAATCGCGCATTTCACTGTTTCCATTGTTGCTTTGATGCCGACGAGAAAAAGGCCGCCTGATCAGGGCGGCCTAAAAAAAACAAGCTGGAATTTTTCTTAAGGCTCAATAAGCGATTTCGCTTACCACCACCGGCGCCAACCGCGACGCTCGTTGTCGGTGCTCTCGCGAGTAATGTGCTGATTAGCCCTCACTTGTGCGGCGCGGATCTGGTCGTGCTCGCTGCGTGAGATGTGGCCATCCGCCTTGGCGCGACTTTCCATTTGCTCGATGCGGCGCTGTTCATTCTTCAGCTGGGCGGCCTCCGACCGGGTCAACGCCCCACTGCGCACGCCCTGTTGAATGCGGGCGGCTTCGCGCGCCTGAGCAGCATCGATATCGCGGGTCGAACTACCGTATGCATTAGCGGCACCGGCGCCGGCCGCGATCAAAGCAATGGCGAGGATCGTGCGTTTCATGACTGCTAGTCTCCTGTCCGTCCGGCTCGACGATCGTGCCGTTCATGAGGATCACGTTGCACCGTTCGCACTGAACCCATTCTGAACTGAAAAATTGGCTGCCATTCATAATCGACCCCATGTGCAGAAATGAAAACTCCCCGGCTTGAGAGCCGGGGAGACTGGGAGACAACGCAGTCGGGGAACAGGCGATTTACGTCTCACAGGTCCATGTCATTCAAAGCGACTTTGCGCCGTTGTGCTTCTTGTTATAGATGCGCCTGCTTTGAACGTTCTGTGCTTGATTGATGCGAGCGCGCTCGCGGTTGGTTACGACACCATCGGCCTTCGCTCGGCTTTCCATATTTTGCACACGAGCCTGACCCTTCTCGAGCTGGTAGGTCTCTCTCGCGTTCAGCTGGCCTGAGCCGACGCCTTGCTGGATGCGGGCGCTCTGTTTGGCCTCGCGCCTGTCGATCGATCCACGCGGCACGCCACCTGCTGTTTGAGCATCATGCTTCTGATTATAGATGCGTTGACTTTGCACGTTCTGGGCGCGCTGAATTCGAGCACGCTCGGCGTTCGTTACAACACCGTCCGCCTTGGCTCTATTCTCCTGATTCCGGACGCGGGCCTGCCCTTGCTCAAGCTTATAGGTCTCGTGCGGCGTCAATCGCCCGGACGACACGCCCTGTTGAATGCGCTGTTCCTGGTTGGCTTGGCGCCCATCGATACCAGGCGTGCTGGATTGGGCCGCAGCGATCGTGGTCATGCTGGCAAAAATAGTGGCTGTTAAGAGTGTCCGCTTCATCTTCGGTTCCCTTCTGGGGTGAGTGCCTGTTGAGTTTGCGAAAACCGCCTGAACTGCCGCCGCTCAGTTGAAAGCTTCGCGTCTCGTCTCCCGACACCACCATTCCCCGCGAATGGCGACTACGTGATCCACATTTAGCAAACGGGCGAACCCGCCATTTCCCGTCGCAACTCCATAAGAAAAAAGGGCCGCCCACTGGCGACCCCTTTCTTCGATTTCGAGCAGAAGCCCGATATCAATATCGATGATTATAAAGCCACCGGCGAAACCATGACTTTTGATTGTCGTTGGTTTCCTGAATGATGTGATGCTTCGCGTTGGCCTGGGCTTCGTGGATGTTGCTGTACTCGCGTTTCGACATATGGCCGTCGGCTAGAGCGCGTTGCTCCATGGCCCTTATGCTGTCTTGTTCGGCCTTCAAATCGCGAAACTCGCGTCGTGTCAGCTCGCCCTTATACCGGCCTTGCTCAATGGCGGCACGCTCCAGGGCGGCATTGGCTTCGATTGTCTTCTGACCGTATGCATTTGCCCCGCCGGCGGTTGCGATGAATGCGGCGCTCAATACGGTTGCTGTGATCGCGGACTTGATGACAGATTGGCTCTTCTGCGTGAGTGACATGACACGTTCCTTCGGCGGAGGTTGGTGGGCTGAAGTATAAAGTCTAGGGTATTCGCTGAGACTGGTGTCAGGATGCGCCCATCGTTTTGAACTCGATCTGAACGCGCGGTTTAGTTCCCGTTCATCGGGTCAAAATATCTGGAACCAGGGTCAAGTTCTGACCTTTAGAAACATGGGTGGCACGGGCATATGACGGCTTCGACGAAGGCTGAGGCACTGGCACATGCGCATCGCATTTTGGATAAAGTGCCGCTGATCGATGCGCACAATGACCTGCCGATAATCATTCGCCATCGTGCTGCATGCGACGTTCGCGCGTTCGACCTGACCAAATCGCACCAAGGCTACGACACCGACATTGCGAGATTGAAGCAAGGCCGGCTCGCGGCGCAATGGTGGGCAGCGTTCGTGCCGACGCGCAGCGACAAGCCGGGGCTGGTTACGCTCGAGCAAATCGATGTAGCGCTGCAGATCGCAGCAGCCCACCCAGACGTGTTTCTCGCCGCGACGAAAGCGAGCGATGTCGCACGCGCCAAGCGGGCGGACAAGATTGCCTCGTTCGTGACGGTAGAGAGCGGCGTCGGATTGGAAAATAGTCTCGCGCCGTTGCGGATTTGGTATGCGGCAGGCGTGCGGCTGATGACGCTGTGCCACAACGAAACGCTGGATTGGGTCGACAGCTCGACCGACGAGGCGCGGCACGGCGGCTTGACCGATTTCGGTGTTTTAGTGGTGCATGAGATGAACCGCCTCGGCATGATCGTCGATTGCGCGCACACGTCCCACGCGGCTCAACACAAGGTCCTGGAAGTCGCGAAGGCACCGGTCGTGTTCAGCCACATGAATGCTTTCACGATGTGCAACCATCCACGCAACATTGCCGACGACATTCTCGACCGGCTGAAAGCAAATGGCGGGATGGTAATGGCAACATTCGTTCCACCGTTCATTTCACAGGAATTGCGTGATTGGCAGCGTCCACTGACGGATCCGCACGGCAAAATGCCCGCTGGCGAGGAACGCGCCGAAGCGATCCAGTCCCAGGCGCGCCGCTCAGGTCCCGCGCCTCGCACCACGCTCGAACAACTCTGCGATCACATTGAATATATGACGCACCGGGCGGGCGTCGATCACGTTGGCATCGGCTCGGATTTCTTTGGCGGAGCGGTACCCGACGGACTCGAAGATGTCTCGAAGTTTCCAAACCTGCTGGCCGAACTCATCCGGCGCGGTTGGTCGGACGAGGCAATCGCGAAGATCACCGGCGGCAATTTCTTGCGCATGTTCCGGCAGGTCGAACGGATTGCGCGGGGGCTTCAGAAAACGGAAGTCCCCCGCGTTGCGTGCGTGAAGTGAACTGTAGACGCCTCACCCGACGTCGCCGAATTGGCGCAGATCGTAGGGTGCAGCGTTCATTTCACCAGAAACAAACAGCTACGCCTGTCGCGTGTCCTGACCTGCGTCGGGATCACGGCATCGGTTGGGTTGGCGTCGTCACCGGTCACATCTCGAACGGTACGACTTTTTGCATCTGCTCGCAGAGACCGGCGATGCCGAGCTTCATCGTGTCGCCAGCCTTGAGGAATACCGGCGGCTTCATGCCCAGACCGACGCCTGGAGGCGTGCCGGTCGTCACAACGTC
>JANLXZ010000155.1:0-4982 GCA_031365375.1 Hyphomicrobiaceae bacterium | reverse complement strand
GACGATCAGCGGCACCATCAAGGCTGCTGTTCCGCGCTGAACGATAAAGAGCCGGATGCTCGTACGCGACGCTTTATCGATAACAGTCACTACAGCTCCCCACGAATAAACGCCTGCATCGTCAGCCGCTTCAATCCGGCGATCGACGCCGTCGGATTGAGATGTTGCGGACAATGCTGCTCGCACGATTGATGCGTGTGGCACGCATGACAGCCGCCCGCCTGCGAAATCGCCACCAGCCGTTCACTGTTGCCGCTGTCGCGCGTGTCGTTGGCGAGCGTCCAGGCGCGATTGAGCGCGGCAGGTCCGAGATAGTCGGCATTCCACTTCACCGTATCGCAGGCGGCAAAACAAATACCGCAATTGATGCACTCGATCGCAGCGTCGGCCGCGATCCGCGGCGCACTCGATGGCAGAATTTGCTCGATCTCGTCGTCCCGGGATTTGCTCGCGACAAACGTGCCTTTGGCTTCCTGCCACTTCTCGAAGAAGCGCGTCATGTCGGTCGCTAGATCTTTGATGACCGGCAAATTTGCCAACGGCGCGATCTCGAGTTTGCCGTCGACAATGACCTTGCTGACGTGTGTCCGGCAGGTCCACCGCGGGCGCCCATTCACGGTCATTGCACAGGAGCCGCAAACGCCCACCCGGCACGCGAAGCGATAGGATAGCGTGGGATCGAGCTCGCGTTGCACGTAGGTGACGACATCGAGAACGGTCTGGTGGTCGCGTTTGGGGACCGCGTAGTCACGATACTCGCCATCATTCCCACCGCGCCAAAGCGTAACCTTCAAGTCGGAGTTCTCAGGTTGTGGCATGTCACTCCTGGCTAGTATCCCGATGGCGACGCTCGTCGCATAGTCTGCGCCGTCGCTATGGACGCGATAAGACGTGCAAGCTAGCATCGATGATAAGCCTCGCAGAGGGCCTGCGCAACAAACACGACACCTGGTTGAAACTCTTTGGGAGGTTTGATGGCGATTGAAGGTCAGGACGCGGCTGCGACCGGCAAACCGGACAACTCGCGTTTCAATGTGGAAGTCGCCGGCGGACTGTTCCTGATTGGCCTCGCCATTGTGGGCTTCATCGACACCTATTCTCTGAAATTTGGTCAGATGTCGGGGGTCGGTCCCGGTTTGATGCCGCGCGTCACGGCACTGATCGTCGGCGCCTTCGGCATGCTCCTCGTGGCACAAGGCGTACGCACGCCAGGCCAGCGGCTTCAGGGTTGGTCGCTCCGAGGCTTAACTTTCGTGGTTGGCGCTGTCATATTATTCGGTGCAAGCATTCGGCCCTTCGGACTGGCGATCGCAGGGCCAATTGCAATCCTGCTGGCGGCACTCGCCGATCCCAACACGCGCCTGAAGGAAGCGGTGCCGTTTGCGATTGTGCTGACGATTGCGTGCATCGTGCTGTTCAAGGTCGTCTTGCGCCTGCCAATTCCGCTTGCGCCTTTTGCCCTCGGCTACTGAGATCCGGCGAAATGTTCGACCTCCTGGACAAGCTCGCACTCGGCTTCCAGACCTGCCTCGAAGTGGTGTGGATGATCGACCCCTGGTTTGGTTTAGCCATACCGGTGCCGCTCAATCTCCTGTTGTGTTTCATCGGTTGCCTGATCGGCACGCTGATCGGCGTTCTACCCGGCGTCGGTCCGATCGCGACAATCGCGATACTGTTGCCCATCACGTACAGTTTGCCGCCGGTCGGATCGCTGATCATGCTGGCCGGCATTTACTACGGTGCGCAGTATGGCGGCTCGACGACGGCGATCCTGGTCAATATCCCGGGCGAGGCCACTTCGGTGGTGACCACACTCGATGGCCACCAGATGGCACGCCAGGGGCGGGCCGGTGCCGCACTCGCCATCGCCGCAATCGGCTCATTCATCGCGGGCACGATCGCCACTCTGGTGATAGCGGCGATCGGCCAACCGATGACGCGCGTGGCACAACTGTTCGGCCCCGCTGATTATTTCGCGCTGATGGTGCTCGGCCTGATGTTTGCGGTCATCCTCGCGCAGGGCTCGGTGCCGAAAGCGATCGCCATGATCGTGCTCGGCATCTTGCTCTCGACCGTCGGCAGTGATCTCGAAACCGGCGAAGAGCGGCTTACGTTCGGATTTTCGGAGATTTCAGACGGCATCGACTTCGCCGTCATTGCGATGGGCCTATTTGGGTTTGCCGAAATTTTGAAGAACCTCGAATCGCCAGAGCAACGCGATGTGGTCAAGTCCCAAATCGGCAGCTTGATGCCGACCCGGGACGATATGCGCCAATCGCTTGCACCCATTTTTCGCGGCACGTTGGTCGGTTCCGTTCTCGGAATTCTTCCTGGCAATGGCGCAGTGCTCGGCCCGTTTGCTTCGTACACGCTGGAAAAGAAGCTGGCGGCAGATCCGTCGCGCTTCGGCAAGGGCGCCATCGAAGGTGTGGCTGGCCCTGAATCCGCGAATAACGCGGGCGCCCAAACCGCTTTCATTCCGCTACTGACCCTTGGCATTCCGCCGAACGCCGTTATGGCGTTGATGCTCGGCGCGATGACACTGAAGGGTATTATTCCGGGGCCCGAGGTCATCACCAAGCAGCCGCAATTATTCTGGGGAATGATCACGTCGATGTGGATCGGCAATGCCATGCTGCTGATCATCAACCTACCCCTCATCGGCTTATGGGTGCGGCTGTTGCAGGTACCCTACCGGTTGCTGTTCCCCGCGATCGTGCTGTTTTGCTGCATCGGCATTTACTCGATCAATAACAACCCGCTCGACGTTTATCTGACCGCGCTGTTCGCCGTGTTCGGTTACGCGCTGATGAAGTTCGGATTTGAGCCAGCGCCATTGCTCCTTGGGTTCGTGCTTGGCCGGCTGATGGAGGAGAAGCTTCGGCAGGCCCTTTCGATTTCGCGGGGCAATTTCGCGACATTCATTCAGGAGCCGCTTTCAGCCTCTTTGCTCGCCGCCACAGTACTTCTAGTACTAGTGGCAGCGCTGCCATCGATCCAACGCGGACGGGAAAAAGTATTCGTGGAATAGGCCCGCAATCAACTCATCAAAACATGGGAGAACGCCGATGCTCATCACCCGTCGTCTAGCTGTCAACCTGATCGCCGCAATCGCATTATGCGCGCCGGCGCTCGCGCAGCAGAATTATCCCGACCGTCCGATAACATTGATCGTGCCGTTCGCCGCGGGTGGCCCGACCGATGTTGTCGCAAGAATCGTCGGCGAACACATGTCGCGCACGCTCGGGCAACAGATCTTGATCGAGAACGTTGGCGGCGCCGGCGGGAGTACCGGCATGACGCGAGCCGCGCAAGCCGCACCCGACGGCTACACCATCGCCGTCGGCAACATGGGGACGCAATCAGCCGCCCCCGCGCTTTACCCCAATCTCAAATACGATCCGGCCAAAAGCTTCGACCAGATCGGCGTCGTCAACAACACGCCGATGGTGATCATCGCCAAGAAAGACAATCCGGCCAAGGACCTGAAAGAGTTCATCTCCTACCTCAAGACCAACGAAGCCAAGATCAGCTTTGGCCATGCTGGAGTAGGCTCGATAAGCCATGTCGTGGGAACGGTATTCCATGCCCAGGTCGGGCTCAAGCCTGCGCTGGTCGCCTATCGTGGAACGGGTCCGGCATTGAACGACCTGGTGGCCGGCAAAATCGACTTTATGATCGACCAGGCGCTGAATAACATCCCGCAGATCCAAGCCGGCACAATCAAATCCTTCGCAGTCACTTCGCCCGAGCGCGTCCAGAGCATCAAGGATGTGCCGACCACGAAGGAAGCCGGTATGCCCGAGTTCACGGCGAATGCCTGGAACGCCATGGTTGCGCCGAAAGGTTTGCCGCCAGCGATACGCGACCGCCTCGTCGAGGCCTTGGGCAAGGCGCTTGACGACACCACGACAAAAAAGCGCTATGACGAGTTGGGTTCGACCGCTCCAATCGGCGCTGAACGAGGGCCCGTAGCGCTGCAGAAGTTGGTCGAGACGGAAATGGCCCGTCTGACACCGATACTGAAGGCCGCGGGCGCTGTTGCCCAATAAGCCAACGGCCCGCCGTCAATTTGCAAACGGGCGACGCTTACACAAGCGTCGCCCCTGAAGTTAATAGGACTGCTTATCAACTTACATTATGGTTTCGGTGCAGGGCGACTTGCAGGCCCGGGCTGTGTTGGGGTTTCAGTGCGGATGCGATCAGCTTCCTTTTCCGCCACTTGATCTTTCTTGGACTTGAAGGTCGGTGCGTTTGTTAGCTCATCCTTCTTGATATCCATCGCGAGGTGCAACACACCGTTAGCTTCGGGCGAAATCTGCAGTCGATCGAACTTCAAGGCGACACTTTTTTCGCCAATGCCGAGAAAACCACCGACGCCAATCACGAAGCCTTCTACGGCTTTCCCGTCTTTGCTAAGAATGAGATCGCTGATATTCCCGATCTTCACTTTGTCAGGAGCGTATACGGTTTGCCCGACTATGTCCTTACCTAGGATAGTGGCTTCCTCTTGCGCCAAGATTTGACCAGGCACAGGCGCCATTACCTTCGGCTGTTCAACGGCCGGAGCCGGTTGCGGCGGCGCAGTCTGGGCAATGGCGTAATGCGCCGGGGTGAGCGAAGCCAGCATGAGAGCAGCCACGCTTGCCGCTGTTTTGCGGGTCATGATGTCCTCCATTGTTATTGTATTCTACCAATAGCTAACGTGCCTTCGACACGTTCACAGTAGAGTGATAAACGCGCCGAATAGTTGCGAACTTCTAAATTATCGCGAGGGCGAAACAAACAGTCGACGTTTGTCAGCTCGGCAACGATTACTTCGCGTCCGTGGACCAGCGTGCCTGGCTGGCCCCCAGACCTTTTTGCTGTAGTGGCGCACCTTGTTTCTGTCGGTGGTGTTTGCAGCCATCTGCTTCCGCCCAACAGTCACCGGCCCATCTATGCCGAAGATCGTTTTGTTTCGTTGACACCGAGCAGCATCG
>JANLXZ010000143.1:0-1708 GCA_031365375.1 Hyphomicrobiaceae bacterium | reverse complement strand
CCGGCGCCGGATCACCGTGTCGTTCGTGTCGAGACCCAGTGTCAGCGCCTCGCGGTAGTAGATTTCCTCCTTCACGTAGTCGTCGATGAGCCCCTTGAGCTCCGCGCGCGACGGCGGCCGCTGCCAAGTTCTGGCAAAGAGTGTGGCCATCTGCTCAACCGTGGCCTGCGTGACGACAACCCGGCTCGGGCTGGTCGGCCGGTCGCTGCGGAGTGCGCCATAGGCAATGAAGATCAGCAGCGCGAGCCCGAGAAAGTGAACGAGGGGCTCCAGAAATATTCTTAGCATTGACTGGCCTCCCAACCGATCGCTCTGCGCCTTCTTTCAGAGCATTGACCGGCGCACCTTCAACCGCTTGGCGTGTACCAGACCGGTGAGGTGTAGGCGCGCTCCTGCGTGGTCATGCGAACCTCCGTCGGCATCTTGATGCCGAAGTACTTGGCATCATAGGCGGTCCAGCGGGGGGTGGGAATTTCAATCACCCGGCCATAATAAAATGCTCGTTGCTTCGAATCGAAGTCGGGGTCGGTCCAGGCCGCGATTAACTCTGGCGAGCCAATGGTATTGGTCCAGGTGGCGTTTGCGACGTCGACTGTGGAGCCGACAACAGGAACGTTGCCGTCCGCGCCGGGCTTGCGGTCGCCCGACCAGGCCACGTCATAGACCTTCTCGTGCACCTCGCCCTTGGCGTCGAGCCAGCCCTTGACGATCTGGTAGCGGTCGAGATTGGCGCCGATCGGATCCTTCAATGCGGCGACAAGAAAGCTCGGCGCCTTATTACCCTCCAGTGCGGGCCCGAGATCGCCGCCCATCGGCACCCCTTTCGAGTAACCAGCAATCGCGGGCGCGCGGTTCGTGGCATCGGCGGCCGTGAAATCCCAGCCGGCAAAGAAGCGCACGACCATGCGCGGACCCGTCGTGGCATAGGTCTCCCGGCGTTCCATCGCGTCGAAAATCGCCGTGCGTGTGTTCTCGGTGGCCCACACGGCGGCATATCCGGACGCCGTCTGCTCCCAACCCATGACACTGAGGCCGAGCTTCGGGTTCGATACGAAGGGATGGGACACGCGATCCGGTGACGGCTCGCTGCTCGACGTCTTGCCGAAGAAGTTGTCATCGTCAGCGGTCGAAAGCGCGGTGTGCGAGTCTGTAGAACCGACGAGACCGAACTTATAAGGATTGGCCCCGAGTGCGGCTTCCAGCTTGAGGCCGTTCAGAAGCGCCGAGCGCGCATATTCGAATTGAAACATCTCCGGTTTCTTGACAACGGTCAGGTCGAGATTGCCCTTGTCCCAGCGTTCGAAGTTCGCGAACTCGTCATTTGGGGAGAGAAAGGGATGAGTTTCGCCGTCGCCTTTGATCTGGGTGACTTCGTAAAGGTGCTCCCACCGCGCTCGGATATCGGCATATTCGCGGTCGATCGGCTTGTTTGTCCCCGGCTCGATCATCGGGAACATGAGGCCATTCGAGAGATTGCCGTTATGGGCGATGGCGAGTAGATCGCCGCCGGTCTTCTCCTCGTAGGCAGCCATCCACTTCCAGAGATCGCGCGGATTGTCGCTTCCTGGCGGAAGGACGGTGTACGGCACGACCTGGCGTGCCAAATCGCCGTTGTCGCGGAAAATGACGTTGCGATGCAAGTTATTGCCGCCAGTATTCGATGTCCACTCATAGCCGATGAAGGCCGTGAAGCGGCCCGGTTCGTTCG
>JANLXZ010000114.1:0-3868 GCA_031365375.1 Hyphomicrobiaceae bacterium | reverse complement strand
TGATCACGTCTTGCGCGAATTCTCAGGCCGGTTCCGACGAAATACCCGCGGCGTAGATCTCGCGTGTCGGCTTGGCGGGGAAGAGTTCGTAACGATAATGCCAGACACGACGATGGAGAAGGCGTATCAAGTAGCTGAACGTTTGCGTGCTTGCGTTGCGGCGGAACCGTTCCGTGTCAATGCGACGACGTTGCTGCCGGTTACGGCCAGCGTCGGTATCGCTGTGCTCGATAGGTCGGACGACACGCCTGAAACGATCTTCAAGCGCGCCGACAACGCGCTTTATGCGGCTAAGCGTGAAGGCCGCAATCGCGTCGTGGCTAACGCGGCGTGAGGCAAGCTAAAACTATACTTTAGTAGGAGTTTTGCCGATATCGTAGCATTTGGCGCCGAAATGGGCGCAAAAGTCCTACTGATCTGCAGAAAATGCATTACTCGATTGACATAATGTGGTCATTAAGCCGGCGCCTACTTGCGCACGGCTTGGCATTCTGCCAGGATCTTGATATGGGAAGATTCAGCACAACTGTTCTTCCGAAACAGCATTCGATAGTATTCGGGCACTCCGCACCGATCGTTATCGTTCACAAACGTAACCCTCAAGATCGTCGGCGAGAACCGCATCTCGTTTGACAGTCGGGTTGCGGGACTTGGTTGGAAGGATCGCAAGATCTTGCTCAACGCAAGTCGCCACCAGCCGGTGTGCTGACGCCCTCTTCGGCGTACCGGAAGGTTATGAGATCAGAGGCTGTGGCGTACTCGGACGAATTTTACCCCGCTACCGAGCGTGCTGCGGCCTCTGATCCAGGCCGAGCTACAATTGCCTCAAGCAAGTAACCGTAAATATTAAACACTCGTTCCTTCCCATCGGGAGGGATTTTACGTTGACTTATTTTATTTTGGTTTCTTTGAATTCGACATGCTTACGCGCAACCGGATCGTACTTGTTGAACACGATCTTTTCGGTTGAAGTGCGCGGGTTTTTCTTGGTTACGTAAAAAAATCCGGTCCCCGCCGTCGAGAGCAACTTGATTTTTTGGGTGACGGGCTTGGCCATGGGAAGTCTGTCCTACTCGTTCTCGCTCGTGTCGTGACGGTCGCACAATAGCCGCACAGCTTCTAGTGTCAAGGATCAGACACGGAAAGTGCAAGCATGTCGCGCCTGAAACTTCCATTGCGATGATGATAAAATGGAATTTTCGCCTCGGGTGCATGCAGTCCTCGGCCCTCCTTCAGACGATCCGAAAGATCTTCCAGCACGACCCGCGTGATCGAAGGCAAATCGAGCTCGCGCGCTTCATCGAGCGTGAGCCAATGAAGGCCGGATAGTTCTCCATCGTTCGTGTCAGTTCGATGCGCGATCGCTTCAGCATCCATGCAGAAGAAGCGCGTGTCGTAGCGGCGAGCGCGGCCTGGTGGTGTTATGGCGCGCGCGAAAAGGGAAAGTGGACTAATGGTCGGAAGAAATCCGTGCGCAAAAAAATCACTCCAGCCGGGTACTTGCGTAGTCGGGGCTGTTCCGGTGACGGGTGTCCCGATAACCAATCCTGCCTCTTCAAATGTCTCGCGCACAGCCGCGAGCACTAACGCGCGCGCCCGGCTCACACTGGCGCTGCCCTTCATCGCAAGCATCAGCTTTGAAGTTTCGACGTCAGATAGCTCGTCGGCGCTCTGCACCAGGCGATCCGTTTTGTCGACCCGCCCGCCAGGGAATACATACTTGCCGGGCATGAAGACCTGTTCCATGCGACGCTTGCCCATCAGTACGCGAATGTTGCCATCGGATCGGTCGACGATTATCAGCGTCGATGCATCGCGCGGACGGAGCAATTTAGCGGTGACGGCGGCAGGCACCGTGCCGGCGTCGAGGCTGATTTTGCTCATCGTGGTGTACCTCCGAGGACGCCGGGATCTGTCATGTCTGACCTTTCAAGGTTATCGCGAGATTGATGCTTTGAGCCAGCCGAGAAGATCGGATTGGCATCCGGTGCCATAGCCCTTGCAAGCGATCTCGTGCCCGCCGTCATAGATCATGCTCATTGCGACATATAGAATGATGACTAAGCCAATCCACGTGATCCAAGGGTAGCGGACCAGTAATTTGGCGATGTAGTGCGATGCTACAGCCATCAGTATGACGGCGACAGCCAAGCCGATGATCAATACGAGCGAACTCTTGCCGGCAGCGCCCGCCACCGCCAAAACGTTATCTAACGACATCGACACGTCAGCGATGACGATCTGTGTTACCGCCCGGCCGAATGGCATCGCTTCGGCAACAGGGGTCGTCGACGCCACGTTGGATGCGATCTCGTCGGGATCGTGAGCTTCCGTTGTGATCTGCCGGTACATTTTCCAGCAGACCCATAGCAACAGAAGTCCGCCGGCGAGGGTCAAGCCAACGATTTGCAGCAGCAGGTTCGTGGTCGCGGCAAATAGAATGCGAAGAATTACGGCGCCAGCGATGCCCCAGAAAATCACTTTGGCGCGCTGTTCTGGTGCGACGCGAGAGGCGGCCAAGCCAACTACGATGGCGTTGTCGCCGGCCAAGACGACGTCGATCATCACGATGTTGATCAAGGCCGCCCAATTTTGCTGCCACCAGCCAGCAGTGAGAAAGGTCGTTAGCTCCGCCAAAAGCTCCTGCATCTATCGCTCCGATTCTTCACGGCATCGAATTAATCGTGATTGCATGTGTGGGCATGTGGAGCGCAGACTTCGAAATGCAACAACCCGCAACGATGTGCGGGTTGTTGAAAGTTGTCCTACGTTGGTCTCAGCGCTTCGAGAACTGGAAGCTACGGCGCGCTTTTGCCCGGCCGTATTTCTTGCGTTCGACGGTGCGGCTATCTCGGGTAAGGAAGCCACCCTTTTTCAGGGTCGGCCGCAGATCCGGCTCGAAGTAAGTCAGAGCTTTTGAGATGCCGTGGCGAACTGCACCAGCTTGGCCCGACAGACCACCACCAGCGACCGTCACCATGATGTCGTACTGGGTGGCACGTCCGGCAGCATTTAGCGGCTGCTTCAGTAGCATCTGCAAGACCGGGCGAGCGAAGTACAGTTGAAAGTCTTTCTTGTTGACGGTGATCTTGCCGACGCCTGGCTTGATCCAAACGCGGGCAACCGCGTCCTTGCGCTTTCCAGTGGCGTAAGCGCGCCCCAGTTTGTCGAGCTTCTGCACATAAACGGGAGCGGATGCGACGACGGCATCGCTGACGGTCGGCTTCAAAGCGGCGAGATCGCCCAATGTTTTGGTTTCTGTGGCCATGGTTTTCAGGCCCTCACATTCTTACGGTTGAGTACGCCAATATCGAGAGCCACCGGGTTCTGGGCGGCATGCGGATGGGTAGCGCCTTTGTAAACTTTGAGATTGCCCATCAGGCGGCGACCCAGTGGACCCCTGGCGACCATACGCTCGACTGCCTTTTCCACGACCCGCTCTGGGAAACGGCCTTCGAGGATCATCCGCGGCGTACGCTCTTTGATACCGCCGGGGAAGCCAGTGTAGTGATGATATACTTTGTCTTCGTATTTGTTTCCCGTGAACACCACCTTGTCGGCGTTCACGACGATGATGTTATCACCGCAATCGACGTGCGGCGTGTATTGAGGCTTGTGCTTGCCTTTTAGGCGAGTGGCGATCAGGGCTGCGAGACGACCAACAACCAATCCAGCGGCGTCGATCACAACCCATTTCTTTTCCACTTCGCCCGATTTGGCGACGTAGGTCTTCATGTCTGATAATCCGTGGTTGCTGCAAAAGGCGTTCCGGTGAATCCGGATGCTGGCCGTATGCAATAGGCAAATTTGCAAAACAGTCAAGACGATTGAGTTCATGTCTGAAAAAACGTAGCAAAATCAATCGCAA
>JANLXZ010000113.1:0-8303 GCA_031365375.1 Hyphomicrobiaceae bacterium | reverse complement strand
TCTGGCTGGATAATGGCATCGTTCGCGAAGTAGGTTCGGCGCGAGATGTTGCCAAGCATTATGATTATGATCAGCACGTGCGCATTTCCCACAACGTAGGTAAAATCGTCGAAATACAAATCGATGCCGCCGATGCGCCAGTGATTGCGGCAGTAACCACAGTGCCCGGTGAGGCGGTTGCAGGCCGGCCACCGATTGCCGGCGCGCAACCGGGACCTTCGGCCGCCGCGTCGCCACTGGCCACGAAACTTCCGGTCAAACATGAGCAGACAGCTCCGCTTGGAGAAGTCGCGAGCATGCCTGACCCAACTGCAATGCCGCCGGGTGAAGCCATAAGGTTCACAAAGATAGCTGATGAAGTTTGCGTTGGATCGGACGTCATGCCAGGCGTGTCCGCGTTGCCGAGCATGCCAAAGCTTGAAGATGATGTCATCGCGTTAAGCAAATCCGATGCAAAGGTCGCAGCCAACTCAGAAAACCGCGCGGTTGCAAAAGTCTATCGCCGTGGACCTGTCGTGATTGATCGCGTGGTTTTCACGGATGGCGAGGGGAAGCCCGCATCGGTCGTTCGAACTTGGGATACGCTGCAAATCGATGTCCATTATCATTGTGATGGCGACATCCCCAAAGAGACGCTTGGAATTGGAATTGGAATTGAGCGTGAGCGCGACATGGTGATGATCGCTCAATTCAATACCGTGAATATTTCGGGTGCCGAGTTGGAGCAGTACGATGACGCTCCCTATCGCACCGTTGCCGGACGCACCGGCGTTGTGAGGGCCATTTTGCCGGATCTTCAGATGCTCGAGGGGCAGTATCTAATATCGCTGGGTTTATGTCCGAATATTCCGGGCTTGAGCGAATTTTACGAATATCACCATCGTGTTTATAGATTGAGCGTCATTCCAGCAGGCTACCCTTCGGGCGCCGTTTTTTATCCAAAAGTGAGTTGGGTTCATGAGGTCGGTGACGCGGCATGAACGCGAATTGATGGAATATGATCGAGGGGAACGGTCAATGTCATCAAAGGCGCACGCCGTATCGCGCACGATCCCGGATGCCAGAAACAGCCGGCGTGACGATGATCTAATTCAGGCCGATGATAATGCGCGCTGGCTGAGCGACTTTGCCTGCAAACATGCTCGCCCTCTCCGCGTTCTTCATATCGGCAATATTGCGAACAACGCCTATCGGAATGCCGCATTGCAACGCCGCCGTGGAATCGATGCCGATGTCGTTTGCTACGATTATTATCATATTATGGGATGTCCTGAATGGGAGGATGCCGAAATAAACGGGGCGTACGATGCTTTTTATCCTGATTGGTGGTCTCTCGATGCCGGGACTTGGCAGCGGCCGGACTGGTTCATTCAGGGTCCGCTTCAAAACTGCCTGGACTATCTTAATGCGCGACAGAGAAATGACCGCGTCGGCTGTCAGAATGCCAAATTGGCCATTCTACAAGCTTATGATGAAATGCTCGCTGAACGGGCAAACGCAGCCGGTAAGCCGCGTCGGCCGCGAAATCTTCTATCGGCAGAACATCTAGAAACGACCGTTCGCTTGGCCCCGGAGTTGGCGGGAATTTCGCAAAATCCTGCGATGCCTTCAATCGCAAGATTGGCATCGGCAGCGCGATCCTCGTTCAGTCGATACAGCTCTCCTGAATGGAGGCGCTCACTGATCGAATATACCAAGTCGGGTCTTTTTAACGAGGCTCTGCAACGACGGTCGTCTGGAGACGCTTCGTCCTTTTACGATCGTGTTGTGCTCAAACTTTACGGCAATAGAAACCTACGCCGCCGCAAGTCGGGTGAGCTCGAAGGCTTTCCCCTTGCCACAACTGAGTGGCAGCGAAGTCCCGTGCGTTTGAGCAAGTTGCATCTCTTGGCTCGGCTTGCCGCAGGATCAGCGCTGTGGTGTGCGTTGCAGCCTGTTGCCGCGATCGCGCGCCACAACGGCGCCGTGATCCACGCGCCTCGTCAATGCGCGGAAGTCAGCGAGGAAATCGCTATCCGCTATCGCGATGATTTCAAGCACCTGTCAATTCATTGCATCGAAGAAGATCTCGCTGCGCATCGAGCCATGGCCGCGCTGTGGGCCGATTTACTTGGTCATTACGATATCGTGCAGGGATACGCATTTGATGCTGCAATTCCGCTGTTCCAGGCGCACCCAGCATTTGCCGCCTATGAGCATGGTACAATCCGTCTCATTCCATTTGAAGAGACCCGGCGAGGACGACTTTGCAGGTTTGTATACAAACACGCGCCAAAGGTGTTCATTACAAATTCCGACGTGCTCCCCTCCGCCGATCGAATTCCGATCCGCGACGACCGGCGAATACCTATTCCGCATGCGTTTGAAGATGCTCCGCTCAATGCGTTCTACGAGGCAAACCCGAAGCCTAAACGAGCCGAGGGACCCGTTCATTTTTTCAGTCCAACGCGCCATCATTGGAAATCGGGAGACGCGTCTTGGCTGAAGGGTAACGACGTGTTCCTACGCGCGGCATCAAAGTTGGCTGGCGAAGGTCACGAGATTCGAATAACGCTTGTCGAATGGGGACAAGAAGTCGACGAGAGCCGCAAACTCATAGATGAGTTGGGCCTGGCGCACTGCGTCACCTGGCTTGCGACTCTCAATCGAACCCAACTGTGGGCCGCGTATCGCGATGCAGATGTCGTTGTCGATCAGTTTGTCGTGCCCGCTCTAGGTGGCGTCGGATACGAAGCGCTGATTTTGGGTTCACGGTTGATGACGCGGTTGGACAAATCGACACTCGCGGCATTCTTCGGCGAAGCGCCGCCAATACTCAATGCCGCTACAGTCGAGGAGGCGGTGGAATGCATGCGCCAGGTTATTGCCGATCCAGATGATCATGCCGGACTTGGTTCGGGAGCGCGCGCATGGGCGCTAGGTTATCATTCGACCGAACGGCTTTTTCACCTTCAGTTGGCCGGTTATCGCGAGATGCTGGACGGCGCGCATAGTTCGACAGCCGCATCGATATGAACTCTGCCATCAGCCGGTTGAGAAGCCTGCCACGTCATTTTGTCGAGCATCTTTCTCGCTGGTTCCTCTCGGTTTGTGTCGTGCTCGGCCGACAGTTGACCGCTCGCCGTATTGCCGCTGGGCGACCGCGAACGATGTGGGGCATTACGCCTATCGTGACGCTGCCGTTGAAGGCCAAATGTGACGAAGCGCTTGGGTTTCGCAGCGAGAGCGTGGTTTTCGAAACCTACTATATCACACGGAATTTCACTTGGAACTTGCGGTTTTGGGCAAGGGTATTCAACCGTTGGCCATCGGCATCACGTTCAGGCTACCGCCTTCTCCTTGCGATCGCACTGTTACGTTACGACGTGTTCCACACCTTCGCCGATCGCGGGATCATGCCGCCGATGTGGCGAAGTTTTGGCGCGGATCCGGACGAGCTTGCGGCTTTGAAGGCTGCTGACAAACGCCTGTACGTATTCGCCTATGGTGCCGATGTTCGAACGCGAGAAGCCACGTTGGAGCTTGGTCGTTGGAATTTCTGCGTAGATTGCGACGATCCGGGCCGCTACTGTGTTTGCGATGATCGCCGTGGAAAAGAAATGATGGAGACACTCTCTACCTATGCCACGGCGTTGGTTTCCCTTGGCGATATGCTGACCTACGTGCCAGACGCGAGACATATTGCCTATTGGCCGATCGATACTGATAAGCTGTCATATGAGGGTGTTGGCACTCAGTCGGGCGCGCTTAGAATTGCGCACGCGCCCAATCACTCGCATTTCAAGGGCACGTCCTATCTTGAAGCCAGTATAGCCAGGCTTCGAGAGCGTGGATATGCGATCGAGCTGATGCGAATTTCCGGTGTACCCAATACCGAAGTTCTGCGTTTATTTGCAGACGCCGATCTCGTCGCTGATCAGTTCATTGGCGGGGCTTACGGATATACGGCTCTCGAAGCACTTGCGCGCGGTAAACCGGTGATGACCTATGTGCGGTCCGCGGATCTTGCGATCGCGAGCGACGAGTGCCCGTTCCTCAACGTGACGCCCGATACGCTCGACGACGCCCTCGTCTGGTGCTGCGAACATCGGGAACTTTTGGCGATAATCGGCCAACAGGGCCGCGCGTATGTGGAGCGCCACCACAGTATCGCGGCCGTCGCTTCACGTTTTGCAGCGCTCTACGGCGAGTCGGCAAACTTTCCCGCGCCGATCAATAATAGATTGTCACAATATATCGAAGGCGAAGCCATCCGTCGTGCAAGCATTCCCCAATCACAGGGATGGCAGCACCCTTGGCAAATCACGAAAAGCCGCGCGCTATCTTAGCTTCAGCGTCGCCAACCCGATCAAGGCGAGGCAAACCGATATGATCCAGAAACGCACTACGACGGTCGCCTCCGCCCAGCCTTTCTGTTCGAAATGGTGATGCAGCGGAGCCATGCGAAACACCCGCCTACCGGTCATTTTGAATGATGCGACCTGGATGATCACCGATAGGGCTTCAAGCACGAAGAGCCCACCGACAACGACCAGAACGATCTCATGCTTGGTCGCGACAGCAATTGTTCCTAAGGCGCCGCCAAGCGCCAACGATCCCGTGTCGCCCATAAAGATCATGGCGGGAGGGGCGTTGAACCACAAAAATCCCAATCCCGCGCCGATCAACGCGCCGCAGATAATAGCCAACTCCCCGGTGCCGGCGATGTAATGCAATTGGAGATAGCGCGCCCAATCAAATCGACCGGCGACATAAGCGAAGATACCAAAAGTCGCGGCCGCGATCATGACCGGAACGATGGCGAGCCCATCGAGGCCGTCAGTCAGGTTAACCGCGTTGCCGGTACCGGCGATCACGAGCACTCCGAACAGGACGAAAAACGGTCCGAAGTCGAGTAACGTATTTTTCAGAAACGGCACAGCCAGTTTTCCCGCGAACTGCGGAACTGACAGTTTCATGATGGCATAAGTAGCGAGCGCGGCAACGATCAATTCCAAACTCAAACGGATTTTGGTCGAGAAACCGTCGGTCGTACGCTTGGTTATTTTCAGATAGTCGTCGTAGAAACCGATCGCGCCGAAGGAAAGCGTGACGCCGAGCACGACCCAAACGTAGGCATTCGACAGGTTGGCCCACAACAGCGTAGAAACAGTCACGCCGCCGATGATCATTAGACCGCCCATCGTCGGGGTTCCGCGCTTCGATAAATGTGTTTTCGGGCCATCTTCGCGAATAGGTTGCCCTTTGCCCTGCCGTACGCGCAATAGATCGATGATTGCTGGACCAAACAGGAAGACGAATAGTCCTGCCGTCATCATCGCACTCGCAGTACGGAACGTGATGTAGCGAAACACATTCAACGCGCCGATCTGATCGCTGAAGTTTATCAGCTCGTAGAGCATTCGATGACCCTTCTCGATGGTTGGGAGCATATGCCTGCCCAACCCGTGTCTCCTGACGTAAAAAGCAATGGCGCTTTTTATGTTTCCCCGGAGAACCGCTCTTTAACAGATTTTACCAGCGGCGCCATGCGACTGCCCAACGACCCTTTGATCATCACCGCGTCCCCGGGGCGCAACGCTTCGATAGCATCTGCCGTGAGCTCTGACGCAGTTGCCGCCCATCCGCCTCTTCTAGAGGGCTCCAGATGGTCGAACAGATGCCGCATAAGGGGGCCAGATGCAAACACAAGATCTATTTGAGCGGTCTCGATCGCCGCATTCAGGTCTCGATGAAGCTCGGCGCTCGACGCACCCAACTCCAACATGTCGCCCAATACGACGATGCGACGATGATATTTGCTGCGCGGCACGGTGCCGAGAGCAGCGATAGCTGCCCGCATCGAAGCTGGATTGGCGTTGTAGCTCTCGTCGATCAGCAGGATGCTTTCGCCGTTAGCGTGCAGTATTGTGCGGGCACCCCGCCCGTCAGGCGCGTTCGCGTCGCGCAGGGCCATCAGCGCGTCATTAAAGTCGACTGATTTGGCACCGAGTGCTTGGGCGAGGGCTGCGACAACGGCTGCCGAATTCTGCACGAGATGCGCGCCCGGCGCACCTAGTTGATAGTTCACAGGTCCGTCGGCCAATTGCACGGTTATTGTGCTGCCGTCATCCTGAAGGTTGGCGGCTTCGATGCGAATGTCGGCGCCGGGCTGATGTCCGAACGAGACTATGCGAGCGCCGATACGCTCGGCTGCCTGGCGAAGTCTTTCGAAATGCGGACTATCTCGATTTATGATTGCCGTTCCGCCGGCGACTAGCCCGCTGAAGATCTCGGCTTTGGCATCGGCGATGGCCTCGATCGAAACGAAGTTCACCAAATGTACTGGCTCGACTGTTGTGACGATCGCGATGTGCGGTTTGACAAGGGCTACCAGCGGCTCGATCTCGCCCGCATTGCTCATGCCGATTTCGTAAATGGCAAATTGAGTGTCGGCCGGCGTCCGCGCGAGGCTCAACGGCACGCCCCAGTGGTTGTTGAACGATTTAACCGCTGCGTGCGTTTTGCCGACGCGTTGGAAGCACTCGCGCAGCATCTCTTTCGTGCCGGTTTTGCCAACGCTGCCGGTTACCGCAACAATGCGCGCAATTGGCGAAAGCCGCGATCGGGCGGCAACGCCGATGCGCTCGAGCGCGCGCAATGGATCGTCGACGCGGATCAATGCACCATCACCGGGTTGGCGCGTGTACGAACCAGAAACAAGGGCTGCGGCCGCGCCGGCTTGGAATGCCGAGGTGACGAACTCGTGCCCATCGCGGGCATCTTTCAGGGCGACGAACACGTCACCGATCTCTAGCGAGCGCGTATCGATCGAGAAACCATTGAAGGGCTGGGCGATTGTGCCGTCGAGCACGCCGGCTGCTGCTTCGATAAGCTTGTCTGGCGTCCACAAAGGTGGCGTCATGTTAGAGCGCAGTGCCTGATGATCCGAAAAAGGTAGCGTCGTTTCGCCGACGATTTGTCCTGTCTCGTGGCCCTTTCCGGCAACCAACAGCACGTCGCCCTTCTGCATCATATGTACCGCGGTTGCGATCGCCTCAGCCCGGTCGCCGATCTCGCGCGCGCCTGGAGCCGCGGTCAGTATCTCGCGGCGGATGGTTTCCGGCACCTCGGTGCGAGGATTATCGTCGGTGATGATAACGACGTCGGCGCAGCGCGCCGCGATCGCACCCATGATTGGGCGCTTGCCCTTATCGCGGTCGCCGCCGCAACCGAACACACAGATGAGCTTGCCCGTAGCAAACGGCCGCACTGCGGCGAGGGCAGCCTCCAGTGCTTCGGGTTTGTGTGCGTAGTCGACTACGGCGAGGCCGCCGTTGTGCTCCGCGACGATGTCTAGGCGGCCATTTACGCCCTGCAGGCTTTCGATGGCCGCCAACGCAAGCTCTACATCTTCACCGGCGGCTATCGCCAGGCCCGCCGCTAGTAGCGCGTTGGTCGCCTGATAATCGCCGATCAGCTTCAGCCGCAAATCATAATTCCGACCGGCATGCTCGACTATCAAGCGCTGGGCGAATCCATCAGCGGTGACGTTGACGAGTTTCAAATCAACGCCTGCACGTCCGGTTGTGAAAAGGCCGATGCCGCGTGCTGCAGCCATCGCGCAAACTTGCGCGGCGCGCTCGTCATCTGCGTGCACCACCGCGATGCCATCCACCGGAAGCAGCGTATCGAACAATCGAAGCTTGGCCGTAAAGTACTCCTCGACAGTCGGATGATAATCGAGATGGTCACGCCCGAGGTTGGTGAAGGCTGCGGCCCGCAGCCGAACGCCGTCAAGTCGCCGTTGATCGAGGCCGTGCGAGGAAGCCTCAAAGGCGACGTGCGTGACCCCGTCCCTCGCAAGTTCCGCCAAAGTGCGATGCAGCGTGACCGGATCTGGCGTTGTCAGCGATCCATAGACGCTGCCATCTGGTTTAACGATGCCTATGGTACCGAGTGACGCCGCCTGACGGCCAAGATGGGCGAAAATTTGCCGCGTGAATTCAGCGACCGACGTCTTGCCATTGGTGCCGGTGACCGCCACCGCGACCGGCGGCTGCAACTGGTAAAATTGGGCCGCCATCATGGCCAGTGCGCGCCGTGGATCGTCCGACCGCACGACGGGAATACCGACGGCGGGTAGCGCGGTATCGTTGCCGGCAAGGATTGCGACGGCGCCGTTGGCATCCGCCTGTGCATCGAACCGGGCGCCGTCTACCTTGGCGCCCGATAAAGCCGCTAACTGCCAGCCAGGCTGTTCCGCGCGACTGTCGGCTGTCAAGCCCCCAACGTCGTTTTCCGCCGCCTCGGATGGTACGTTG
>JANLXZ010000021.1:0-5237 GCA_031365375.1 Hyphomicrobiaceae bacterium | reverse complement strand
GTCGTTCTCAGAGCAAGTTCGAACACTGGAAATGACGATCGCCGCGCGCGTCCTGCAGGCACGCGCGCGGGCGATCGAAGTCAGAGCCGCCGATCAACGCTATCGTTCGCTCATCGGCTTGTTCGTCGGCGGCACGGCAGCCCTCGAAGATGCCGTTGCTGAACTCGGCGATTCCACCTCATCCGATTTCCATTCAGGCAGTGAGCCCGTCGCCTACCTGCGCGCACGCGGCGTCATTCCGCCCGACGCGCCCGGCTTGCGCGCATTTGGAACCGTGAAAATTGGCGAGACATTTCTGATTGCCGAGCGCATTCAATTGGGCGATCTGATGACCCTATGCGCCACCTTCCTCGACCGCCTCGAAGACCACTACGAGCTGTACGAAGACGACGAGCCCGCGACGGCCGACAAAGCAGCGTGATTTTCGCTGGGTTTAGTCGAGCAACTGGCTTTGAGGCCAACCAAAATGGCGGCACGTGGGTCGGGTAGAGCCCTTGCGAGCGACCTCTTGGAAGTCCCTTTGCGAGACCCGACAACCACAAACATCAGTCGTGGACGTCGGTTCTCGCAAGATCGCTCTACCTAAGAGGTACTGCGTTGTCCGAGCGCTGCCCTTACTCGCCTGAGAAGCGGCGCTGCCACCAGCCTTTACGGGCAGGTTTATCATCATCAGGCGTGTTCGAGACCTCAGCGAGGGCCGCGGCGGGAACATCGACTACGGGCGGACGCGCGATCGGCGTAGGATCGACATGCGGCGCAGGGGCTGGCGGTTGCATTGAGGTTTGAGCCTCCGTCGCCGTGACGCGAGGTTGCGGGACCGGTCTAGGCTCGGCGCGTGGCTCGGGTGGAACAGCCGCAGCGCGAACTTCGGTCGTCCCATTCGCATGCGCCTCACCGGCGGCAGGAGCCTCTAAGCGCTCATGCGGACGGTCGGCTTGCTCACCATGCTCCGTTCGTGACGATCCAGCGTCATGCGCATGTCCCCCGTCGGCGTGGTCGGCGGCGTGCGGAAGGTCGCTCGTTCCCTGGTTGGCATCGCTCGGGTGCGATCCATTTGGGACCGCCGTGTCACCGGCACGCATCGGCTCACGATCGCGTCCGCCACGACGGCCACCACGGCGTCCCCGGCGTCGGCCGCGACGGGCACCGCCGGCTTCATCGCCGGCACCTCGTTCGCCACGTTCTGACGGCCGGCCGCCGTCGCCACCGTTGCTGCCGTCTCGGGCCTCATGGCGGGCGTTATCCTCAGCGCCGGCTTCATCGTTGTCGCCGAGTTCTTCAAGCTCGCCGGTCGGCTGCCGCGATGGGCGCTCGTCTTCGTCAGCGGGCTGCGATTGCGTGCCGCTGGTGCGCTGTTCGCTGCGATCGTCGCCCCGGTCGTCACGACGTCCGCCACGCCGGCGGCGGCGCTTGCGGCCACGCGGTGCGTCTCCGTTCGTTGCTTCGTCCGGACCGCGGCCCTCGACAGCAACGTCTTCGGCTTCGTCGATTTCGACTTCCTCGATGTGCGCCTCAGGTGCGCTCGGAGCGTCGGTCTCGCCATCGAAGCCCCAGTCCATGTTGACGGCGGCTTTGTCGGGACGGCGCGCAGCAATCAACGGCAGGTTCGACTTCTCGATCGTGAAGTTCGAACCTTGCACCTTATCGCTCGCCTGCACCGTGACCGAAACACCGTAGCGATGCTCCATGTCGACGACAAAGGCGCGCTTGTGATTTAAGATGTACAACGCGACGCCAGCCGAGGTCGTGGCGACGAGCGAGGAGCGTCCGTTGGCGATCAGCGTATCTTCGAGGGCGCGGATGACGGCTAGCGCCACCGACTCGGTCGAACGGATGATGCCGGTGCCCTGGCAATGCGGGCACTGCGTGGTCGAACCCTCCAGAACGCCGGTGCGCAGTCGTTGGCGCGACATTTCTAGAAGCCCGAAATGGCTGATGCGGCCGACCTGAATGCGAGCCCGATCGAAGCGCAACGCGTCCTTGATCCGGCGTTCGACGGAGCGATTGTTGCGCTTCTCCTCCATGTCGATGAAGTCGATGACGATCAGGCCAGCGAGGTCGCGCAGCTTGAGCTGACGCGCGATCTCGTCGGCGGCTTCAAGGTTGGTGTTGAGGGCGGTCTCCTCAATCGAGAACTCACGGGTCGATTTGCCGGAGTTAATGTCGATCGCAACTAACGCTTCCGTCTGATTGATGACGAGGTAGCCGCCCGAGCGCAGATTGACGAACGGACTGAACATCGCGTTCAGCTGCTTTTCGATCTGGTACTTGTTGAATAGCGGTTCAGGGTCGCGATAGTCGATCACGTTTTTCGCGTGGCTCGGCATCAGCATGCGCATGAAATCGCGCGCTTCCCGGTGGGCCGCGCTGCCGGCGACAACTACTTCGTCGATTTCCTTGGTATAGAGATCGCGGATCGACCGCTTGATCAGATCGCCTTCCTCATAGACAAGGCTCGGCGCGGTCGACTGCAGCGTCATGTCGCGCACATTTTCCCAAAGGCGGAGCAGGTATTCGAAGTCGCGCTTGATCTCTTGCGACGTGCGGGCGGCACCTGCGGTCCTGATGATCAACCCCATGCCTTCCGGCACGTCGAGATCCTGAGCTATTGCCTTCAAGCGCTTGCGGTCTTGAGCGTTGGTAATCTTGCGGCTGATGCCACCTCCACGCGCCGTGTTCGGCATCAGGACCGTGTAACGGCCGGCTAGCGACAGATAGGTGGTGAGAGCGGCGCCCTTTGTGCCACGTTCCTCCTTGACGATCTGGACCAGAATGATCTGGCGCCGCTTGATGACTTCCTGGATCTTGTAGGAGCGCGCGCGCCGGCGAGGGCGGGTCGGCAATTCTTCCGTGCTGTCTTCTGAACCCACGACGTCGACGGCCTCGGCGGAAACCGGCGACGTTTCGCCATCAGTGGCAAGTGCTGGGGCCGTGAGGCCGTCATGGTCGACGGTTTGGACGATCGCAGCATCGACATCCGGCGAGGGGAATTCGACCGATGAGGGATGCGGGTCGATGGGCGCCGAGCTGACTTGGTCTCGACTGTCGGTCGCGCCAGCGGGTAAACCGCCTGGACCGATCGGCTCGATCGTTTCGGGCGGCAAGAGGTCCGACACGTCGATGGCCTGGTCTTCCGCGTCGTCGTGCTCGGTGTCGTCCGCACCGCGCGACGCACGCGCTTCGGCACGGCGGTCGGCCTCGGCTTCCTCGGCGGCGTCGGCGGCCGCCTCCTCGTCAAGCAGTGCCTGCCGATCGGCGACCGGTATGGTGTAATAATCGGGATGAATTTCGTTGAAGGCGAGAAAGCCATGACGGTTTCCGCCGTAGTCGATGAACGCCGCCTGTAACGACGGCTCGACGCGTGTCACCTTCGCCAAGTAGATATTGCCGCGCAAAAGTTTGCGTGCGGCCGATTCGAAGTCGAACTCCTCTACGCGGCTATTGCGTAGGACGACAACGCGGGTCTCCTCCGGGTGGGTGGCATCGATAAGCATTTTATTGTGCGACATGTCATTTGGTCCTTCGCGCGCCGGAGGGGCGGCCGGGCCTCGCACGGCTTGACCAACGCTGATGCTCGAACGATCGCCGGCGACCTTCGTCCGGACGTGTGCTTGCGCACGGTCCTGGAGAGGTTGTCGAGATCGTTCGGCTCGCGTGGAGCCGGCTGGCAGCCCGATCCGGGCGCACGTGTTTGGTTGCGGGGGGATAGATGAGTGTAGCGTCCGAGAAAATCGCGGGCTGTGACCCGGATACGTGCGGCCGTGCGACACGCCGGCGAGGCAAATGAAGGAACGTTCGCGCCACGACGGCAGCGATTATCCCCTCCAGCAGTTTGCCTTGTGCCTGTGACCTTCATGTCTGGCCTTGGATCCATTAGTGAACCGAGTGAAAATTCGGCTCTGGAGCTTGTTCCGCGATCAGCTCCCATTGCCGACGAACACCGTCGATGCTTCGGGATCATACTCGCACCCGATCGTCGCCATCGGCTATTGGGCCATTCGGCTACCGAGCAGGATTTATGCAAGCTTGGCAGCGCTGCCTTTCCTGGCTGGCCAATCATGCAAAATGCCGTGCGTGCAATTTACTGCACCAATCACTTCGCGTACATCGACACGCGGGCTAAACCATTTTATCGCGGTGTCCTCGATGGTGAGAAGAACGTCGTGCGACAAAAACGATGCCTCGTTCGACGGTCGAGCGACCGGCACCGGTTGCCAAGTCACTCATACGGGATGTGAAGGATCTTAGCGAAGGTCGTGATGCGCTCAGGCAACACGTTTCACTCGGCCGACCGACGAACGATCTGCCAAATCATCACACCGGGATGAGAAACCACGGCGATCGACGCAAATAAAACATTACGGGTTAGCTGGTCGGCAAGCAAGGCTGATATAGCAGTTGGTGTCGGTAAATTGGGACCAGCGCGCTTATAGGGTGCGGGAATGCTATTACGATGTCATTAAGTTCGATGCTCGCCCACAGTTTCTATGCAACTTGAAGATCACTAAAGAGGCGTTTCAGTCGTTCTTAAAGGTCTCGGGCTGCGCTCACGGAAGATGTTGAGGTAACTACGTGCTCCGAGGAGCGGCTACTATAGTTGCAGTTTTGCTCGCCGTGAAATTAACCACGGTCTGGCCATGCAATGCTCAGTCCGCAGCCGTCGGTGCATTAGCTTCACCCGTGGTCGTTACCCCATCGGTCAAACCTGCGCCTGGAGCCAAGCATGCGGCGCCTGAACCGGTTGGCGCTCTGCCGGCGATTAGCGGCACGTCACAACCCGTGGCGATCAGGGTCACAGGCGCGCGATTTTCTGGCGACCAAGTGCGTACCCAGATTGTGTTCGACGTTACTGGCCCAATCAAACCGAATGTCTTCGTTTTAGGCGAGCCGACGCGACTGATTGTCGATGTGCCGGATCTGCAATTCAAATTCACGACTGCCGATGTACCGGCGGCGCACGGTTTGATTGCTGCTTGGCGATATGGCCTGTTCGCTGCTCGCAAATCCCGCATCGTGCTGGATGCGAATAGCCCGATCCGGGTTGATCGCGCTCAAATGACCGGGAAACCCGGCGGCCAATCCTGGCAATTTGTGTTGGATATATCGGCGACCGACCAGGTGACGTTCGACGCGATATTGAAAACCCAACCGCGCGGGGCAAGCCCGCCATTGAAATCGGGCACGTTCGACGACCTGCCGTTCTTCGCCGGTCACTTCCGCTGGTTCTGCGAGCACAA
>JANLXZ010000020.1:0-2587 GCA_031365375.1 Hyphomicrobiaceae bacterium | reverse complement strand
CATTTGCCTTCACCGTGTTGCCCGCAGCGTTTGCGGCGGAACCACCGAGCAGCGCTGCTGCACCGACGGCAAGTACGATAGCTAACCTGTTCATTTGAGCACTCCGATTACATGTGGAGTATTAATCGATGCGAGGGTCTTACGTTCCCGCTCGCCAGATTACATCGGCGTAAGTCATTGAACGTCCGTTCATATTCGGAAGAGACAGATATCTCGCCTCGCAGAGCCGGCGCAAGAGTTGAAGTAAATCCAACCGCTCCCTCTCAAGCAAAAATATTTGCCGATCAGCGGGGCGCTATCTGAAGTTCCAGGAGCGCCATTCTTTGCAATGCCGATGGATCTCGTTCGCCTTCCTTGGCAGAACGCAGGATGGTTTCGGCGATGGCTTGCACGTGGGCTGTGCTAACCGGTTCCGGCAGCGTCGCCACCGCAGCGTCCAAAGCGATTTTCATCAGACTTATCGTTTCGGGCGGAAATGATGCGTTCGAAAAGTCTTTCATATCCTCTCTCGCTCCATGGGCATGCCGTCGTGCTCGTTACAGCGATCAATCACAAACTCCGCTTCACCATCGCTTCGGCTCTTGTCGCTTGCCCGGCCCCGCACAACGATCCCTCAGGTAGCCGCGAACGCGTTACTTATTTTGCCATTTCAGTCGTAGCAGCTCCCATTTTGCTTCTATCCACGCCAAGACTCTAACGAGCGGCTTTTGCAAAAGGGGAACATCTTGCGCGATCAACATAAGCCCAAGGGGCAGCATCCAGATACCCAACACCGGTAAGAAGCTAAAGATGCCGCCTAGAATGAACAACGCAGCACAGGCCAGCCGAGCCGGGAACGAAGATGGTTTGCGCAACCAGCGAATGAACTCCGAGACTCGTGTCGGCACCCGCCGATCAATCATCTCAAAATATCTGTTTAACTCCGCTTTTGTGGCCCCCATTATTATCTGTCCTGGTCCTGGTGCTCCGGATACTGTGCAACGACAACGCTGCGTTAGCGGCCTTGCCTGTAACGACAATATTCGTCACCGTTGTCGTATTCGATGCAGACCTTCACACGCCGCCGTGGCCAATCTTCCCCGTAGTGTCGATAGTCTCGGTCCGCACGGTTCTGGTCTCGATAATTTCGATCGTCACGATCTCCGGATCGACCGCGATCCTTGTCACGATCGCGATATTCATCGCGGCCACCCCGCATTTCGGGATTGAAGTCGCGGTCGTCTGGTCCGATACGGTCGCCATCGCCCCGACGCATCCGCCAGTCGCGACCCATCTCTCGCTCGTCGCCTCTCGATTGACCCCGGTCAGGTCGTTGATCTCGCGGTTGCTGGGCATTCTGATCCGACGGGGCGGGTTGGGCCGGCACGCTTTGCGGAGGCGAAATCTGAACTTTCCCTTCGCCTTTCCCCTCGCCCTGGGCGAATGTGGATGTGCTCGACAACGCGAGTAACAGTGTGGCGAGGACATGGGCGCGCATGGATTTGTTCTCCCGCTGGGTCTTCAGGCAACGATCAGCGGGCACCTTGGTTCAATTCCGTAGAGCGATACCCATAGCCGGATCACCAACCCGCGACGGACGTAACTGACGCTGTGAATTGACAGTGGCCGATTTGGCTATGTTCACTTTTGTGCATAATGGAACCAAAGCAACCATTGCCCCTTAATCCGGGGACTGCAGGTAAAAGCAGCGGGGGAGAAGTTGAAGTGAATGAAAAGGTTGCAATCCTGGTCGTCGAGGACGATCCGCAAATTCAGAGCATCGTAGAAGAGGCTCTATCCGACGGCGGCTTTCAGCCTGAAATCACAGGCTCCGGCGAAGAGGCAATAACCCTTCTCAAGGGCGGTTTCGAGTATCGGGCGGTCGTGACCGACATCAAGTTGCTGGGAAGATTGAGCGGTTGGGACGTGGCCCGCGCCGCCCGGGAGATCTATCCATCGATACCAGTCATCTACATGACCGGCACCGATGGCGGGGACTGGGCATCAAGAGGCGTCCCGAACAGCATTATTTTGCTCAAGCCCTTCGCGCCCGCACAAATCGTGACCGCTCTTTCCAATCTGCTCAACGCGGCAGCCCCACCAATTCCCCCGACAGAGTAAGTCTCCCGCATGCGTCACATCTGGGGGCTACGGTGGCCTGTTCTAATCCTCTTGGCGTACTTCGTTCTCGGCCTTTGGGGAGGCCTGCGTTGATTAGGGGTCGCGCCTGGTGCATTACCGGCGCATGAGCAGGCATGTCAGAATCTCAACACCGATCCTGTCCGTGTGGCGCGGTCTACAAGCGCACCGAGGGCATGGCGCCGGCGCGTCAGATTGCCAGCTTCGAATGCGCGGTATGCAACGCGACCCTGGAGAGTTGGAACAGCACAAGGGTTCCAACGTACCAATTCCTTGCAGGCCCGGTCCGGATGCCGGAGTAGCGGAAACAAACTGGCGACACAGACGTAGACTGTTCGTGAACTAACTCGCGCAAATGCGGTGGCGTCATGTGCAGACAGTGCGACGAAATAGAAATCAAAATTGGACACCTCCGGGATGTGGCCCGCCGTATGCTGGACCAGCAGACGCTCGATGGCATTGCCGGGCT
>JANLXZ010000019.1:0-8435 GCA_031365375.1 Hyphomicrobiaceae bacterium | reverse complement strand
GCCATAATCCGACCCAGGGCATGCGCCAAGGCAATGACGTCGGGACCCAATACCGATCAGGCATCTATACGTACGGGGCAAAACAGAAGGCTGCAGCGGAAGCGGCAAAGGCTGCTTATAATCGCGTGCTTACAGCGAACGGTTACGGTGCCATAACGACCGAAATCGTTGACGCCCCTGAATTTTATTACGCTGAAGATTACCATCAGCAGTACCTGGCCAAAGTTCCGCATGGCTACTGCGGCCTAGGCGGTACCGGACTGAGCTGCCCGGTTGGAACAGGTGTTGCCGCTTAACCCTTGGCCAAATATTTAAGAACGATTAACCATGGCGGTGTAGCCTTCACTACACCGCCATGGTTGCGTTTTCGTGCCTGCATTGTCGATCGCGATGGGGACGCGCTTGACGATCGGGTATCCGCCGCCACCGAATTGCGGTAATGAGGATTGTTCACTATTGCCGTGGGGACACTACGGGGCGAAGTGACAAAGTTTAGGGGAGACAACATGCCCTCGATGAAGCCCGTCTTGGCGCTTGGCGCCTACTTAGTTTTGTCGACTTCGGGGTTGGCAGCTTACGCCAATGAGCCTAGCGCGACGCCTACTGCGGACACTCCAGCGGTCGAAGCTTCGCCGGCCACCGCCGTGCTGTCGCCACTCAAAGTTCTGATCCAACAACAACTCGTGAGCGCAGCGTCCAAAGCCAGCGACAAAGCAGATCGGGCAGCGATCGCCGCATATTACAGCGAAACCACGAGCGCCATTCTTTGGGTCGCCGACGATCGATTGACGCCGCGAGCTGTCTCGGCAATCGAGGAAATTCGGCGTGCTGCCGACTGGGGACTGACACCGGCGAGTTATGATGTACCTGATACGACCGAAACATTTTTGACACCGGAAGCGCAGGCAGCAGCCGAAGTGCGGATTGCAATCGCCGTTTTGAAGTACGCCCGTCACGCCCGCGGCGGACGCATCGACATTAGTTTGCTCGGCCGCAACGTCGACCAAAAACCGCCCGTAATCGATCCGAAAACGGTTTTGCTTAATATTCCAACAGGCGGCGACGCATCAGCATATTTGCGCGGCTTGCATCCGAAACACCCGCAATTCGAGAAGCTCAGACAGGCGCTCTTGTCCGCGCGAAATCCTGCCACCGCATCGAACCCGGTGCAACCGATTGCCGAGACCACGGGCAAATCCGCACGGGCCAGCGCGCGAGCAAAACCACCGCAAGGCGACAATACCCAGCGCATTCTCGTGAACATGGAGCGGTGGCGTTGGCTACCCGAGAATCTCGGCAGTTTCCACGTGTGGGACAACATCCCCGAATATCGCGTGCGGGTGATGAAAGAAGGCAAAGTTGCTCATACCGAAACGATCATCGTCGGTAAACCGAGCACGCCGACACCCATCTTTTCAGCCGATATGAAGTACGTCATTTTCCATCCGACGTGGGGCGTGCCCGACGGCATCAAGATGAACGAAATTGCACCGGTGCTCCGGCGATCATCATCCTCTAGCTTTTGGGGCGGCGGATCCGATCCGGCGATCCTGCGCCGGCACAATCTGACGGTGAGTTACAACGGACGCCCGGTTAATCCGAGCTCGGTGAATTGGGAAACCGCCGACATTCGAAATTTTCAATTCACGCAACCGCCGAGCAACTCGAATGTACTTGGCGTGGTGAAGTTCCGCTTCCCCAACAAGCACGACGTCTACATGCACGACACGCCGGAACGCGGACTTTTTTCGCGCGCCGATAAGGCGTTCAGCCACGGCTGTATGCGGGTGCAAAATCCACGCCGGCTCGCCGAAGTGCTGCTGGCCGAGGACAAGGGCTGGTCGTCGGCTCAGGTCGGCCACGCAATCGCCGGTGGCAGCACCCAAGAAGTCACGCTCGCCAAGCAGATCCCGGTGCACGTTACCTACTTTACGGCGGTGGTCGACGATGACGGCCGCCTCAAAACTTACGGCGATATCTACGGCCACGACAGCCGCATTTCATCTGCTCTGGAGGGGCGCCCTATCAGGCTGATCGCGCAAGCCGATCCATCGGCTCGCGCCGAGCGTGAAGTGCGGCGGAGTGCCGTTAAGGCCTCACGACCATCGAACGACGGTGGCTTGGCGACGCTCTTCTCCGGCTTGTTTGGGAACTGAGCGAACTTAGATTTCAGACTTCAGCGGCCGTTGCAGCAATTGCTCGATTGCCGTGTCGATCGTGCAATCGCCGTCGAGGATTTGGCGAACTGCCGAGACGATCGGAACGTCGATGCCGCACTTGGTTGCAAGTGCGTCGACGACGCTTGCGGTATAGGCGCCCTCGCTGGTGCCGCGTTGACTGCCGAGAATTTCGTCAAGCGAACGCCCTTTGCCCATGGCTTCGCCGAGCTGGAAATTACGCGACTGCGCGCTGGAGCAACTGAGCACCAGATCACCAAGACCCGAAAGCCCGCCGAGCGTTTCGCTACGCGCGCCCAGAACGCGGCCGATACGGTTCAGCTCCGCAAAGGCGCGTGCAATCACAGCAGCCCGCGCACTCTCGCCAAGTTTGCGGCCGGCAACAATTCCGCAGGCAATTGCCAGAACGTTTTTAACGGCACCGCCGACTTGAACGCCAACAAGATCATCCGACACGTAGAGCCGGAATGCCGGAATGCTGAGAGCGGCTGCGACCGGATGAGCGATTTCCAACGATCGAGCTGCAAGAGTGACGGCGGTCGGCAGTCCGCGAACGACATCGTCGGCGAAGCTCGGCCCCGAGAGCACAAGTGGTTCGCAACCCGGACATTCGTCGGCCAGGATGTCGGTCATGAAGGCCGCAGTGCCCCGTTCGAGACCCTTCGCGGTTATCACGATGCGTGCGCCAGGCTTCAGGACCGGGTTGAACTGTTTCAACACCTGACGCACCGTCTGTGCCGGGGTAGCGATCAAAACAATGTCACAAGCTGCAAGCGTTGAAGGTTCCGATGTAGCGCGCACGTTTGGAGCGAGCATCACGCCCGGGAGCCGGCTGTCGTTGACCCGTGACCGATTGATCGCCGCGGCTGCCATCTGATCACGGCACCACAGCCAGACGCTCGATCCGCCGGCTTCCTGGGCCTTTGCCGCGACCTGCGCGAGCGCAGTGCCCCAAGCCCCCGCTCCTACCACGCCAACTGATGATGTAAGCATCGCAACTGTCCTCTAGGCCTTGGCCCCGTGCCGTCCATGTCCGAGTGCGGGAATCGCATCTGCGTCGAGCGGCCAACGCGCACGAGGCGCAAAATCGAGTGCGTCGCGCCACCCCAACGCGAACCGCTCGGCTCCCGTCCAGGCGATCATCGCGCCATTGTCTCCGCAAAGTGAAACGGGCGGCACGTGGATGCTCCAGCCGTGCTTATCGGCCACGGTTTCGAGTCCCGCTCGCAATCGCATGTTTGCGGCAACGCCACCCGCGATCACCAGCCGTCGAGGTGCCGTCGTGCAAAACTCTCCCTCGGCCCAGCGGAACGCGTGCCGGCAACGGTCTACCACGCTTTCGGTGACGGCGGCCTCGAAGCTCGCGCATAGATCGGCAACGTCGCTTTCCGTCAGCGGTGAGAGTTGCTGCGCCTGACGTCTGACGGCGGTCTTCAAGCCGGCAAACGAAAAGTGCGGCTCGGCGCGACCAGCCATCGGGCGAGGGAACGCAAACCGCGTGGGATCGCCATTTAGTGCTGCCCGCTCAACATGGGGGCCACCGGGTTGGGCCAGACCCAACAGCTTCGCGGTCTTGTCGAACGCTTCACCCAAAGCGTCGTCGATCGTAGTCGCCACGCGCTCATAGGCGCCGACGGCGCGCACATGCAGGATTTGGGTATGCCCGCCGGAAACCAGCAACAGCAGATAGGGCGGCGACAACCCTTCAGTCAGGCCGACAGTCAGCGCATGCGCTTCCAGATGATTGACCGCAATAAGCGGTTTCCCAGTCGCAAGCGCTAACGCCTTCGCAGTGGTGAGCCCGACGATCAGGCCGCCGATCAGACCCGGCCCCGCAGTCGCTGCAATAACGTCGATATCGTTCAACCCGACATTGGCCTGAGCGAGCGCCTCGGCGATGATAACGTCGAGACACTCCACATGCGCGCGTGCGGCAATTTCCGGCACTACACCGCCGAACGGACGGTGCTGCTCCCACTGAGAACGTACGATATTGGACAAAATCCGGCCTTGCCCATCGCCATCGCGCACGACAATCGCGGCTGCCGTCTCGTCGCAGCTGGTTTCGATCCCGAGCACCAAACATTGGCCTGCTGGCTTGGCGCCGAAGGGGCTGGCTGCTGAAATCACCGATTAGCCTTCCTTGCCGTTTGCCTTGTACCCGATGATTGGGGCATTAAAGGCTCGAGTTTATTCCGCCACGCGAGCGCTACCACCCGAGGAACACGACGTGCAAGCAAACCAGTCGGGACCGGTGCCAAAGATCCGTATTGGCACGCGCGGCTCGCCGCTCGCCCTTTGGCAAGCCCGTGAGGTCAGGCGCGCTCTGATTGCGGCACATGGTTTGACCGAAGACCACTTTGAAATCGCGGCAATCAAGACCTCCGGAGACCGCATCCAGGATCGCCCGTTGTCGGAGGTCGGCGGCAAGGGACTGTTTACCAAGGAGATTGACGAGGCGTTGATTGCGCATCAAATCGACATCGCGGTGCATTCAATGAAGGACCTGCCGACGTTTTTGCCCGACGGATTTTCGATTGGCGCAGTGCTGCCGCGACATGACGTCCGCGATGCCTTCGTCAGCCAGCGCTACCCGACGCTTGCAGCGATGCCGATCGGCGCCACAATGGGTACTTCCTCATTGCGAAGGCAGGCGCAGGTTGGAGCACTGCGACCTGATTTGAAAGTCGTCGGTTTTCGCGGCAACGTGCAAACGCGGCTGCAAAAGCTTAGCGATGGTCTGGCCGACGCGACGTTGCTTGCCTGCGCCGGGCTGGATCGGCTGGGCATGAGTGATCGCATTGCGTCGCGCATCGAGCCGGCAGAGATGCTTCCAGCCGTCGCACAAGGCGCGATCGGTGTTGTTGGCCACGCCAACGATGAGCCAATCATGCGACTGCTTGCCAAGATCGACCACGAGGAGTCCAGGCTCTGCGTTGCAGCAGAACGAGCCTTTCTGAAAGTTCTGGACGGTTCTTGCCGCACCCCGATTGCTGGAATGGCGACCCTTTCAGGGGGTGTCCTCACACTGCGCGGCCAGGTATTGTCACCAGATGGTCACCGCAGCGTCGAATGCGCGCACGAAGGGCCGGCTTCGTCCGCGCTCATCATCGGTGAATTGGCAGGCGTCGATCTAATGGAACGTGGTGCCACAAAACTATTCGATGGGACGATCTGATGCGGTTACTGGTCACGCGCCCCGAACAGGATTCGGTGGTGTTCAAATCGGAGTTGGTCGCGCTCGGCCACGAGGTCACGATCGAGCCGCTACTCACCATTTCGACCGCCAACACCGAAGATGTCGATCTCGACGGTGCACAGGCGTTAATCGCTACGAGCCGCAATGGTCTGCGAGCGCTCGCTGAGGGACCACACATCGACGCGGCCAAGAAGCTCCTGCTGTTCGCTGTAGGTCCTGGCACCGCCGCCACCGCGCGCCAACTAGGGTTTACTTCGATCGTCGAAGGCCCATCCAACGCACGCGAACTTGTTCCCATCATTTCCGAGCACGCCGAGGTCAACGGCGGTCCGCTCGTCCACCTGCAGGGCGATACTGTTTCGGCCAACTTTGTCGACGAGTTGCATCGACTTGGTTTTTTTATCTCGCAACCAATTGTGTACTCAACCCAGACGGCCGAGCGGTTCGCCAGTTCGACGGTTGCCAGTATGCGAAACAAACGCATTGACGGCGTCATCCTGTTATCGCCGCGCACTGCCGAGGTCTACGCCAGCCTCGTTCAGCAGCACAATTTGGGCCAAGCCTGCAAGGGCATCGTGCACTTTTGCATCTCGCAGGTAGCTGCTTCCCGCCTTGCGGCATTGGACGGGATACCAATCAAAGTTGCTGAACAGCCAAATCTTCAAGAAATGCTTGCGCTTATCGGGGCAGCCACTGCAAAATCGTAAACACCTTCAATCCCATTCCGCAGAATTTCGGCCTACTTCGCCGATTTTGATTGTAGCGGCGGAGTGCCTGGGTTTAAGCCGCTGTGATGTAGTCCGTAATTGCCGCTTGCGTCCATCGCGGATCGCGGCCCGTTGCGTTGTGGAGGATCTAGTCAATCATGTCAGCTAGCAACGATGGTTCGGGCAAAGGCCCGGCAAAGCCGACGCCCGACGTGGCCAGCCCTAAGAAACCGTCGGCACTGATCGATCTGAAGGCAACCGAGGTTAAAAGCCCCGAGTCAAAGCCCGATCCCAAGCAGGATGCCAAGCCGGCAACGAGTGACGCGACTATTGGTGGCGACAAACCGGCTTCGAATCCGACGACTGGCGGCGCCAAGCCTACTGGTCCAGCGACCGTTGAGATCAAATCTACAACCGCGAGTGCATCGACAGTGCCGCCAGCCGCGAAGCCTGCCGCAACGCCTTCTTCGTCCAAGCCTGTTGCGTCGGCCGCCGCCAACCAACCAAAAGCGCGTGGTGGGTTGACCGCGCTCGCGACCCATCTGTTTGCCGGTGTCGCCGGCGGGTTTCTCGCACTATTGGGCGCCGATACGATCGCCCCACAGCTTGGCCTTACTGGCCCGGCCACGAGCATGAGTGAAATGCAGAAGCGGCTCGCCGCCGTTGAAGAGACAGCGAAAGCGAAGGGCGTGAGTGCCTCGAACGAAATGACGCAGAAGTTAACGGCTGCCGAAAGCCGTGTCGCCAAACTGGAAGAGCTCGGCCGCACGTTGCCATCCATTACCGCATCACAAGCCAAGCTTGCGGCCGAAACACAGGCGCTCGCCGACAAGGTCGGTAAACCTGCCCCCGGCGCCGATGCGGAAAAGCTCACGAAGCTCGAGGAATCGCTCGCAGCCCTGTCCGCTGCGGCCGGCACCGATCCGCAGAAGGGACGCATTCCGCAACTCGCAGTCATTACCGGTAAGCTCGCCGATCTCGAAGCCACGCTCAACGGCCAGATGGCGAACGTTCGCAAGAATGTGACCCAAGACGTGGAAGCGCGTCTCGGCCAGGCGACCGAGGCGGCGGAGCAGGCCCGCTCGGGCGTGCAGCGCATCGACCGCGATCTATCGGCGGTCAAGACCGATGCGGCACGTGCGATCCAACGGCTCGACGCGATTGATCAAGCTGTGCGTTCGGTCAAAGAGGAAACGGCCGGGCTCAAAGGCGATATTGCAGGCCAGTTGAAAACGGTGGCCCGTACGCAGGACGTGTCGACCGCACTCGCCCCGCTCACGACGAAGCTATCAGCCATCGAGCAAAATATCGCGGGCGTCGTGAAAAGCGAAGATGACCGGCGCGCAACCGCCGAGCGCATCGTGCTGTCGCTCGAACTCTCGAACCTCAAAAGAACGCTCGATCGAGGCGGCCCTTTCACTACCGAACTTGCGGCTGTGCAAAAAGTCGGCGGCGGCAAGCTCGACCTCAAGGCACTCGAAGCATTCAAAAGCCAGGGCATTGCATCGACCACGTCGTTAACCTCGGATTTCCGCTCAGTGGCCTACGCCCTCATCTCAGCTGATGCCGAGCCTGCGGAGGCAAGCGTCGTCGACAAATTGATTTCAGGTGCAAAATCGATTGTGCGTGTGCGCAAGTCGAACGCCGACGCTGCCGAAACGTCGGCCGAGGCGATTGCCGCAAGGATGGATGCTGCGTTGAAAGCCAACCGCCTCGGCGACATCGTCGAGGAAGCCAAAAAGCTTTCACCGAAAGCGCGCTCCGCTGGTGCTGCTTGGCTCGCCAAGGTTGAAAGCCGCGCTGCCGTGGACAAAGCTGTCGCCGATGTAGAGACGCAACTAAAATCGGCGCTGGCTAGCAAGTCGGCACCCTGAAAACAGTAATTGAGAACGAAAGAGCAGTAGCGTCATGGTGCGTCTCGTCTTGTTTCTCGTCGGAGTTGCCGGCCTCGCAGCAGCGTTGGCGTGGCTTGCCGACCGGCCTGGGTCGATCAACATCGAATGGCAAGGGTATACGGCCAACCCGACGGTGTTTCACGCGGTGATCGGCATCGCACTTTTGTTGGTGCTGACGCTAGTCACTTGGTCAATTATTCGACAGATCTGGCAGAGCCCGTCAAATATCGGGACGTTTTTCCTGAAGCGTCGCAATAAACGTGGTCTCGAATCATTGTCGAGCGGCATGATCGCAATTGGCGCAGGTGATCGATCGCTTGCCACCCGGTACGCTATCCAGGCCCGCAAGGCGTTACCGAATGAGCCGCTGACCCATCTGCTGCGGGCTCAGGCCGCGCAACTGTCCGGTGACCGGACCACAGCACGACGCATATTCGATGCTATGCTTGCCAACCCC
>JANLXZ010000005.1:0-5340 GCA_031365375.1 Hyphomicrobiaceae bacterium | reverse complement strand
ATCGTTCTTCCCAATGGCGTCCGGCGTTGGCTCAGCGTCAGATCTCATACAGAATTTCGAAATGGCAAACCGGCACGCACCATCGGTGCCGTCCGCGACATCACCGACCGCCGGGAAATTCAATCCGTTCTGGAGCAAAGGATCAACGAAAGCACGCGAGAGTTGCGCCGCGAGATGAGCCGGCGGGAACGTTCGCAGGCTCTGTTGGTGCGAAATCAACGTATGGAAGCTGTTGGTCAACTGACTGGTGGCATCGCACATGACTTCAATAACCTGTTGACCGTGATTACCGGCAACTTGGAACTTCTCGATATGCGGCTTAGCCAAGACAAGGAACACGTTTTACTGAAACGCGCGCAGGATGCTGCTGAGATGGGGGCCAGACTGACGGGCAGATTACTGACGTTCGCGCGTCGCCGTAGTTTCGAGGCAGCGGCGCTCAATCTCAATGAGCAGGTAATCGGGATGGCCGAACTTCTCGAACGAACGCTCGGCGAACCAATTACTTTAACGACCGTGCTCGAGCGAACACCGTGGACCGTGCTGGCGGATCCAAGTGAAATCGAAAATGCGATTCTGAACTTGGCGATCAATTCACGGGACGCGATGCCGAGCGGCGGCGAGCTTATTATCGAGACCGCCAATGTATCGATCGAGGTCGACGAGATCGGACCCGAAAACAGGGTGCCAGCAGGTGCCTATGTGCGTCTATCGGTCTCCGATACCGGCATGGGAATGAGCCCCGAAGTCTCGCAGAAAGCCTTTGAGCCGTTCTTCACAACCAAGGAGCCGGGCAAAGGCACCGGATTGGGATTGAGCACGATCTATGGTTTCATCCAGCAAGCAGGCGGTGCGCTTACCATGCACAGTGAGGTCGGCCGCGGCACGACCGTGAACTTGTACTTGCCTCACGCCAAGCGGCTGCAAGGCGAAGTCAGTCCTGATCGCAGATATGACGTTCCTCCGGCGTCACTGGGTGAGCTTGTTCTTTTGGTAGAGGACAATCCGGAAGTTCGTGAAGTGACGCGCCGGCAACTGGAAACGCTTGGTTACAGAGTTATTGAAACGTCAAGCGGACCCGCTGCGATCGAAGTCCTTCAATCGGGCGAGGTCATCGACCTCGTTTTCAGCGACGTCGTGATGGCGGGGGGCATGTCGGGCTTTGACGTAGCACACTGGGTGCGGACCCACGCACCGACCCGAAAAATGCTGCTGGCATCGGGCTACCCCGACGATGTCTTGCGCTCTCAAGATACATCGAGCTTGCGCGTCCAAATACTGCGAAAGCCGTACAGCCGTGCCGAACTAGCGCTGGCGTTGCGGCGAGCACTCGACTGTTGATGCGATCAAGTTTTGCGCACCTCGACGGCCATCACATATCCGATACCGCGTACCGTCTTGATGATGTGCGGTAGGTCCGGCACTGGCTCTATTTTACGGCGCAGACGGACAATGAGCGCGTCGATCGAACGGTCGAACGGCGACCATTCATGCCCCTTCAATAGATCCATTATGTTGTCACGTGAAAGCACGCGGCTCGGGCGTCGCACAAACATTTCGAGCATGTTAAATTCAGCCGTGGTCAACTCTTGAATGGCGCCGGTGTCGTCTTTGAGTTCGCGTTTCGGAAGGTCCAATGTCCAACCCGCGAAAACATAGCGCTCGCCGAAAATAGGCTGTGCACCCGACGACCCGGCGGTTCCAGTCTCATACCGCCGTAATACGGCACGTACGCGTGCAACGACTTCACGCACGTGGAATGGCTTGGCTATGTAGTCGTCGGCGCCCAATTCAAGACCGACCACCCGGTCGATGGTGTCGCCCTTACCGGTGATCATGACGATCGGAACGTTTCGTTCTGCGCGGACCCCGCGCGCTAGTTCAAGACCATTCTCGCCCCCGAGCTTCAGATCCAAGGTGATGAGGTCGATTGGGGATTGCCGCATATGCGCGGATAATTCGGCACCGTCCTTGGCCTCTGAAACACGATAACCTTCAAGCTCGAAACACTCCCTCAGCAGTGTGCGGACACCCTCTTCATCGTCGACCACCAGTATGTGGGCGACTTGGTGATGTTGCGACATCTGGGTTGTCCATCGGCTTAAATCCGCAGTTTCACAGCCAGCATTACACTCTCTTACAAACGATTACCAAGCGGTAGCACCAGTGAAGCAGAGCCCTGCTTTGGTAGCAATATCGAACAACGTCCATCGACCTTAGGGAAACGCCCATGCTGGCAAACGGAGACGGCTTCACTTGCTCTTCAAATCACGTGTTGCCTGCGTCGGCGCCTCCGGCGGTGCGGAGCGGCGACGCGTTCGCCGATCAGATCGCCGCAGGGACGAGCCGCACCTTCAATGCAAAAGAGCATATTTACCGCGAGGGCGATCCAGCGACGCACATCTATCGCGTCGAGGCTGGACATGTATGCATATATCGGATGTTAGCCAATGGTCGCCGGCAGGTTGTAGACTTCGCATACCCTGGCGATTTTGTTGGCTTGGGCGCAGTGAAAGTATATCCAGCTGGGGCGCAAACCACCAGTCGGACCCGCGTTCGCTGTTTGCCGGTTCAGGCGCTGCTCGACATCCTCCGCCGCGACGCGCGGGTCGGGCTCAAACTTTACGAAGCAATCTCTCACGAGCTGCTGGCGACACGGGATCTATTGTTCACGGTCAGCCAACGGACGGCGACGGAGCGTCTCGCAGGCTTTCTGCTAGCTCTCTCGCATCGCAATGCACGGCGCGGCAAAGAAGCGAGAGAGCTCGTCCTGCCGATGACAAGGGCTGACATCGCCGATTTTCTGGGCATCACAATCGAGACCGTCAGCCGTACGTTCACAAAATTTAGGGTCGAGCGGCTGATCGATGTTGAACAATGCGTCTTGATCACGATCCGCGATGTTGACGCCCTGAACGCGTTGGCCGGGGGAAGCTGTGAGCAACGGGCCATGCGTCGGACAGGAATAGCCGCCTGACTGCATCTGTGAGCCAGCAAATCGATAGGAAGGTACTGATGATGACATACAATGTCGGAACATTCGACCGGATCGTCCGCGTTGTCGTGGGATTAGTACTGATCGCAGTCGCGCTCGGATATGTGCCCGGTTATCAGACCGTGTGGGGCTGGATAGGCGTCATTCCATTACTGACGGGCATATTCGGCACCTGCCCACTCTATGCGATGCTCGGCATCAACACCTGCAAGACCACCTGACGGCCGGATAGGCGCTAAAAATTCACGTCGTTGATGACGATCCCCCTTTTTGACGGGGCACTCAATTCAACAGGACCCGGGAGCATGGCTTACAAGACGATCGTCGTTCACTTGCACGATGCCGCAAGCGCGCCACGCGTCCTGCAATATGCCGTCGCACTCGCTCGTAAATTTGGCGCGCATCTGATTGGGCTCTACGCCTCGCCGGCGATGATTTACGCACCCGCTCTGCCAGGTGGTGCGCGCGTTGTGGGCCGAGTCCAAGAGTATGACCGGAATCTATCCGAGCAGATCACGACAACATTCGAGCGCATGACAAAAGATGAGGCGTTCGTCGCCGAATTGCGATTGCTGCGTCCTCGCAACGCTGATGATCTCGGTGAGATCGTCATGCAACATAGCCGCGCCTGCGACTTGATCGTCGCGAGCCAGCGGGAGGGGCTCTGGGAGATGTCGAGAATTCTCGATTTTCCGGAGCGCTTGGTGATGGAGAGTGGACGTCCAGTATTCATGGTGCCGCTTGCCAGTCTACGCAGTTCCGATGGGCATCATGTCATGATCGCTTGGAACGGAAAACGCGAGGCGGCGAGGGCGACGTTCGATGCACTTCCTCTGCTTCAAGCCGCAAGGCGTGTCACGATCCTCGCAATCGAACAAACGGTCGCGGGCGCCATTTCAGCAGCCTTACCTGAAACTGCAATCGCGGCAGCGCTGGCTCGTCACGGCGTAAACGTTACGATCAAAACCGCGAGTGCGGACAATGCGTCGGTGGGAGAAGCGATTGCCAAAGCATTGGCCGCGGAGCAAGTGGACCTGCTGGTGATGGGCGCCTATGGACATACGCGCCTGCGCGAATTCGTGTTCGGAGGCGCCACGCGGCACATCCTGCAGAACATGCCGATTCCGATCGTCCTGGCGCACTAGAATTAGTGCCACGATAAGCATCGGCCGGTAGCTAATTCGGATGGAGAAGGGTCTGTCAGCTGACTCGGACCTCGGTCACGCCGCGTCTCGGTGGCGCGGCAGCGTCACCAGGACGCGCAAGCCACCGACTGGGCGATTTAGGAGCACAAACGCGCCGCCATTGGCCTCGATGTTGGCCTTGGCGATTGTCAGGCCGAGGCCGACACCCCCTGTTTCCAGATTGCGCGATTCCTCGAGGCGGACAAAAGGCTCTAGTACAACCTGCAACTTGTCATCAGGAATTCCCGGCCCGTTATCTTCGACAGACACCTCGACGAGCCCACTGGCGACGACGACCGTTACCGTTACAGCCGTACCGAACCGCACCGCGTTATCGACAAGATTTGCAAACGCGCGTTTCAGTCCGATCAGCCGGGCGTTGATCACGAGGTGAGGCGGCGCGTGAAGAGTGCAGGCGTGCCCGGCATCGCGAGCGTCATCGACGATTGTCTCCAATAGCGCCACGAGATCGATCGGCCGCAAGGCCTCGGCGGTTTCCTCGCCGCGCAGGTAGGATAGCGTAGCCTCGATCATCTGCTCCATCTCGCCGATGTCGGCGCCGATGGCTTGAGCAAGGATAGGATCAGCCAGGTCCTCGATGCGAAATTTGAGCCGCGTGAGCGGTGTTCTCAAATCGTGCGAAACCGCCGCCAGAGATTGGGTTCGCCGTTCGACCAAATCAACGATCCGTCGCTGCATATCGTTGAAGGCGACGGCGAGGTCACGGACTTCTTTCGGCCCAACTACGGGCACCAATTCTACTTTCGTGCCGGGCGCCAGACCACCGACCGCATCCGCGACCGTGCGTATCGGCCTTGTCAACCAACGGGCGATCAGGACAGAGAGCAAGAGCACGCCGAACGCCATCAGGCTTGTCGACAGCAACGTACCGTGACTGGACGTGTTTGATCGACTGGCAGCGAACATGCTGACGTTGATCCAACTGTCGTCGGGAAGCTTCATGGATACGAGCGCAACATGAGGATCGGCGCCGGCGCTAGTGCCGATCACCACATCTGCGGATGTCAGATCGGCGGCAAGGGATAAAATCCGTCCGCCCAGGCTCTGCCAATTGCCGGCGCCAGGACCGCCCGCAATCGCGCCTTTTGTGGCACTCCAAAGGGCCTCGATTGGACCTACAGAAAGATCGTGGGCTGACGG
>JANLXZ010000086.1:0-1592 GCA_031365375.1 Hyphomicrobiaceae bacterium | reverse complement strand
ATGGCACCAATAACTAATCCAGTAAATGCCACCTAACTTTCTAGTAGCATATACGAGCGCAAGCTGAATAGCGAGACGGAACCATCCAGTTTATGGAAGGTTCCGTCTCTAGCTTTTCTAATTTAACGATGCCTTGATTTTTCCAACTTCGTCGGCGCTCATCTCGCCGACTGTCGTCACCTCGCCATCCTTGACCTTCCACAAACGGAACGGGCCTGTGATGTCTCCGTACTTATCGAAGGCAATAGGTCCGATGACGCCTTCGTAGCGGATCGGTTTACCCTGCTTGATCAACTCGAGCGCCTTGGCAAATTCTTCCTTGCCCGCATGGATCGGTTCACCTGCCGGGTCGACAATTTGCGGGATCGCAGCCTTGATTGCCGCAGCATCGCCCTTGCCTGCCTTCGCTGTTGCGAGAGCCACGATTGCGCCAGCGTCATAGGAACGGTCCGCAGCGGGAGCATCGGGCTTGATACCACCGGAGAAGGCCTCGTAGTTCGAATTGAAGTACTTTGTCGCGGCTGACTCAACCGTGCCCGAAGAGGTGCCATAAGCCTCGTTCAGATATTGCGCGCCCACGCTCTTTACGAAGTCGGCGGAATTCATGCCGTCGTTCAGCAGGAACTTCTGCGGACCGCCGCCTGAAATCCAGGCGCGTGCGACGGTTGCCCCGTCGACCGGATAGCTGATGAGATAAAGAGCTTCCGGCTCGCCATTCATCGCCGCGCTTGCTTCCGAGGCATAGCTCGCCTGCTTCTCATTATATGGCGTTACCGAGGTAATTACGCCGCCAAGTTTCTCATAAGCAGACTGGAATTCGCGCACGAGATTGACGCCGAAGTCGTTGTTGACGTGAATGATGGCTATCTTCTTGAGGCCCTGATCGAGAGCGTATTTCGCAGCCGCGGTACCCTGAAGCGCATCCGACGTGATGGTACGAAAGAAGACGCCGTTGGTCTTGCCTTCGCGGCCAAGGGCGGTCAGCGTCGGAGAAGACGACGCGGGAGAAATCTGAACGACACCGGCTGGCGCCGTGACCGAGGTCAAAATCGGGATCGACATTGGCGAAATGATGCCGCCGATGATGACCGGAACCTTCTTGATGTTTACAAGCTGCGTTGCCTGGTCGACGGCGACATTGCCCTGGGTCTGGCTGTCGCGCGTGTCGGTTACGAGCTTGCAGCCGTCTGCGCCGACGCCGCCAGCGTCGTTGAAATCACGGAACGCCATCTCAATCGACTTGGCACCGGCCTGGCCATACTCGCCGGCGGGCCCAGTCAGTTCGAGCACGACGCCGATCGTGATATCGCAATCGGCCGCGAGTGCCGGGCCCGAAACCGAAGCGAAGACGCCAAATATCGATGCCGTAAAAAGCAATTTCTTCATCTTAATTGTCCTTCCTGTTGAAGCCGGCATTGCCGACATGTTTGCTCTTATGATTACTTTAGGTAGCCGTGTTCAGCGGCGCACTGGTTTTTCCCTCACTGTTGAGATTGTACTTCATGATCGAACCGTGACGTCCCTTGGTGTCGCGTTCCAACGTGTAGACGTCGCCCGGAATTCTGCTGCCCTGCGCAAGGACCAGATCGAGT
>JANLXZ010000451.1:0-3891 GCA_031365375.1 Hyphomicrobiaceae bacterium | reverse complement strand
TGCGCCCGGACCCACCAAATTCGCGCACCAGGGACAACCAAATGAGCACCACTTCAAACCCCGACGGTGACGCGGGGGACAATTTGCGTGTGCCACTGATCGAGCGGATAACCGGCAATATCGCCATCCTCGGTGGCATATTGGCGCTGGGCGTCGCCGTGCTCGTCGTCTGTAGCGTACTCGGCCGTTGGCTTTTTGGCGCACCGATCGAAGGTGACTTCGAATTCGTCAAGATGGCGACCGCGATGGCGATCTTCGCTTACCTTCCCTACACGCAAGCCCGGCGTGGCAATATTATCGTCGACACGTTCACCGGTTGGATGCCAAAACGCACAGTCGAATTGATCGATGCGTTCTGGGACCTCTGCTACCTCGCCTTCATGACTTTTTGTGCGACGGGGCTTGTCGTTGGCACGGCCGAAGCCTTCAGGAGCCGCGAGACGACGATGCAATTGCAATTGCTGGTGTGGCCAGTGATCGCCGTCTGCGCAGGGCTTTGCATCCTGCTTGCCGTCACAGCGCTCGTAACCGCCATGCGGCTTATCAGAGGCCAGTCATGAGTGGCGTTGCGCTCGCCTTGTTTGGCTTTCTCGTGATGCTTTTGCTGATCGCTGTTCGGGCGCCGATCGCACTGTCGATGCTGATCGTCGGAGGCGCCGGATATTCGTACCTTTCGGGCTTCGATCATTTCTTTTCCTACATGAAGACGAACACCTATCACCAGTTCGCCAACTACACATTGTCGGTGATCCCCCTCTTTATCCTCATGGGCGCGTTGGCCGAAAGAGCCGGCATCGCCAAGGCACTCTTCAAATCGGCCGAACGCGCTTTCGGCGGACTTCGCGGTGGTCTGGCGATGGCCGTGATCGGTGCCTGCACCGCATTCGGCGCAATCTGCGGCTCGTCGGTCGCAACTACCGCAACGTTCGGGCGGGCGGCGCTGCCAGAGCTTATGAAATACAAATACGACGGCGGTTTTGCGACTGGTGTGATCGCAGTCGGTGGTACCCTTGGCATTCTCATTCCACCATCGGTAATCCTCGTCGTCTACGCGATCACGACCGAGCAGAATATCGCCAAGCTGTTTCAGGCGGCTTTGATCCCAGGGTTGCTGGCGGCCCTGTTCTATTGCATCACGATCGCGATCGTGGTGCGCCGCAATCCCGAACTGGCGCCCGCGTCCGTCGCAATCGAGATTGAGCCCACGCCCCAGCCGCTTTGGCCGAAACTGGTGGCCGGTGCGCTGCTGCTGGTCATCGCAGCCATGGCCGCGCGCGGCTCGCTAGGCTGGGTGCTGGCGCTGATCGGCGTCGGCGTTGCAGCCCTCATGCTGTTTATAGATGCAGCGATCATGCCGGCGATCCTGGTCGCAATCATCGTCGTCGGTGGCATTTATGGCGGTGTCTTTACGCCGACCGAAGGCGCCGCAGTCGGTGCGATTGCCATGATGTTGATCGGGCTCGCCCACCGCACGCTCGACCGGCGGGGCATTATCGACGCCTTGAAACAAACCGCCGAAACCTCCGGTATGATCTTTCTCATCTTGCTCGGATCGGAAGTATTCGGTGCGTTTCTCGCTTTGTCGCGATTGCCAACGATCGCCGCCGAAGTCGTTGGCAGCTCAGGGTATTCGCCTTACGTGGTTTTGATTGGGATGCTCGGCTTCTACATCCTGCTCGGTGCGGTGATGGACGAGTTGGCCATGATGCTGCTGACGTTGCCGGTTTTCTTCCCGATCATTCAGGCCCTCGACTTCGGGATGACACCGGACGAAGTTGCGATCTGGTTCGGCATATTGGTGCTGATCGTCGTCGGGATCGGCCTCACTTGTCCGCCGATCGGGCTCAACGTATTCGTCATAAGTGCCTTGGCGAAAGGGATCCCGATCGCCGAAACCTATCGCGGCGTGCTGCCGTTCATCGTCGCCGATATCATTCGATTGGGATTGGTCGTTGCCCTTCCCGGCCTGGCATTGTGGATGGTGCGTTTGCTGGCCTGAGAGCCGATCAAGTTCGGATAAAATCGCCGACACTTTGATCGCGCGAGAGTTCCTCGATGTCGCCCGGCCCCGGCAGTTGCGGCCGGTCGCGGTCAGCGTTGACCAGGCAGAGGAAGCCGAGCGGATCCGCTGCACCTGCGCGAAACTGATGCCACGTCAAAGCCGGAATGAACACGAGATCGCCGATGTCGATGCCGCGGATTTCAGTTCCGACAAGACACCGTCCCCGGCCGCGATGGACCATCACCGCGTGCACGTGCTCGTGGCGCTCTAAAGTTGTATGACCGTCTGGCGCGACCTCGAAATAGCGCCATTCGGCTGCCATCGCCGGATCCGAGAACAAGACTTGCCGCGTCACCGAACGGAACGGTGCGGAACCCTCAGTCTTATAGGTGAGGATCTCTGTTGCGTCCCAGCGGCCCGGCGAGGTCGATTTGCGGATGGCGGGGTTCGTTGGCGGATGATTGTCGTTATTGGCCATGGTCAGCGACCTTGCTCACAAATGCCTTCGCCGCTGAGGTGATATTTCCGCGCTGACTAAGCAAACTGCCGCCAATCAGCAACATACAATCATTGCCGTAAACATGAAGCATTTCAGATACCCGATCGAGGCTCATGCCACCGGCGGGAGCCGGCACGCACCGCTCCAAATCACCCCACGCCACGGTTGCCACCTTGGCAATCTCCCGGCAGGTCTGTTCGGAATACGAGAAGCGGCCACCGTAATTTGGAAAAATGGTGGCGTCGGCACCGAGCATTCGGAATATCCGTCCCAGCAGCAACGGGGGGGCGATCCGGCTTGCGCCTGCGAGCGAGGGATGCGCCAAGAACACGATGTCACGAGCTTCCCTAGCGATCGCGTGGAACGCTGGCAGCCCAACGACCATTGGTGCGATCAACACCGTTTGCAGTCCGGCATCACGAACGATGCGAATTTGCGCGCGCAGCTGATCGAGTGAACCTGACAGGCTCGGCGCGTAAGCAGATCGGCGGCCCGTGATAAGGTTCGCACTCTTAACAGCCGTGGCACAGGCAGCAACGCGTGCGCCAAACGGGCTATAAATCTGGTCGGCAAGCCCGTGGTCGTCTTTGATGATGTCGATGCCGCCCAGGGCCGCTGCATGCGCCAGCTTGGCCAACTCCTCGGCTGCCAACCCCTGCGGCTTTAGTGCCGTCGCCGTAAAAGCGCGTGCGGGCACATTCAACTTCCGACGCAGCCCGGCCAACCCTTGGGTCGGCCCACCGAAGGCTGCCAGATAAGACGCCGGAAACATGACATCTTGCAATGTCACATCCTCCAGCAGCGACGTGTTCCCAAACATCATGTTGAGGAGTTGGCCGGGCTCGGGCGGCATTGTCTGCGTTGCGAGCGCAATCCCCACGTCGAAAATTCCGCTACGCACCTCGACAATGCCACCGACTTCTCCAACGATTTCGGTCAAGATGCGCGCTTCGTCGATGGCATCGAGTGGCAGTTCGACGCTCTGCTCGACGGCAATCGCCTGGGCACGGGCCTCAATCGCCGCGGGCTCGCAGCGCACCCGGTACGTCACCAGGATACGATCCGGCGAGCCCCACAGATTGTGGTCCCTGTTCATTTTAAGGTCTCTGGTTTCCGGCATCACATCGTGCAAGGCATCACCGCCGGTCGTCCGCCGCCAGCGCGGCATTATCACTATCGTGCCGCGCCAGCCCCCACTGCCGCGCCACCCTGGTTCTGTGCACGGTTAGCTGCGCGACCGTCAAGCCAGCAAAAGTTCGCAACCAATCGGCGTAGAACCGTCTCCGCTCGATCGAAGTTGCCTATAACGCGTGTGCGCCCACTCGCCGATAAACCGCCTTGCGGGCCGGACCTGTGCCGTCTATAAGCGCGGCAGCTGGGTCGGAATTAA
>JANLXZ010000412.1:0-2160 GCA_031365375.1 Hyphomicrobiaceae bacterium | reverse complement strand
CCTGGCTCCGCACCCGAAAACTGGACCTGGGGAGGCGTGAGCATGGCACATGCGATTGGAACGACTGGTGCGGCCGTCCACAAGCCGTTCTACAAAAGCCTCTACATCCAGGTACTGACGGCGATCGCCATCGGCGTGCTGCTCGGCCATTTCTATCCCGAGACCGGCGAGCAGATGAAGCCGCTCGGCGATGCCTTCATCAAACTGATCAAGATGATCATCGCGCCGATCATCTTCTGCACGGTCGTGCACGGCATCGCCAGCATGCAGGACATGAAGAAGGTCGGACGCGTCGGCCTGAAATCGCTGGCCTACTTCGAGCTGGTCACGACCTTGGCGCTGATCATCGGCTTGATTGTGTCGAATGTGCTGCAGCCCGGCGCCGGCATGAACATCGATGCCACGACCATCGACACTAAAGCCATCGCCGGTTTCGTCGCCAAGTCCAAGGACCAGAGCACGCTGCAGTTCCTGATGGATATCATTCCGAACACCGTGGTCGGTGCCTTCGCGCAGGGCGAAATTCTGCAGGTACTGTTCTTCGCGATCCTGTTCGCCTTCGGCCTGCAGGGGTTGGGCGAGCGCGGCAAGGTGCTGCTCGGCGTCATCGATCAGGCAAGCCACGCCTTCTTCGGCGTCGTCGGCATCATTATGAAAGTAGCGCCGATCGGCGCGTTCGGTGCCATGGCCTTCACCATTGGCAAGTACGGCGTGGCGTCGCTGCTGTCGCTGGCCAAGCTGATGATCGCGTTCTACGCCACGTGCCTCATCTTCATCGTCTTTGTGCTCGGGTTCATGGCGTGGCTGGCCGGGTTCAACATCTTCAAGTTCATCCGCTACATCAAGGAAGAGTTGCTGATCGTGCTTGGCACCTCGTCGTCGGAATCGGTGCTGCCGCGCATGATCGCCAAGATGGAAAATCTCGGTTGCGAGAAGTCCGTGGTCGGCCTTGTGATCCCAACCGGATATTCGTTCAACCTCGACGGCACCTGTATCTATCTGACCATGGCGGCGCTGTTCCTGGCCCAGGCGACCAACACAGACCTGACGCTTTGGCAGCAACTCGGCATCGTCGGCATTCTGTTGCTGACCTCGAAGGGGGCCGCAGGAGTCACCGGCTCGGGCTTCATCGTGTTGGCGGCAACACTGGCGAGTGTCGGCACTATTCCGGTCGCCTCGATTGCGCTGATCCTGGGTGTCGACCGCTTCATGTCGGAAGCCCGCGCGCTGACCAACCTGATCGGTAACGGCGTCGCCACCATCGTCGTCTCGCGGTGGGAAGGCGCGCTCGATGTCGCGCGCATGCACCAGCATCTCGATCGCGAGACGGTCGAGGAAGCCGAGAACCCCGAGCAGGTCATGGTCGACGAGGAATTGCGCGCCGCAGGGCCGTTGAAACCGGTGCAGATGTAGGGCGAGCGAGGTCTCGCAGTTATCCCGGCGACATGATTTTGTCGCACCAGTCCCGCGTAGGTTGGGTTAGCGCGTGTTCGTAGTGCAACGCTTGCGCAAAAATCAAACGCGCGTAACCCAACATTTTCTTCAAGGAAGATGTTGGGTTACGCGCGTTATGCATTGAGCATAATTGCGAGGCAGTCGCCCGCACTAACCCAGACCTACATTGTCACATTTCTTCGCTCTACACATCGACTCTCCGTATTGTATATCGTAACCCGATGGCACAAGCGCGCATGTTCGACCCGACACGCAACGGAGACCACGGATGGATCGTTTCAAGGCTTGGGTGATCGGCAAGACGGATGCGGGCCAGACCGTTGCCTGGACCGAGCTTGGCGAGGCCGATCTGATGCCAGGCGACGTGCGCGTGCGGGTCTCGCACACGACCATCAACTACAAGGACGGGCTCGCGCTGACCGGCAAGGCACCGGTGGTGCGGCGGTTCCCGATGGTGCCGGGCATCGATTTCGCCGGCACCGTCATGTCGTCAAGCTATGGCGCGTTTCAACCTGGCGATGCCGTGATCCTGAATGGATGGGGTGCCGGCGAGACGCATCTCGGCGGCTATGCCGAGGTGGCGCAGGTCAAGGGCGGTTGGCTGATCAACAAGCCGGACGCATTCACGGCGGCGCAGGCGATGGCGATCGGCACGGCTGGATACACGGCGATGCTGGCGGTCATGGCATTGGAGAAGAACGGCGT
>JANLXZ010000289.1:0-4910 GCA_031365375.1 Hyphomicrobiaceae bacterium | reverse complement strand
GACCGGTGCCGAGTTGCTGTTCGAGGTCTTCTCTCAGCGTTACGAGCGCGGCAGCACGCTAGTCACCAGCAACCTGCCGTTCGACGAGTGACATCGGTGTTCGGATCCGAACGTCTCACCGGTGCGCTGCTCGACCGGCTGACGCATCACGTCCACATCCTGGAAATGAACGGCGACAGTTATCGACTGGCACACTCCAAGCGACGATCGCGACGCGCTAAGGCCGATCCGCCGCCCGAAGTGCCGACCCAAGACTAAAACGCGACAAGCAATAAGGCCCCGATCGGGGGCCTTATTGCTCGCATCAGTGCTGCACTATTGCTCCGGCAAACCGCTGCGGAATCTCTCCGGCGTTGACACTCTCTTCTGGTGCGAAGCCGATGCCACGACGTGCGATTTCAAACGGACGCAAGCCAACGATGCTTTGGCCATCGAACGTGATCCGACCCGATACCGGCGCACGCTGCCTCATGATCGTGCGAAATGTTTGGGGTAGCCCTTAAACTTGTCAGCATACCACGCGACAAAATCCTTTTGCACGTTGGCTGCGATAACTGTTGAGTGACATATCAAACGCATTTCACTGGCAAGCTTACTCAGGCATGCCAGCCGTGCTCAGTGGTCAGACTCTATTGTCGCGACTGCGCGATCGATCTCGTCAGCCGTGAGCACCCAATCATTGTCGAAGTTGGCGACCGTGCTTCGCATAAAGGGTTCGGAAAGCCGAATAGCGCGATCCTTGTCGTCCAAATGCTCGGCCAGGATCGCGAGCGCCAACTGTTGCGGGCTCTCACCTTCATAGGTCCACTCGAAACCCCACGTGGTGTATCGCTTGACCTCGTAATGCTCGCTCAGCGGCCGGCCATCGATTGTCACCACAAGGCCATCTATGGTGCGCTTACCCTCGAAGACACTCATTGGTTCTACTTCCTCAAAAAGGAAAGCCCCGAGACAAAGTTCGAATGTAGGGCACGGATTGTTGTTCCTGGCCGGTCGCCAACATGACGCTGCCGGAAAAAAATGTCGAACACCATCCTGACCGAGATCGAACCCGCGTTCGCCGCCGGCGAACTGAGTGAGTTGGCGGGGCGTTTCACAAAACGGAGCCGCTAGTAGGCTTTGCGCCAATGTGTCGCTGCCCAAAGATTGGGCCTGAAACACTCTGTTACACAACTGAAACGTGCGGTGACATTCATTAGGCTATGCTTACGGCTGGGGTCGAGACGCCACCCGAGGGACAGCCGCATGTTTTACCGTTCTGCGCGACGCGCTGCAATAATCGTCATCCTTGCAGGCCTGTTGGCGACGCCCAGCCTTAGCCACGATGGTCATGATCATGACGCGCCACCGACACCGGTATCGACGACCATTGCGCCGCGCGCAGATGCATCATCGATCGACTTCGAGTTGGTCGCCATTGCACGCAATGATCAACTGACGATTTACCTCGATAGTTTCCGAGACAACAAGCCGGTGGTCGGCGCCGAGATCGAAATCGATACGCCAGCAGGACTTCTCAAGGCGGTCGCGGCAAAGGAGGGTGGTATCTATACCGCTGATGCGCCGTTCCTGAAGAAATCCGGCTCCTACGACCTTGCGATAACCGTGACGGCCGGGGGGACGGTCGACGTGCTTGCAACGACGATGAAGATTCCCGCATCTGCGAGCAGCAATGCAACGGTGCCCCAACCGCAAACCTCGTGGCTCAGTGGTGCAGCGTGGGCTCAAGATATACAGAAGCGCGTCGCTGCCTCGGACACCCCTTTGATTGCCGCTATTGGCGGCGGGTTCATCCTCGGCATGCTGTTTACCTTGTTCATGCGCCGCTCACGTCGGCCGGTCGTGGTGGTTCGCCTGTTGCTAGCCATGGTGGTGGTGGTTGGCTTAATGAACGATCCAGCACAAGCGGCGGGTCCGGCCGCCGTCGCAGCGCGTGACATTGCCCAACGCTTCTCGGACGGCGCACTTTTTGTACCGAAGCCCACGCAACGCATTCTTGCGCTACGTACCGCCTTTTCCGAGGTGCAATCGCACCGTCGCTCGGTCGAGTTGCCGGGCCGCGTCGTGCCCGACCCGAATGCCAGCGGCCTCGTGCAAGCGTCCGGTGGCGGCAGATTGGCGCCCCCCCAGGGAGGTTTCAAATCGCTCGGGACCGCCGTCAAAGCGGGTGATATTCTAGCCTACGTTCAGCCACCGCTGCCGACCGCTGACGCAACCGCCCAACAGCAAGAATCGCGATTGCTTGATCAGCAAATGTCAATTGTCTCGCGCAAGGTCGAAAGGCTCCGGGCGATCGAGCGGGTGATCGCGCGCAGTCAACTCGAGGACGCCGAACTCGAACTCAAAGGATTGACCGAGCGGCGCGCCAACCTTTTGCGTGCCAATCGCACACCGGAGCCATTGACCGCTCCCGTAGATGGCGTGATCGCTTCTGCAAATGCAGTTGCGGGTCAAGTCGTCGAGCCGAACACGATCGTATTCCAGATTGTCGACCCGAGCCGCTTGTGGATCGAGGCGCTGACGTTTGAACCGCAGGCCATCAATGGTAATGCGCAAGGAGCGCTCGTCGGCGGTCAAACGCTTGACCTTGCCTATCTCGGCACCGGCCTTGCCGACCGCAATCAAGCAGTGCCTGTGCATTTTTCAGTGAAGGGCAATACCAACGCGCTACGCGCCGGACAGTTCATATCCGTACTGGCTAGTACCCAGGATGAGCGCCGCGGCATCGCGCTGCCGCGTGAGGCAGTGCTGCGCGGTGCCAATGGCCAGAGCATCGTTTACGAACATACGAATGCGGAGAGGTTTGTGATCCGTGAGGTGCGCGTCGAGCCGCTGGATGGTGCGCGCGTGCTGGTTATTTCGGGCGTAGATGCCGGCAAACGCATCGTCACGCAAGGTGCCGAACTCCTCAATCAAATCCGTTGACGGGTTAAGCACAATGTTCACCTTCCTCGTCACCCAATCGCTGCGCAATCGTCTGCTCGTGTTGGCTGTCGCGGCACTGATGGTGCTGTACGGCGCGGTGGTCGCGACACGCCTTCCCGTCGACGTATTCCCCGATCTTAACAAGCCGACCGTCACCATAATGACTGAGGCCGAGGGCTTGGCGCCGACTGAGGTCGAGCAACTGGTCTCGTTTCCGATTGAGACGCAAATGAACGGGCTGCCGGGCGTCTCCCGCGTGCGCTCGGTATCAGGCGTTGGCCTGTCGATCATCTACGTTGAATTCGAGTGGGCGACCGACATTTTCCGCAACCGGCAGCAGATCGCCGAGCGGCTGACGCTGGTGCGTGACCAGTTGCCTGCCAACGTGACGCCGCAGATGGGCCCGATCAACTCAATTATGGGTCAGATCCTGCTGTTTGCGATTACGTCTGAGGCCGCCGATCCGATGCAGGTGCGCGAGATCGCCGACTTCGTGGTCCGCCCGCGCTTACTGACGATCCCAGGCGTTGCGCAAGTCATCCCGATTGGTGGCGAAGTGCGTCAATACCGCGTGGCGCCAAACCCGGCCGCAATGCGCGCGCTCGGCGTCACCATGGAGGGTCTGGAGAAGGCCCTTCAGAGATTCGGAACAAACACTGGTGGTGGCTTTGCCGACCAATATTCCCGCGAGTTCTTGATCCGTAACATCGGCCGCACACTGAATCTCGATGAGCTGAAAGGCGTCGCCATTCCTTCCGCCGGTGGTCGATCGGTGTTCCTGCACCAGATCGCCGAAGTGAGCTTCGGTGCCCGCCTGAAGCGCGGCGAGGCCGGCTACATGGGCAAATCGGCGGTCATTGTCTCGGTCGAAAAACAGCCGGCAATCGACACCATCAAACTCACGAGCGAGGTCGAGCAGGCCATCCGAGACCTGAATCGGACCTTGCCTGCCGGCATCAAGGCCGACCAGATCGTATTCCGCCAGGCGAACTTCATCGAGACCTCGATCCACAACGTCGAGAAGGTGCTGCTTGAGGCCGCAGTCGTCGTCGCCGTGATCCTGTTCCTGTTTCTGCTGAACTTCCGCACGACGTTAATCTCGATCACGGCCATTCCCGTGTCGATCCTGACAACCGCGATCGTGTTCAATGCGCTCGGACTGTCGATCAACACCATGACGCTCGGCGGTCTCGCGATCGCCATAGGCGAGCTCGTCGATGATGCCGTGGTGGACGTCGAGAATATCTTTAGGCGACTACGAGAGAACCGCGAACAGGGCAACCCTCGCTCCGTGTTCGATGTGGTGGTGTCAGCCAGCCAAGAGGTTCGTTCGGGCATCGTCTACGCGACCATGATCATTATCCTCGTCTTCGTGCCGCTATTCGCGCTGACCGGCATCGAGGGTCGGTTGTTCGCGCCTTTGGGTCAGGCCTACATCATCTCGATTTTGGCGAGCCTCGTCGTGTCGATCACGCTGACACCGGTTATGGCTTACTTCCTGCTGCCTAGCCTGAAGCGCCTCGACGAGCACGAGAGCTGGCTGGTGCGGGTTTTGAAACGCGGCAACCGCGCCCTGCTTCGTTGGGTGTTTGCCCACCCTCGCATCCTGTTAACCGCGACGACCGTTGGGATCATTGCAGCTATCATCGCGCTGATCGGCCTACCGCGCGCGTTCCTCCCGCCTTTCAACGAGGGGACGCTGACGGTCAATACGTTATTCCAGCCGGGCATTTCCCTGTCTGAAAGCCACCGCGTCGGCCTAATCGCCGAGCGGTTGATCCTCGACGTACCGGAGGTGAAAACGGTCGCCCGCCGTACAGGCCGCGCCGAACTCGACGAACATGCCGAAGGCGTACACTCGTCTGAGATCGAAATCGATCTCAAACCGGATGGCCGTTCCAAGAATGATATTGTCGCTGACATTCGTTCGCGCTTGTCCGTGCTGCCGATGTCAATCAACATTGGCCAGCCGATCTCGCACCGGC
>JANLXZ010000398.1:0-3630 GCA_031365375.1 Hyphomicrobiaceae bacterium | reverse complement strand
CCGGCGCGCGGAACGCGTGTCGTCGCGCGCCGAGAAAAGACCCGCTACGGGCAGTCCGTCACACCTTCAAATCGAGAAGTCCTGCAATCTTCAACGCGAATGCATAGTCGACAGCGACTTCCTTCAAGGCCTCGAAGCGGCCGGACGCTCCGCCATGGCCAGCACTCATGTTGGTCTTGAAGATAAGCAAGTTATTGTCGATCTTTTTCTCACGAAGTTTAGCTACCCACTTAGCCGGCTCCCAATACGTCACGCGCGGGTCCGTCAGGCCGCCAAAGGCAAAGATTGCAGGATAGGCTTTGGCCTCGACGTTGTCGTAGGGACTGTAGGTTTTGATCAGCGCGAAGTCCTCTGCACTGTCGAGCGGATTTCCCCACTCCGGCCACTCCGGTGGCGTGAGCGGCAGGTTCTTGTCGAGCATGGTGTTCAAAACGTCGACAAACGGCACGTCGGCAATGATGCCGAGGAACAAGTCGGGTGCCATGTTGGCGACCGCCCCCATCAGCATGCCGCCGGCCGATCCACCGTTCGCCACGATCCGGCCGCGACGGGTGAACCCCTTTTCGATCAGGAATTCGCCGGCGGTGATGAAATCTTGGAAGGTGTTGAGCTTCGTCTTATGCTTGCCGCCGGTATACCAACGGTAGCCCTTGTCCTTGCCGCCGCGAATATGAGCGATAGCGAAAATAAAACCGCGATCGACGAGCGACAACCGGGTTGTCGAAAAGCTCGCCGGGATCGAAATGCCATAGGATCCGTAGCCGTAGAGGAACAGTGGCGCCGTGCCATCAAGCGGCGTCGTCTTCTTGTAAAGCAGCGTGACGGGCACGAGTTCGCCGTCCTTGGCCGGCGCAAACAGCCGTCGCGTAACGTAATCAGCTGCGAGGTGGCCACTTGGAACCTCTTGCGTCTTTCGCAAGACGCGCGCCCTTGTCTCAACGTCGTAGTCGAATACCTGGGTTGGCGTCGTCATCGACGAATAAGTAAAGCGGATGGCCGTCGTATCGAACTCGTAACCAGCCGACATGCCGAGGCTGAAAGCTTCTTCGTCGAAAGCGATCGCGTGCTCGCCGCCATCGGCGAAACGGTGAATGACGATGCGCGGCAAACTTTCTTCGCGCTCAAGCCTGATCATATGACCCTTCAGGGCGACCGTATCCATGATCAGCCGACCCGGCTTATGCGGTACGATTTCAATCCAATTTTCCTGGCCGGGAGCGTCGATGGGCGCCGTGCAAATGCGAAAATCTTCCGCCCCGTGCGAGTTTGTGGTTACGATCAGCCGGTCGCCGAGGCCCGGCAGAACCGCATGATCGACGCTGTATTCATGACCCGGTATTCGAGCCTCGATCAGTCGAGGCGCTTGGGTCGGATCCTCGGCATCGATCAACCGACATTCGTTGGTCTGATGATCGTGCACGTCGATAATAATGTATCGACCCGACTGTGTCAGCCCGACGCCGACATAAAAGCCGACGTCTGGCTCCTCGAAAACAAGCACGTCATCGGCCGCCGGCGTGCCGATGCGATGCCGGTAGACCGACATCGGGCGATGGTTCTCGTCGAGACGCACATAAAACATGGTAGCGTTGTCGCGGGCCCAGACAACGGCGCCGCGGGTGTCTGAGATCTCGTCGGCGAGATCGTCCCCGGTCGCCATATCACGCACCCGGATTGTATAGAGTTCCGAGCCTTTGTCGTCGACCCCATAGGCGAGCAGCTTATGGTCGGCGCTGTGCGAAATCGAACCAAGTGACCAATAGGGCTTGCCTTCGGCCTCGGTGTTGCCGTCGAGCAGGATGGTCTCGGATCCACCACCACGCGGGCGCCGGCAGATGCGGGCGTACTGACCGCCGGTGATCGTCGTCGAATAGTAGTCCCAGGGCCCGTCGGGCGCGGGCACCGAACTGTCGTCCTCTTTAATGCGCGCCTTCATTTCGTCGAAGAGCTTCACCTGCAGCGCGTTGGTATCGGCCATCGCTTCTTGCATGTACGCGTTTTCGGCCTCGAGATAGGCGCGGATTTCCGGATCGAGCAATTGGGGATCACGCATTACGTCTTGCCAATTGGCGTCGCGCAGCCAAGCGTAGTCGTCAGTCAACGTCACGCCGTGATGTGTGGACGTAACCGGTATCTTGGTGGCGCGCGGACGCGCGGTTGCCCGTTCTGACTTCGAAGTCGGCATGGAAGCTCCTATTTAGACTGGACGGCAAGCCGCTACATTAGGCTTTTCTGGGCTCGAAATCGAGCGAGACGCCATTGATGCAGTAGCGCAAGCCGGTTGGCTTGGGGCCATCGGGAAACACATGGCCAAGATGAGCATCGCAGCGTGCGCAATGCACCTCGGTGCGGCGCATGAAGAACGAATTATCCGACTGTTCTTCGACTGCATCCTTGCTTAAAGCTTTGGTGTAGCTTGGCCAACCGGTGCCGCTTTCGAACTTGTCGGCGGCCGCAAACAATGGCTCGCCGCAGCAGATGCAAGTAAAGGTGCCATCCCGTTTCTCGTCATTGAGCGGCGAGGTGAAGGCACGCTCCGTGCCATGCTTGCGGGCCACGCGGTAAGCCTCGGGCGATAACTGGGCCTGCCAATCGGCGTCGCTTTTCTTGATCTTGTCCGTCGGTGCCATCATCGGGTGCCTCGTTTCTTGCGATTTGGCTGGAAACGCTAAGTGTAGCCGATATGTGCGTCCGCGTCGCCTGGATGTCCAGGGTCCCGCTTGACCCCATGCGGTCCCCAGTTCAAGTTGCGCAAAAAATAATCGCCGTCCTCGACGCGGGGCCGAAACGGGAGGCTGTGTGTGCACGCAACGACGATCGAAGGCGGGATTGAAGCAGACCGTGAAAGTAAACGCGAACTGCAGCGAGCCGATCAAATTCGTGTGCAACATTTGTGGATGCGGTATGGCGGCGAGTCCGACGGCGTCGTGGCGTTGGCCGACATCGATTTTACCGTGGGCGATGGCGAGTTCGTATCGATCGTCGGCCCGTCGGGCTGCGGAAAATCTACGTTGCTACGCATTCTTGCCGGCTTGATGCCGCCGACCGGCGGGCAAGCGGCTCTTGCCGGCAGCCCGATCGAGGGGCCGCGTCGCGATATCGGCGTCGTGTTCCAGTCGCCGGTACTGTTTCCCTGGCGGACTGTTCTGGCTAATGCCGAGTTGCCGGTCGACGTGCAGGGTCTCGACCGCAAAGCGATGCGAGTGAAGGCGCTCGAATTGTTGAAACTTGTCGGCCTCGAAGGCTTCGAAAGCCGCTATCCGCGCGAGTTGTCGGGTGGCATGCAGCAACGGGTATCGCTCGTGCGCGCGCTGATCCACGATCCAGCGTTGCTTTTGATGGACGAGCCGTTTGGCGCACTCGATGCCATGACGCGCGAAACGATGCACATCGAGTTACAGCGGATTTGGATGGAGCGGCGAAAGACGATCGTTTTCATAACCCATTCGATTGCCGAAGCCGTTTTTCTCGCCGATCGCGTGCTGGTGATGACGCCGCGGCCGGGTAAGATCGGCGCGGAATTAACGATCGATCTACCGCGTCCGCGCCCGCTTGATGTTGTCAATACCGAGGTGTTCGGCGGTTACGTACGCCAGATCCGGGCGGCACTGAACGCGGCGGGCGGTGCGC
>JANLXZ010000395.1:0-11036 GCA_031365375.1 Hyphomicrobiaceae bacterium | reverse complement strand
GCCGCCGCGTTCAGCTGCCAGGTCGACGATGACGGCGCCTGGTTTCATGACCTGAACCATGGCCGTCGTGATCAACCGCGGCGCCGGCCGCCCCGGGATCAACGCCGTCGTAATGACGATGTCCTGGGTCTTGATGTGATTGGCGACGAGTTCCGACTGTTTCGCCTGATAGGCCTCCGACATCGGCTTGGCGTAGCCGGCAGTCGTCTGAGCCTGCTTGAACTCGTCGTCCTCGACAGCGATGAATTTGGCGCCGAGCGACGCTACCTGCTCCCTGGTCGCCGGACGCACGTCCGTCGCGGTGACGATGGCGCCGAGCCGACGTGCCGTGGCGATGGCCTGCAACCCGGCAACGCCGACGCCCATGATGAAGACACGTGCCGCCGGCACCGTTCCGGCAGCGGTCATCATCATCGGCATGGCCTGCTCGAACAGTGAGGCAGCGTCGACGACCGCCTTGTAGCCGGCGAGATTGGCCTGGCTCGACAGAACGTCCATCGACTGTGCACGGGTGATGCGCGGCATGAACTCCATTGAGAACAGACTGACACCCGTTGCCGCGAGCGCATCGAGACCTTCGCGGTCATCGAACGGCGATAGGATGGCCGCGACGATCGCCCCGGGCTTCAAAGTTTTTACTTCATCCGCCGAGGGGCGGCGAACTTTCAGCAGTATGTCCGCACCACTGGTGGCCTCGGCCGCCGTCGCGGCAACCGTCGCTCCCGCTGCCTGATAAAGCGCATCCGCGAACCGCGACTTTGTCCCCGCGCCCGACTGCACTCTGACGGTGCAACCGAGCGCCACGAGTTTTTTCGCTGTTTCAGGCGATAGCGCGACGCGGGATTCACCAGCATCTTCGGCTGTGGCGGCAATTGTGACCATGGGTCTGTGTCCGATTTACATGCCCGCCCAAACTGAAGGCGACATGTTGCGTGGAAGGTCGTTTGGATGGCAAAAAATGGTGAACTGGGGGTCACACACGATCGTGATGATACCAGAATGATGTGATCATACGAGGAAGATAAACATGCCAACAAGAATCAATATGACTAAGCCCACCAGCACCTTGGTGCCGGTCAAAAATCCCGCGTATGTGCGCTCGTGCTCTACGTAATCCATTTCCGGATGACCACCGGCGTGATGCTCGCTCATCGTGTTTCCTCGTCCTCGGCGTGAAAGTCCGATCAACTGCTATACGAAGCGATTTAAAGCATCAAGCAAGTCGAGCCACGATTTCTCCCCGAAAAATCCGCAAATCGAGGATTTTACTGCGGCACGCTCAGCTATCCTCCTGTTCAGGCCGCAGCTCATGAATGTCCCGAAGCACACGTGCATGCTTATAATCCTTGCGCTCGGCTGTGCGACAGCTGGTATCAGCAACGCTGGAAGCCCCGCCCGCACCAGTGCCAATCGGCCGGAATCGAAGAACAACTGCTTCTGGGAGCTCGCCCGCGGCCTAGGGTCCGAACTCGTTTGCGAATATCCAGTCTGGCTCGCCGAAAAAGAGCGTGAGGAGATGCGCCGCTTGACCCGAGATATGCTCAATGACGCTCAGTGCACTGTTTCGGTTCGCATCTCCCGGGGGCTACTCGCACACATGCTGACCGAGGCCGACTACACTTTCGAAGCGCCGCCCCAACCCGTTACGTGCGATCTCACCACGAAAGAAAATTCGATCGCAATCTCGGCGACGTTCTCGCCTCGCATCATCATTAAAGAGTCGATCGCAATCGACGCCACCCCCGGCATGGCTAACGTCACCGGTGTCAGCGGTTATCTTGCCTGGCCTGTTGTCGAGTACGTCAACCGGTCAGCCACGGTGCGCACGGAAATGCTCAAGATGATCAATTCATATTTGAGCTTGCGCATGGCGCGAAACTGAGTTTCGGCTCGTTGCTCGTCGTCAGGCTCACGACCTCGTGAAACACGCGAATTGTGATGTGACGCTTGTCCAACCTTGAGCTACTATGACACGTGCGGATAAAAAAGAGCGGGCTGCAAGCCTCGTCACCGCAGATTAAGCACTGCCAATTACGAGCCAGCTCATATCCGTCGCATATAATTTGTCTCGACAGTCCAACCAAACGACCGGAGGGGTCTGTGATGAAATCGCATTTTACCGAAGAGAATTCCGACACTAATTCTGCCACCGATACAGCCGACGATCATGTCTGGCGGGAACATCAACTAAAGAAACCGCAAATACTCAGCGACGTCGTTGTGCTACTTGTAGTTCTGATGGGCTTTTCCGTTTTCATTGCCACTTGGGGCACAACGACGATGATGGAAAACGCCGGCCCGCAGCAATTCGTGCGCGTAAATCAGGCTTCAATGAGCCCGCCGGGCCTTTTCGACCGCGACGATGGCCGATAACGGCATCGCGCCCGATGAGCCACGGAGTCGCAACTAGCGGCTGACGATCCCGCGCGGCGGCAAGCCTGGCCGCGCGGTGAAACTTCCGATCGCCTCATTGATTCCCTCGTAAAATCAGCTATGACGCACCCGGGCACGCGGCGCATCTTGGCGCGCAGCCAATCGGAGAACTTATCATGAGCTACAAGGTCGCAATCGTCGGCGCTACGGGCAACGTGGGGCACGAAATGCTGTCGATCCTGGATGAGCGGAAATTCCCCGCCAGCGAAGTGCACGCCATCGCCTCGCGCCGCTCGGTCGGCAAGCAGGTTTCATTCGGCGACCGGACCTTGAAATGCGAAGATATCGAGAATTTTGACTTCTCGAAAATGGACTTCGTTATCATGTCGGCCGGCGGCGCCGTGTCCAAGGAGTGGGCCCCCAAGATCGGCGCGACTGGCGCATTGGTGATCGATAACTCGTCGGCCTGGCGCTACGACATGGACGTTCCCCTCGTCGTGCCGGAGGTCAACGCGCACGTACTCGACGCCTACATGAAGAAGGCCAAGCGCAAGAACATCATCGCCAATCCGAACTGTTCGACGGCGCAGATGGTTGTCGCCCTCAAACCGCTGCATGACGAAGCGACGATCACCAGGATCGTGGTTTCCACCTATCAGTCGGTGTCCGGCGCGGGAAAGGCCGCGATGGACGAGCTGTGGTCTCAAACCAAGGGCAAATACGTGCCGGGCCAGGAAGTGTCGGCAAAGAAATTCCCAAAGGAAATTGCCTTCAACGTCATCCCCCACATCGACACCTTCATGGAAGACGGCTTCACCAAAGAAGAGTGGAAGATGATGGCGGAGACGAAGAAGATCCTCGATCCGAAGATCAAGGTGGTGGCAACTTGCGTGCGCGTGCCGGTATTCGTCGGGCATTCGGAATCGATCAACGTCGAGTTCGAAAAGCCGATCTCGGCCGAGTTCGCCCGCTCGATCCTGCGCGAGGCGCCAGGCTGCCTCGTCATCGATAAGAAAGAGGACGGCGGTTACATGACGCCGCAAGAGTGCGCCGGCGAAGATGCAACCTACATCAGCCGCATCCGCGCCGACGCGACGGTCGAGAACGGCCTTGTACTGTGGGTCGTCTCCGACAATCTGCGCAAGGGTGCGGCCCTCAATACGATCCAGATCGCCGAGACCATCATCAACCGCAACCTGATGAAAAAGGTCGCGTAATCGCGGTCCTCGCCAAGAAATCGCCGAAACCTTAGCGCTTGCAAGGAGTGCTCAATGACGACCTATGTAATCGATCCCCCGCCGCAGGCAGCACTCCCCGTCGCTGGTTCGTCAGCCCTTTTCCCCGTCCGCCGTCTTTATTGCGTCGGGCGCAACTACGCCGAGCACACCCGCGAGATGGGCCACGATCCCGACAAGGAAGCCCCATTCTTCTTCATGAAGACGCCTGATGCACTTCGGACCGATGGCAAGTTCCCCTACCCCGCCGGCTCAAAGGATGTGCACTGGGAAATCGAGCTGGTCGTGGCTTTGCAATCCGGCGGCAAGAACATCAAAGCCGCCGACGCATTGGGCCACGTGTTTGGCTACGCGATCGCGCTCGACATGACGCGCCGCGATCTGCAGGGCGAAGCCAAGAAAGCTGGCCGCCCGTGGGAAATCGGCAAGGCGTTCGATGATTCGGCGCCCTGCACCGCGATTCAGCCGGCGTCGAAGATCGGCCACCCGACCAAGGGCGCAATCTGGCTCGACTTAAATGGCGTACGCAAGCAGACCGGCGACCTCGCGCAGCTGATTTGGGATATCCCGTCGCAGATCGAATATCTGTCGGGATTGTGGGAACTGAAAGCTGGTGATTTGATCCTCACTGGGACGCCCGCTGGTGTGGGCGCAGTGAAAAAAGGCGACCACCTCAAGGGGCACGTCGACGGCGTCGGCGATCTGGATGTGGTGGTCGTTTGATGGGTTGCGACTGTCGCAGGCGGCCGGCTCCGCGTAGCGATGTCGCCTGCGACAGCTAAAACAACGGTGTCGCCTGCGACAGCTAAAACAATGGACCGAACGCTGAGCGAACCGATTTCTCATCGAGATGCCGTGTGATGAAAACAATCCGCGAGCGATGGTCGTCGCTTGGCCATTCAGGCAACGTTTCGGTCGGGTAGAACGTCTGCGCAACGCCGTGGATTACGAATGGCAATGCCTCACCTTCAATCGCGATGATGCCCTTCATACGTAGGATTTTTGCACCGTAAACCAAACGCACCGCCTCCATGACGCCCTCGAGTTTGCGGCCATCGAGCGGCGTTTCGAACGTCAGGCAAAACGAATTGATGCCGTGCAGGTGCACGGCGTTGGCGGGATCAAGCGCCGGCATATGGTCATGTGAATTGTGTGCGTGATTGCAGCCGTGCGCCGCGCAATCGTGGTCATGCGCGTGATCGTGGGACGCCGCCGACGTATATCGATCTGCCGCCAACCATGCCTCGGCGTTGATACCGGTGGCGGCGATTTCGGTAGCGCCGATACCGAACAACAGCGCCGGATCAACGGCCCCCTTCACCACACGTGTGACCGGTGCAGCCGCGTTCAATTCGCCGATCAACCATGCCGCATCGTCGGCGATTGCGGTGGTCACTCGATCGGTCTTGGTCAGCACGACACGATCGGCCAGCGCGATTTGCCGGGCGGCCTCGGAATTTTCCGCCAACTGCGCGCGGATGTGCTCGGCATCGACCGTCGTGACGATGCCATCGAGCCGGTATACGCGGAACAGATCGCGATCGCTGACCAATGCCCGCGCGATTGGACCCGGATCGGCGAGCCCTGTGGTCTCGAGCACCACACGGTTGATTTCGGGGATCCGTCCCGCCAACACGTCCTCATGCAGCTTCAGCAACGCTTCGATGAGATCGCCCTGCACTTCGCAGCACACGCACCCCGACGGTAACAGCACGGTGCTGTCGCCGGCTTGTCCGCCGGTCGAGCGGATGAGAGCGTCGTCGAGCCCGACTTCGCCAAACTCGTTGACGATAACGGCGGTGCCCGCCATCGCTGGAGAGCCAAGAACCGCTTTGAGCAAGGTTGTCTTACCACTGCCGAGAAACCCGGTCAGAATGGTCAGAGGTATGGGCAGTTGCACGATTGATTTGCCTTCGTGAGTTGCTCGAGTTGATGCTAAGCGCTTCCCACGCCCAAGGCCGACGTTCAAGAGCGACCTCAGATGAGCACGAAATCATTGCCGGCGACTAACGATACCGAGGCCGCTGCACGCGCCTCGGTGATATCTGCGGCGCGGGAGATGAGCCGGCTTGGATTGTCACCTGGCCGATCCGGTAACGTGTCCCGACGCTGGCGCGCAGGGCTGCTGATCACGCCATCGGGCATGGCTTATGATGCGCTTGTGCCAAAGGACATCGTGTTCGTCGACGGCGACGGCTCGACACCCAAGGCGCTGCGCAAACCATCCAGCGAGTGGAGGTTTCATCTCGCAGCTTACAGCGCGCGGGCCGATCGTCACGCCATCGTGCACACCCATTCGCTCAATGCGACGGTGCTTGCTTGCGCCCAGATGACGATCCCGGCGTTCCATTATATGGTGGCGGCGGCTGGCGGCGCCGACATCCCGTGTGTGCCGTACGCGACGTTTGGGACCGAAGCGTTATCCGAAAACGTGGTCCAAGGATTGCTCGATCGTGATGCGTGCTTGATGGCTAACCACGGGCAAATTGCAATCGGCGAAACTTTGACGTCCGCACTCGAATTGGCGACCACTGTCGAGATATTATCGGAGCAGTTCTACAAAGTCCTGACGTTGGGCCCCCCGCACATTCTGGATGCTGCTGAAATGGCGCGCGTGCTGGAAAAGTTCAAAAGCTATGGTCAGAAGGCGCAGGGGTAGCATGCGCGGGATCGGGCTGGTGCTGATTGGTAGCATCGCGACCCTGCTCGGCGGCTGTGCCGATTTCATCGATTCCGATCAACGGCGGTTGTGCCGATCGCTGCTGCCGGCGATCGAGCCCGGAACGAACCGCGTCGAAATCCAACGAGTGGAAGATTTGCGCATGGCCGCGTCCGAGGGTTCCGCCTCACGCATCATCTACCGCGCGTTGCCGAGCACCAATGACCGGGCGATGGACCAAGCGGCACCCGCCCGACAACGGACGTTGACTTGCAAATTCGCGCCAATCTCGGGGCGGGCCGCACCGATCCTCACGTCTGTCATTACCGACGATGGCACGCTCGGACCGCTGCGGCTGCACGCACTGCAGCGGTTCTGGATCGATAGCGGTCTTGCAGCACAATCCGATCCCATGCCGGTTTTGATACTCAGTGCCGCGCCGACCGTATCCCGATCTATCGCGATCGGACTGCAACATGCCCTTGGAAGCCTTCCCGTAATTGCGATTTACGCGCTGCTGGCGACAGCATACTCACTTATCTACGGACTTGTCGGACGCATCAATTTGGCATTCGGCGATCTGTCGTCGCTGGCCGGCTACGGTGCCTTCCTGGGGTTCTCGATGATCGGCGATACAGCAATCCGGACGGCGGTACTGATCGCGGTTGTCACTGGACTATTCACGGCCGGCATGCACGGGCGCGCGCTTGGCAAGCTTGTCATCGGCCGGCTTGCGCAGGCACCGGGGCAACACATTCTGATTGCGACTATTGGCGTCTCGATCTTCTGGCAGGAGGCGATGCGACTGACGCAAGGGGCAGGTAACCGCTGGATCTCGCCGTTGTTGAACAGACCGGTCGGCATCGCACGGGCTGATGGGTTCACAGTGACGGTGACGCCGATGGCACTCGTGGTCGCGGTCGTGGCGGCCGTGGCGGCGGTGTCCGTCGTGATTGCCATGCGCCGATTCCGCTTCGGCCTGCAGTGGCGGGCGTCGGCCGATGACGCAGTCGCGGCAGCGATGTTCGGCGTCGATCCCCGCCTGATGCTGGTTCGGACGATGGTTCTAGCAGCACTGCTGTCGGGTCTCGGCGGTGTGTTGACGACGCTTTACTATGGTGGCGTCGGCTATTCTGGTGGACTCGTGATCGGGCTGAAGGCCTTGATCGCTGCCATCGTCGGCGGCATCGGCTCGATCAACGGCGCCCTGGCTGGCGCAATCCTGGTCGGGTTCACGGAAACACTTTGGAGCAGCTTTTTTGCCATCGAGTATCGCGATCCGGCGTTGTTCCTCGTGCTGATCTTCGTGTTGTGGCTAAAACCATCGGGGCTCTGTGGTGTCGACCAAATGCCCCACAGCCATCGCCAGTGATCGGGGAGTAGTTGCGCTGCCGCCGCGCTCGACCGCGTCGTAACGTTGCCGTCATAATGCACTAGTTGCAAACGCTGAAGGTCTGCTAGCCTAATCGAAAATACGTCCGCGGCGGAAGCTCGAACGCAGGGCGATGGCGGCAGCGAGGGTGGCACAACGGCATGGAATATTTTCTCCAGCAGGTGATGAACGGTATTACGCTCGGTTCGATCTATGGATTGATCGCCATCGGCTACACGATGGTGTTCGGTATTATCGGCATGGTCAATTTCGCGCATGGCGACGTCTTCATGCTGTCGACATTCATCGCGCTGATCGTCTTTTTGATCGTGAGCCAAGTGCTCGGCTGGGGCTCGATTGTCCTCACCATCATATTGATGCTGGTAGTCTCGATGCTGCTGACATCGCTGTGGAGCTGGGCCATCGAGCGGCTCGCCTATCGCCCCCTGCGCGGCTCGTTCAGACTGGCGCCGTTGATCTCGGCGATCGGCATGTCGATCTTCCTGATGAATTTTGTCCAGGTGGTACAAGGTCCGCGCAACAAGCCGCTTCCACCCTTGATCGACGGCTGCCTCGTCGGTGTCTCGACGGTGTCCAAGCCATGTTGGATTGAGCGTACCAGCGGACTGAACATTTCGGCAAAACAGATCGTCATCATGCTGGTCACATTCGTTCTGCTGACGGCATTCTGGTACATCGTCCAACGGACGCCGCTTGGCCGCGCCCAGCGCGCGTGTGAGCAAGATAGCAAAATGGCGGCGCTGCTCGGCATCAATGTCGACCGCACCATTGCCATCACGTTCATCATGGGAGCGGCGCTCGCAGCTGTCGCCGGCGTGATGTACATGATCCAGTACGGCGTCGTTAACTTCGCCGATGGTTTCGTGCCAGGCGTCAAGGCGTTCACAGCGGCGGTACTCGGCGGCATCGGCTCCCTGCCAGGGGCAGTGCTTGGTGGACTGATTATCGGCCTGATCGAGGCGTTGTGGTCCGCCTATTTCTCGATCGACTACAAAGACGTTGCGGCCTTCTCGATCCTCGCCATTACGCTGATTTTCCTGCCGTCGGGCATACTCGGCCGCCCCGAAGTCGAGAAGGTCTAAGATGGCGCCAAAACCAAAATCCGACTTGAGCGCTGCAAGTGACAACGCGACCACCGTTACTTTCGGCAAGACTTTCATTTCCGGACTATGGGCAGCGGTCCTGACATTCGGCCTCGCGGTGCCGATCTTGGCGCTGCGTACCGATCAGAACATGTCGAACCAGTTGATCCTCATCCCGCGCTGGAACTACGTGGTGGTCGCTGTGCTGGCGGTGTTCGCCTTGAGCTTCGTTCCGCTGTTCAAGGGCGATCGCCGTTGGCTCCCCGGACTGCTGTATACCGTGACGTCACTTGCCGCCGTATTTCTTGTCGGCGATGACCGCTTCGGTTTGACCACGGCGGGCGTCGTCACGGCGGATTCGCCAATCGCGCTGTTCTTGTTCAAAACCTTGGCCGGCGCGCTTATCGTCCCTGCGCTCGCCTTTTTCTTCGACAAGTTTGCGCGCGTATTGGCGGTGGCACCGCCCAATCTGTCGGCGGCCGGAAACTACGTCTCCGGCACGACGATCGCGCGTGGCGGCGCCGTCCTTCTCGCGGTCTATCCTTTCCTGGCATTGGCGCTCGTCGGCCGGGCAGGCTCGATCAAGTGGATCGATAACTTCGGCATCCAAATCCTGATCTACATCATGCTCGGCTGGGGCTTGAACATCGTCGTCGGTCTCGCTGGATTGCTCGATCTCGGCTACGTCGCCTTTTACGCGGTTGGCGCCTACGCCTACGCGCTTCTGGCGACCGAGGTGATCCCCAATACGTTCCCCCTTCTCGGTCCCTGGGCATTTTGGATCTGCATGCCGCTGGCAGGTTTGCTCGCAGCGTTTTGGGGCATCCTACTCGGCTTTCCGGTTCTACGACTGCGCGGCGATTACCTCGCCATCGTCACCCTCGCGTTCGGCGAGATCATCCGCTTGGTGTTGATCAACTGGGTTGACGTGACCAAGGGTTACGCCGGCATCTCGACCATTCCCAGGCCATCTTTCTTCGGACTGCCGTTCAACGCCTCCGACAGCGGGTTTGCGGCGACGTTCGGCATCGAGTTTACACCGCTTCATCGCACGATCTTTCTGTTCTACGTGATCCTCGCGCTCGCACTTTTGACGAACTGGGTCACGGTGCGGTTGCGACGGCTTCCGGTCGGACGCGCATGGGAAGCGTTACGCGAGGACGAGATCGCCTGCCGGTCACTCGGCATCAACACCACCAATACGAAGCTCACCGCGTTCGCGATCGGCGCCGGTTTCGGTGGGATTGCGGGCTCGTTCTTTGCGGCGCGGCAAGGCTTCATCAGCCCTGAGAGCTTCACCTTCATGGAGAGCGCGGTCATTCTGGCGATCGTCGTTCTGGGTGGCATGGGAAGTCAAATCGGAGTGGCGATCGCCGCGGTCGCTATGGTCGGCGGCACCGAGATCTTGCGCGAGCTTGATTTCCTGAAGCAATTGTTCGGACAGGATTTCGACCCGACGCAATATCGCATGCTGCTGTTCGGCCTCGCCATGGTGGTGCTGATGATTTGGAAACCACGCGGCCTGATCTCGACGCGTGAGCCGTCGATCGTGCTGAAGGAACGCAGAGCCATTTCCGGTACCCTCGTAAAAGAGGGTCAAGGCTGATGCGCGCACCCACTGTCTCCGCCATGGCAGCGACGCTTGCAGCACAAACCGGACCGCTGCTTGTGGTCGAGCGTATGACCATGCGTTTCGGCGGATTGATCGCGGTCAACGACCTAAGCTTCGAAGTCCGGCGTGGCGAGATCACTGCCCTAATCGGGCCCAACGGGGCCGGCAAGACAACCGTGTTCAACTGCATCACCGGCTTCTACAAGCCGACCAGCGGGCGCATGTCGCTGCGGATCGGTGACGCGTCGGACGAAGAGATACGGACGGTGACCAACACCGGCAATCGGTTCCGGCACAACCCGAGTGGCAGCACGATGTTTCTGCTCGAACGCATGCCCGACTTCGAAATCGCAGCCAAAGCCCGCGTTGCCCGCACGTTCCAGAACATTCGCCTGTTTTCGGGCATGACGGTGTTTGAAAACCTGATCGTCGCCCAGCACAACGCCCTGATGGATGCATCCGGCTGGACCATCGCCGGGCTGCTCGGGACCAAGCATTACCGCGAGGCGGAAGCCGAGGCCATCGAACGCGCAAAATACTGGCTCGATCGCATCGGGCTGACGGAGCGCGCCGATGACCCGGCGGGTGACCTGCCCTATGGTGCCCAACGGCGACTCGAAATCGCACGCGCCATGTGCATCGACCCCGCTCTCCTGTGCCTCGACGAGCCGGCCGCCGGGCT
>JANLXZ010000354.1:0-24166 GCA_031365375.1 Hyphomicrobiaceae bacterium | reverse complement strand
CGAAGCCGTCGGCTCTGCACAACAATTGCTCCGGCAAGCATTCCGGGATGTGCGCCTGCGCGGTTCACAAAAAGGAGGATCCGGCCGGGTACTGGCGGCCCGATCATCCGGTACAGCAACGCATCGTTAAGGTTCTCCGCGAGTACACCGGCGAAGAGCTTGGCGCAAATGTTCGCGGCATCGATGGATGCTCGGCACCAAACTGGGCGATCCCAACTGCGAGCCTGGCGCGGGCATTTGCGGCTTTCATCACGGCCGAGGGGCCGGGCAAAGCGCATCGCGCCGCCTCTGAAAGCATCACGAAAGCCGCATGGTCTGCCCCCGATATGGTCGCGGGGCCGGGTCGTCTCGACACGGTCGTGATGGGCAAAGTACCGGGTCGCGTATTTATGAAAACGGGTGCGGAAGGCGTCTACTGTGGCGCGATCCCGCACCTCGGTTTGGGTTTCTCGGTCAAGATTGACGATGGCGCCAAGCGAGCATCGGAGGCGGTCATTATGGCGCTGCTCAATCGGGTGATCCCAGAGACGATCGGACTTGGCGAGCCGGCGCGCTTTAAGAATTTTAGCGGCATCGAAGTCGGCGAAACGCGGATCAGCGGTGATCTCGCACGGGCGCTGGATAAAGTAGTGGCTTAAATCGCCATGTTGCGTTCGATGAGGACTCGGGCACTTTCTGGTCGCGACAGTGCGAGGTCCGGCCCGTAGGCGACGCCGAGCTTCAACGCGCGGATGGCGCCGTCTTTCGAGCCAGAGATCATGTTGGCTTGGATCATCACGGCACCAGCGTTGACGTCGCCAGTGACGCCGATGCCGACACGGGCGTTACGGACCAGGTTCGACGTCGCCGAAACGTCGCGCATGTATTTTCCCCAGCCGATCATGATGCCGCAGCCCGGTGCATTCTCGATCGTGTTGCCGGTAACGACCGCGTCGGCTTCGACGGCAATGCCATCGCCGCGTTTGTCCTCGGGCTCGTGTTCGCGGCGGAACAGGTTGCGGACGAGGTTCCCCTGCACGACCGCCAAGCGTCCGCCCTCGTTGAAGTTGGTCACCGATACGCCGGTCGCGGCGCTGTCGACGATGTTATTGGCGATCAGCGCGCCTTGGAATCCGAACTCGGCGTAGAGGGCAACTTCACCGAGGCGCTGGCAATTGTTGGCGATCATCTGGATGTTGGAGGCAGAGTTGCCGCGGATCGCTGTATAGGCGCAATCGGCAATGCGGTTGCCGGTGACAAGCACGTTGCCGGCGCGAAAGACGTTGATGCCGTTTCCGTTCTGCCCGGTGCCGCCGGCTGCCGCGCTTATCTTCTCAATGCGGTTGCCGGATACGATGGTGCCGTCCTCGGCTTGCGTCGAGCGCCACACCAGAATGCCGTTGTTGGCGGCGCTGGTGACGACGTTCTGGCTGATCTCGAGGCCGTTCGCATCAGTACTGAAGATGCCGGCTTGGCCGACACTGGAGATCGTGCAGCCGGTCAGCCTGCCGCCGCTTCGTTCGACAACGATGCCGTTGATCAAGCTGTCGCGAACGGTGAGATCGCGGATGAAAATTGCAGCCGAACGTCGAATAGTCAGGAGACCTTGAGTGCGCGTCGCATCGAGCGGGGACAGGGCGCCGTCGATCGTCAGGCCTTCGAGGCGCAAGCTGTCGGCCTGGTCGGCAAGCAACATACTGCCGTTGCCAGCATGGGCGAGGGTCGTTGCGCCGGCGGCTCCAGCGATGCGAGATCCGGCGCGCAGGTTGAGGCTGCGAATGAGGAAGCGACCGGCGGGGAGCTGCAGTGTCAGTTTGCGGTTGGCGGCTTCATCGACGAGCCGCTGCAGGGTGTCGGTCTGATCGCTGTCGCTATCGGGGATCAGATCCGTGGTGTTGGTCGCAGCTCGTTCGGTGGTTTTTGGTTTGGCGCCAGCCGAAGCGGACATCAATCCGAGGCCAAGTCCGGCTGCGACAAGATGACGGCGGTGAAACAGCATGGCGACGCTCCGGCATTAATCCAACTGTCACCATGAGCAGATCTCGTGCCATTCAGGGACCGTCCCAAAATGCGTCAGATCAGGCAGCGCGGACCGTGTCGAAACGTCCGATGCCGAAGCCGTCGATGGGTACGTTGGTGGCGCCAGTCGTGATCAGTTCGGCCATGACGCGGCCAACCGCCGGGCCGAGCTGGAAGCCGTGCGCGGAAAAGCCGAATGCATGGAACACACCTTCGCTCGTCAAACTGGGGCCGATCACAGGGATATCATCCGGCATGCGGGCTTCGATGCCGGCCCAGGCGCGAACAATCTCGGCACCGGCCATGATCGGAAATAGTGCGGCGGCCGTTCTGGCGTTGTCGGCCAACTTGCCGAAATCGAGGTCGGTCCAGTTGGTGTCCCGGTTGGGTCGTCCGCGATAACCGCCGCCGATCAGCACCGTGCCGTTGTCGTACTGCTTGAATGAAAGTGTTCGCCCCTGCGCGCCAATCACCGGTTTGACGAACGCCGGCATGCGAGCGGTGATCATCAGCATCGGCGCGATCACTTCGAGGGGCACTGGTTCGCCGAGTTGGGCCGCGATCCGATCGGCCCAGGCGCCGGCGCAGTTGACGATGATCGGTGCTTCGTGTGTGCCGTCCTCGGATTCGACGCGCCAAACTTGGCCGATGTGTTTAAGTGCGGTGACGTGAACGCCTTCGAGAATGCGGGCGCCGAGACTTTCCGCCTTGCGCTTGAATGCCAGTGTGGTGCGATAGGGCATCGCTGCGCCGTCACTGCGACAGATGATGGCGCCGACGCAATTGGGGGCGATGGCGGGCACAAGATCGCGCAGCTCGGCTTGCCCGATTAGCTCCTCGTGCGTGAAACCGAGAAGCCGAGTTCGTTCGACGCGGGCGCGCTGTGTCGCCAACTCCGCTTCGGTCTCGGCGACTTTGATTTGGCCGTGGGACTCGAACCCGCAGTCGTCATCGACGAGGTCCTTTATCGATTGCCAAATTTCCATCGAGGCGACGGACAGGGGCACTTCGGCAAAGTGCCGGCCGAGGCGACGCACGCCGCCGGCGTTGACACCCGAGGCATGACGGCCGACGTGATCTTTCTCGATCAACAAGACCTTCACGCCGCGCCTGGCCAAATGCAGCGCTGTCGAGCAACCCTGAATACCGCCACCGATGACGATGACATCGGGAAGTGGTGATCGGGTGGCTTCACTCAAAGCCGCACCACGGCCTTCGTCGCGTCTTCGGTTTGCGGCAGCCCTGCAAGCTCGGCGAGCGTGATCGGCTTCACTGGAGGGCGCAGGCGATAGTAGCCGACATCCTGGGGTGAGACCCCACGCACATCGGCGATCAACTCGGTGACGGTGGTGCCGCACAATCGGCCTTGGCACGGGCCCATGCCACAGCGCAGGAACGACTTCATCTGGTTCGGGCCTTCGACGCCGAGGGCGACGGTTGCCTTGATTTGATCGGCGGTGATCTCCTCGCAGCGGCAGACGATGGTGTCGCCGGTCGGGATTCGAAACGCGCGGGAGGGGCGATATAGATGATCGAGGAACCGACGTCCACGCATCGCGTGCGTAAGGTCGCGACGGACGGTGAGTTCATCGGGGAGACCGGTCGCGTTTGACTCGATCGCGCGAACGGCGGCGATGCCGGCAAGTCGTCCACGGCATTGTGCGGCCAGAGCGCCAGCGATGCCGGCACCGTCGCCTGCGATCGCTATGCCAGAAATTGATGTTGTGCCGAAGCTATCGACATTTGGGGTCCAGCACAGTTGCAGGTCGTCCCAGGTATGAGAGATGCCAACGCTCATCGCCAGGTTAACATTTGGGATGACGCCGTGATGAAGCAGCAGGTGATCGGCCGTCATGCGATCAACAGGCCCAAGTTTCGCTGAGTACGTGACGGTCTCAAGCTGGCCATCGCCGTGAGCCGCGAGCGCGGTGACGCCGGTGATGACGCGGATCTTGCGGCGCACTGCGGCCATCAGCTTCACGCCTTTGGTGACGTACGGTGAGGTGGCGAACCGCGCCGCGTGCCGGATACTGGAACGTTGGGCGGCCGGGTCCGTCGTGTCGAGGATCGCCTGCACATTGCAGCCGGCTTGCAGGAGTTGATAGGCGCACAGCCACAGCAGCGGTCCGCAGCCTGCCATCACAATGCGGCCCTCAGGGACGATGCCCGATGCCTTGAGTAATGTTTGCGCACCGCCGGCAGTCATCACGCCCGGCAGTGTCCAGCCTGGAATCGGGAACGGCCGCTCCATGGCGCCCGTCGCGAGGATCGTGCGTTTGGCGCGCAACATGTGAGCCCGGCCATCGATGGAAACGCCGATCTCGCCATCTTGTGCGAGGCTCCAAACGACGGCATTGCGAACGTGCTGTGCAGTAGTGTCCTTCAGATCGAGGATGAGGTCTTGGCCATCGGTGTAATCGCGATCGAGGATCTTCGGGTCGCGAACCGGTGTCGTCTCGATGGCGCGATAGACTTGGCCGCCGGCGCCCGGGTTCTCGTCGAGCAGCACGGTCGATAGCCCACACCCGGCGGTGACAGCGGCGGCAGCAAGTCCTGCCGGTCCGGCGCCGACAATTGCCACATCATAGTCAGATTTGAGTTCAGGTTCGGTGGTCACGCGCCGACCTCCCGACGGGTCTTCTGGGTCTCGATGCGCATGCCGTTGGCAACCGCGATCAAACAGCCCTGCCGGTTTCCCACGCCATCGACGGTGACAAGGCACTCGAAGCAAACGCCAATCATGCAATACGGCGCGCGCGGTTCGGCTGTAACCGCAGAAACACGGGTTGCACGAGCGCCGCTCAATAACAAAACAGCGGCAACCGTATCGCCGCGCCGGCCGACGTGGCGCACGCCGTCGATGGTGAAGTTGACGACACCGGCAGCGGTTTTGTCAGGCAACCTGCGAAACATCGGGTCTCCTCGTGAAACGGCCTGCAGAGAAGGCGGCGAGTGCATGCTCGTCGAGCGCACCTGCAGCGATCATAGGTGCGATGGTGAGTGCGTGGTTGGCAGCTAACGTGACGCCGGAATGGCAACAGGTCACAAACGCGCCGGGATGGCTGGTCGACTGATTGTAAATCGGAAAGCCATCCTGCGTCATGACGCGGATGGCAGCCCAGGAGCGCACAACGTTGAGACTGCCAAGGATCGGGAACATGCGAACGGCACGATTGGCCATCACGGCGTTGATCGGCGTCGTCATGCCATCGGGGGTTGTACGCTCCTCGCGACTGTCGCCGATCATTACCGTGCCTTCGTCGGTCTGGCGCACGGTGACGACGGGGTATTTGAGGAACGGCTGCACGCGTTCGGTGACGATGATCTGGCCTCGCTCCGGCAGCATTGGCGCATATAGTCCAACGAGAGGTGCAAGGTGCATGTTGGCATTACCGGCGGCGAGGATCACCTTGGCCGCATGAATTTCACGATTGGCCGTGACGAGCTGATACACGCCGTTCTCGTGGCGTATATCAGTGACGGCGTGGTTCGGCAGATAGGTCGCGCCGAGCTGCGCGAGACCGGTGTGCAGCGCCCGGAAGAGCCGCAGTGAATTGACGTGCCCATCGATCGGACAATAGCTGCCACCGACCACGTCCGGGCCGATGTGCGGCAGCATCTTGGCGATTTCGGTGCGTTCCAGCATCACGGTGCCGGTGTCGACGACGGTCGGCTGATTGTGCAGCCGATTCATTTGACTGGCGCGGGCTTCGAGTTCGGCTTCCGACAAGGCAAGGTGAAAGCCACCCGGCCGCTCGAAGCAGACGTCGAGCCCGGTTTGGTCGCGCAATTGCCCGGCAAAGCCCGCCCACGCGTTCGACGATTTGACGGTCCAGGCGGCATACTCCGGCATGCCGAGGCCTTTGCTCTGGACCCAGATGAGGGCGAAGTTGCCGCGTGACGCCCGGATCGCGGTGTCGCCTTCGTCAACGATCACGACCCGCTGGCCGAGCTTGGCCAAGCCCCACGCGATCGACGCGCCGAGCAGGCCGCCGCCGACAACGGCGCAGTCGTACTCGGATTTTGTCGCAGCAGCCATGAAGTCACTCATCCCGAGTGTGGCCGGAGAGCAATCGCTCCAGTCCGAACACCCGATCAAGCACAATAAGAAAGACGACGGTAATGGCAATTACGCATGCTGACACCGACGTCACCAGCGGATCGATGTTGTCCTGGATGTAGAGGAACATGCGCACCGGCAAGGTCTCGGTGCCGGGCGCCGCGATAAACACTGTCATCGTCACCTCGTCGAACGACTGGATGAAGGCCAGGGCCCACCCGCTGATCAGGCCCGGCAGGATCAACGGCAGCGTGATACGCTGGAAGACGATTGCGCCGGAGGCGCCGAGCGATATTGCTGCATGTTCGATGCGCTGGTCCATGCCGACGGCCGACGCGAGTGTCAGGCGCAGTGCAAACGGCAGCACGATGACGAGATGCGCGAGAACCAAGCCGGTGAATGTGCCGCCGAGACCGATCTGGGTGAAAAACCGCAGGAACGCGATGCCGAGCACGACATGGGGAATCATCAGCGGCGACATCAAAAATGCGGTCAGCGCTTCACGCCCACGAAAGCGATAGCGAGCCAAGCCGAGGGCGGCTGGCACGGCGAAGCCAAGTGCCAAGAGCGACGAGATCGAGCCGAGCAACAGGCTTGTTTTGAAGGCGCGCAAAAACTCGGGGTAGTCACCGATCGCGCGGAACCAGCGCAGTGACAGCCCATTCGTCGGGAATGACAGGTAGCCCTCCGGCGTGAACGCGACGACGCAGACGATCAGGATCGGGGCCAGCATGAAGGTGATGAAGACGGTGTGGAAGAGTAGCGCCAAGGGTCCGTTGCGGCTCATCGGAACACCTCCGCATAGCGCCGCTCGACTAGCCGGTTGGTGCCGACGATGATCGCCATCAAGCCGACCAAGAGCAGCACGGCGACAACGGCGCCAAGGGGCCAATTGAGTGTGTTGAGGAACTCGTCATAGGCGAGCGTCGCTGCAACCTTCAAGCGCCGGCCACCGATGATCGCGGGTGACGCAAAGGCGCTGGCCGCAAGGGCGAACACGATGATCGCGCCGGACAGCAGGCCCGGCAAGATTTGCGGCAGGACGATGCGGGCGAGCACGGTCGGCTGTTTCGCTCCGAGCGATACGGCGGCATTTTCAATCTGCGGATCGAGCCGCTGCAACGATGCCCACACCGACAGCACCATGAACGGCACCAACACGTGCGAAAGCGCGACGATAACGCCCAGCTCCGTGAACATGAAAGGGATCGGTGTCGCGATCACGCCGAGGTTCATCAGCGCCTTGTTGACGACGCCACTGTTGCCGCCAAACAGCAAAGCCCAACCGAGCGTGCGGGCGACCACCGAGATTAGCAGCGGCCCGAGAATGACGAGTAGGAAGATGCCCTTCCAGGGTGCGGACATGCGATGTAGAATGTAGGCTTCCGGTGCGCCGAGGATCGCGGTGATGAGCGTGACCAAAAGTGCGATGCGAAGGGTGCGCGCGAAGACCTCGAGATAGTACCCGTCGGTAATGACTTCCTGCCAGTTTTTGAGGGTAATCACAGACTGAATACCGCTGTATTGCCCCCACTCATTGAACGACAGCACCGCCGTCATGGCCAGCGGTATGAGGACGATTGCGACGAATAGCAATGTTGCCGGTGCTACGAGCGCGTAGCCAATGATTTTGGACGTCTCCTGATCGGCGGCGGTCATTGCGCGTGGCTCCCGGCTGCCTCGACGCGCAGCGCCATGTCGGACGCACCCCAGGTCAGGTGCACAGTGTCGGTCTCGCGAAAGGGAGCAGCACCGCTGTTCGGGTGGATCACTGTTAACAATCCTGCGGTCGTTTCGATCTGATAGAGCCAGTGATTGCCCTGGAATATTCGCGTCTTCACAATGCCGCCGATGTTATTAGGATTGGGTTCGGCGAATTTGATGCGCTCGGGGCGGATGGTTGCGCGCAATCGACCCGTCAGCGGTTGCTTGATCGTCCAACGGCTGCCACCGATGCGAACCGTGTCGCCCAGGCCATCGGCCTCGAGCAGGTTGGTCTTACCGAGGAAGTTGGCGACGAACGGCGTCGCTGGGTTTTCGTAAGCCTCGTGAGGGGCGGCGATCTGCTCCACACGGCCTTTGTTCATCACCACAATACGGTCGGACAATGCCATCGCTTCCGCCTGATCGTGCGTCACGAGGATTGTCGTGGTGCCACTTGCCCGCTGAATTTGGCGCAGCTCGATCTGCATTTCTTCGCGCAGTTTAGCGTCGAGATTTGAAAGTGGCTCGTCGAGAAGCAAGATACTCGGGCGAATGACCAGCGCTCGTGCCAAGGCGACGCGCTGTTGCTGCCCGCCTGACATGCGGCGCGGGTATCGCTCAGCAAATCCATCGAGGCCGACGAGCTTCAATGTTTCAGTCACGCGCAGCTGACATTCAGCGCGTGCGATTTTGCGCATTTGCAAGCCGAAGGCCACGTTCTCAGCGACCGTCAGGTGCGGAAACAGCGCATAGCTTTGGAAGACGATGCCAAGTCCGCGCTGACTTGGATGCACCGAATGTAGATCGTGGTTCTCGAGTCGGATCGCGCCTGAGGTTGGCACAACGAAGCCGGCGATCATTTGCAGTGTCGTCGTTTTGCCGCAACCGGATGGACCGAGCAGAGAGACAAACTCGCCGCGTTCTACGGCTAGTGAAAGTGCATCGACAGCGGCATGATCGCCAAAACGTCTGGTTAGCTGGTCGAGGACGAGAAATGACATTTTGCAGGCGCCCGCTCATAGCGCTCAGCAATAGAGCGTGTGTCGAGTATGCCACGCTGATACGCGAGCGCAATGTAACGGGCTGGGGAATCGTGCAGGATCAGACCGGGGTAAATCTCCCCCAGGCCACAATTTGTGGCCACATTTGACTTGTGATGGGTCGAAGTAGGATTGAATTGCTCACAGGGAGCACGCGTGGGGCCGCCGAGGATAAACTTAACTGCGCGCGTTGAGCGTTCGATCGGTTGGTCGCGCGTCTATGTGGGCGTGCGGGCGGCGCAGCCATGACCGACATGCTGGCCCTTCCTCCTGGAACCGAGCTTGTCGGCGATTTTCGAATCGGCCGAGTTTTGGGCGCGGGCGGCTTTGGGATCACCTACTTGGCCGACGAAATCGCACTCGCAAGGTCGGTGACCATCAAGGAATATTTCCCCTCCGACTTTGCCGCCCGATCCAGGGATCAAGGTGCCGTGCCGCGTTCAAGCGATTGCGCTGGCGACTACAAGTGGGGGCTCGATCGCTTCATCGAGGAAGCGCAGACGCTCGCACGGTTCGATCATCGCAATATCTGCCGGGTGTATCGCTACTTCCGCGCCAACAACACCGGCTACATGGTGCTCCACTTCGAGGAGGGAGCAAGCCTCAAAGGATGGCTGAAAGGCCTCGGGCGGGCACCACGCCAAACCGAAATCGACAACATCGTCGGCCCGCTGCTCGATGCGCTTGAGGTGATCCACAAAGCGGATTTCCTGCATCGCGATATTGCGCCCGACAATATCATGCTGCGCCGCGATGGGTCGCCGGTGCTGATTGATTTTGGCTCCGCGCGTGGCGATATCGCGAGCCATTCACGCACGGTGAGTGCACTCGTAAAACCGGGCTACAGCCCCTACGAGCAATATGCGGAAAAGAGTTCTCAGCAAGGCCCGTGGACCGACATTTACGCATTTGCAGCCACCCTTTATCACGCCATCACAGGTAAGCGGCCGCCGGATAGTCCGTCGCGCATCGTGAAGGACGAGTATGTGCCAGCGAAAGACGCTGTGAAGGCTACTTACCGCCCGCGCTTCTTAGCCGCAATCGATCGCGGCATGTCACTCGACATCGAGCGACGCCCGAAATCGATTATCGAATGGCGCGGCGATCTGCTGGCGCTCGAGCCCAGGGTTTCGAAAAAGAGTTGGCTCGCGCCGGAACAGGAGGAAAAGCGGCACGCGAAGTCGAGGAAAACTCCGGCAGTCGCCATAACGCCTGTTGTTGCGCCGGCGCAAGCGAGCGAAGTTCCCCCAGCTCCGGACGCGCCGGGTCGCATGGGCAGCATGCTTGATTACTTCGAGGGTCTGAAGAAAAAGACCGCGCCAGCGCCTGGTACATCCTCCGAGGCAGGTCTGACGCCGCCGCCGCCTCCCGTTATTAAAATTGAGCCGCTGCCAGTGGCAACGCCTGCAGTGCCGGTGATCCCGCGCAAGTCGAAAGTGGCGCGGACGACCAGGAAATTGTCGCCTCCGCCTCCACCGCCATTACCGCCGCTTCCGATGCCAGAGCCACCGCCGCAAGCCATGCCAGCGGACCGATCGGCGTTTGGACGCCGGGCCGCTGTAGCGTTGCTGGTATTGGCCGGCGCATCGAGTGCCGCTCTCGCCCTAAAAGAGCAGATTGTGAACATCTTGGCGAACATCGAATTGCGAGGAAAAATATCGGAGACGCCGCCGCCGACGCCGAAAGCTGTCTTACAAGCAGCGCTCGGCGTGCTCGAGCTAAAGGGAAACGCGGGCGATACCGTCGGCATCGGGTTTTCTGGCGATCAGGTGATCACAGCTGGAAACGATGGCTCGCTGAAGCTTTGGAGTGCGACCTCGGGCGTCCTTCAGCACACGATTTTCGTGCCCCATGGCCCGATTACCGCTTTTGCGGTGCTGGCACGGCGCGCCATCACCGGTCACAGCGATGGTACGACGATGCTTTGGGATCTGGACAAAGGCGAGATCGTTGCGACGTTCAAACGCAACGAGGCGAACGTTTGGGCCGTCGCCTTCGCCGGCGCCCAGGACCGGATCGCCACTGCCGCCCACGATTGGTCGATCGCGATTTGGGAAGCAGCCTCCCCTACGGCGCCGCTACATGTGCTGGAAGGACACGAAAGCGCTGTGCAGGCGATCGCCTTCTCCGCTGTCGGACCCCTCATTGCATCGGGCGGCGCCGATCAATCGATCAAACTCTGGAATATGGAAACCGCCAACCTCTTGCGCACGTATCGAGGCCATAAGGATTTCATCACGGCAGTCGATTTTTCGGCGGACGGACGGCTGTTGGCCTCGGCCGGACTGGACGGCAGCATTCACATATGGTCGACGGTATCGAGCCGGCTTGTCACCACACTGACCGGCCATCGCGGGCGCGTCAATGCATTGGCGTTCGGCCCAGTTGGTGAAACGCTGGCATCGGTTGGAGATGACGGAGTGCTGAGGCTGTGGGAACCGCGCAAGGCTCGCGCCATCCGCATCTTCGGTGCCGACGCGCCCAATTCCAGTCTGAAGGCTGTCAGTTTCGCAAACAACGGGCGACGCATTGCGGTGGCCGGTGTTTCGGGTGTCGTAAAAGTGCGGGACATCGAAGTGCAGACCAGCGCGGCGCGTGAGGTCAAGGACTGACATGGGGAGAGCTTTGATCACCCCCGAAATTGAGATCCGGACATCGGAAAAGCTGGCCTTCGGTCCGCAAACTATTTGAAGGCGTAAACGATGCTCACGGCAAACGAGATCCTGGAATGGGATGACGAGGGCATTGCGGCGCCCGCAAAACCCCTTCTCATTGTGGAAAATCTCGTGAAGCATTTTCCCATCAAGTCTTGGATTTTCGGGCGCACTACGGGCCACGTTCGCGCTGTCGATGGTTTGACGTTCACGGTCAACGAAGGTGAAACACTCGGCATTGTCGGCACGGCCGGCTGCGGCAAGTCGACGGCAGCGCGTCTCGTGACGCAACTAATCAAGCCCGACAGCGGGACAATCCGTTGGCGCGGATTAGATGTCGGCAGCGCGGCTTTGCCGTCGAAGCGCTACCGCCGCCACGTGCAGATGGTATTCCAGAATAATGATCAGCCGACTTATCCGCGACTGACCATCGAGGGCGTGGTCGCGCTTGGCCTTGGCGCGCAGGGTTTGTCGAGGAAAGCTGCCAAGGCGCGCGTACCGGCGATCCTGGCTCGCGTCGGCCTCGAACCAAAGGACTTCGCCGGGCGCTATCCGAAGGAGTTGCTGGACGGCCAGCGCCAGCGTGTCGATATTGCGAGGGCCCTGGCGTTGGGCTCGAAGCTGTTGATCCTCGATGAAGGGCTATCCGCGCTCGACACTGCCGCCGCGGTGCCGCTTCCCGATCTTCTACACGATCTCAGGGTAGAGTTCGGGCTGTCATACATCGTCATCAGTCGAGAAATGGAGCTGGCCCGTTCGATGTGTGACCGGATTATTGTCATGCATTCGGGCCGGATCGATGCAACCGTTGCAATCCAAGTGCAATCGCCAGCGGCATAAGCAGGTACTCGGTCATCTGGCTTCTGTTCAAGGATCGCCCTCAAAGCTGGCATTCGATCAAATATTGCGGCATTCAGAAGTCCATGACAGTAGCAAGCATCGATCTCCCCGCTCCCCTGGCGGCTCCCTACTTCAATCCGGCGGAGTTGCGTCTCGCGCTGACCGCGCTTCATACCAACCCGCCTGCCTGCAGCGAGCCGCGTGCAGCGGTCGTCGATCGGCTGAAGAGGCTGGTGGTGGTGGCGCGTTCAGCCGCGCAAGCTGAGCTGTTGGCCGATGGCAGCGGCAGACATTGCGCTAGAGGCCTTTCGCATTTCCAGGACGAGTTGATCCGCCTCGCCTTCGATTACGTCGTCGAGCATGTCTACCAAGCTGAGAACCCATCAGACGCCGAACGGATGGCAATCGTCGCGACCGGTGGCTATGGGCGCGGCCTATTGGCGCCGGGTTCGGACATCGATTTGCTGTTTCTGCTGCCTTACAAGCAAACGCCGTGGGGGGAAAGTGTCGCCGAAGCGGTGCTCTACCTGCTGTGGGATCTGGGTTTCAAGGTCGGTCATGCGACGCGAAATGTCGATCAATGTCTGAAGTACGCGCAATCCGACATGACGATCCGCACATCGATGTTGGATGCGAGGCTCATTAAAGGTGACGCGCAGATCTTCGCCGAGTTTGTGCAACGGTTTCGCTCCGAGGTGGTCAGCGGTACGGCCCGTGCTTTCATCGACGCCAAGATGGCTGAGCGCGAACAACGTCACCAGCGTTCGGGAGAAAGTCGATATCTGGTCGAGCCTAATGTCAAGGACGGCAAGGGGGGCTTGCGTGATCTGCACACGCTGCATTGGCTCGCGACGTACATTCATGGCGACGGACTTGGCGAGGCGACACTGGCGGCTGGGATATTCACGCCCGAAGAAATCGCGGTCTTTCGCAAGTGCGAGGATTTCCTATGGACCGTTCGCTGCAACCTGCATTTTGTGACAGGCCGCCCGGAAGAAAGATTGTCCTTCGACGTCCAGATGCAGATGGCGCAGCGACTTGGCTATAAAGATCACGGCGGTTTAAAAGCCGTCGAGCGGTTCATGAAGCACTACTTTCTGATTGCCAAAGACGTGGGAGACCTCACCTCGATCCTGTGTACATCGTTGGAAATGCAGCAGCTAAAAACGGCGCCTCGACTAGGCGCATGGCTAAGCCGACTCGGCTGGCGAGCACGCCGGCAAGTGCGTAAACTTACTGAATTTCGAATTGACAATGATAGACTAAACATCGCCGGTCCGGATGTCTTTACGCGCGATCCTGTCAATCTCATTCGCTTCTTTGCGCAGGCCGAAAAGACGGGTGCGTTCCTGCATCCCTTCGCAATCCGGCGCCTTCGTCACGCCGAGCGGTTGGTCGATGAAAGTGTCCGCAACAATCCGGAAGCCAATCGTATTTTCATCCAGCTTCTAACGTCGAAGGCAGACCCGGAAACGGCGCTCCGTCAAATGAATGAGGCAGGGATCTTAGGTCGGTTTATTCCCGAGTTCGGCCGTGTCGTATCGATGATGCAGTTCAATATGTATCATCACTATACGGTGGACGAGCATCTGCTGCGCACGATCGGTGAGCTGCGCTCAATCGAAGAAGGTCAGCTCGCCGATACGTTGCCGCTTTCGAGCGAAGTGATCAAATCGATCCAGAACCGGCGCGCACTTTATGTGGCAGCTTTTCTGCACGATGTAGGCAAGGGGCGAACCGAAGATCACTCCGTCGTTGGTGCACGAATTGCGAACGAGCTTTGTCCGCGGTTCGGCCTGACGGCTGCCGAAGCCGACACCGTGACTTGGCTGATCCGCGAGCATTTGACGATGAGCAATATTGCTCAAAGTCGCGATTTGGGCGATCCGAAGACGATCCGGGATTTCGCGGACATCGTGCAGTCGCCGGAGCGCCTCAAACTGCTATTGCTTTTGACAGTTGCCGATATTCGCGCTGTTGGTCCGGGCACGTGGAACGGTTGGAAGGGTCAGCTGTTGCGCCAGCTTTATCATGAAACGGAACCGCTTGTTGCTGGGGGCCACACCCAAGCGGGCCGTAAAGAGCGCTCTGCCGAAGCGCAGCGGGCTCTACGGGCGTCGCTCGCCGATTGGACAACCGACGATGTCGATAAGTTTATCGAACGGCAGTATCCAGATTATTGGTTAAAAATCGAGACGCGCAAACAGGCTGAGCATGCGCGATTGATGCGGCGTGCCGAGGCGACCGGTGAGAAACTGGCAACAGCATTCACGTCGGACCATTTCACCTCGATCACGGAACTGTCAATTATGGCGCCGAACCACGCGCGCTTGCTCGCCTTGTTTGCAGGTTGCTGTGCTGCGGCTGGAGCAAATATCGTCGGCGCACAAGTGTCTACAACGCGCGATGGCATCGCGCTCGATACGTTCCTTTTGCAACGCGAGTTTACGGCCGACGAAGACGAGGGCCGCCGGATCAAGCGAATTGGGCAGACGATTGGCCGTGTTTTGATGGGTGAAACGCGACTGTCGGCGTTGTTGGCGAAGCGTCGGCCGACCGAACGTCGCCTACAGGCGTTCCACGTGCCCCCACAAGTCGTCGTCAACAATTCGCTATCGGACAACTTTACGGTGATCGAAGTCTCAGGGCTCGACCGGCCTGGATTGCTGTACGAATTGACCAGCACGCTGTCGGATTTGAGCCTCGATATCACATCGGCGCACATCACGACCTATGGCGAAAAAGCAGTCGACGTCTTTTACGTGACCGACCTGACGGCGAAGAAAATCGATGCGCCGTCACGCCAAAAGGTCATACGAGACCGGTTGCTCACGGTGCTCGGGCTGGCAGCCGAGGCCGATGCATGACGAGGAAGTGCGCATGAAGACGTCGATTGCGACTGTTTCGCTAAGCGGTGGGCTGGTCGAGAAATTGCGAGCTATTGCAACGGCCGGTTTTCAGGGCGTCGAGATTTTCGAGAACGATCTGTTGTCGTTCAACGGCACGCCAAACGACGTTCGCGGCATCGTCGCCGATCTCGGCCTCGAGATCTTTGCCTTTCAGCCGTTCCGCGATTTCGAGGGGATGCCGGCAGAAAAGCGGGCCCGCGTGTTCGCGCGTGCCGAACGCAAGTTCGACCTGATGGAGCAGCTCGGCTGCCAGCAACTATTAGTCTGTTCCAACGTCTCACCCGACAGCCTCGGTGGCATCGAAAGGGCGGCCGCCGACCTGCACGAACTCGGTGAGCGCGCGGGTAAACGTGGCTTTCGCGTGGGTTTCGAGGCGCTGGCCTGGGGGCGTCACATCAGCGATCATCGCGACGCATGGGAGGCCGTGCGCCGCGCCGACCAAAATGCGATCGGCCTCGTCTTGGACACTTTCCATACGTTCGCCCGCAAGATTGATCTCAACTCGATCCGATCGATACCGCGCGACAAGATCTTCCTGGTCCAAATCGCCGACGCGCCGTTCCTCGAAATGGATCCGCTAACATGGAGCCGCCACTTTCGTAACTTTCCAGGGCAGGGTGAGCTGCCGGTGCTCGACTTCATGATGGCCCTCGGTGCCACCGGATACGATGACGTGATCTCGCTCGAGATCTTCAACGATCAATTCCGTGCCGGCTCTGCTCGCAATGTAGCTGTCGATGGTCATCGCTCGTTGATCTACCTGGCCGACCAGATGCGCGCGAAGGGTATCGGCCCGACGCAATCAACGTCGCCGCTGCCGCCTCGTTCGATATGTCGGGGGACAGCCTTCATCGAATTTGCGATCGACGAGCGAGCCGCACCATCGTTCGAGGCCTTATTGCGCGGCTTGGGCTTCGTGCGTGCCGGCATGCATCGGTCAAAAGCCGTGACGCGTTGGCGTCAGGGTGCGATCAACATCGTCGTGAACTGCGAGAGTGAGGGGTTCGCTCATGCCTTCAATATCACGCACGGTGCGGCAGTATGTGCGTTCGGCCTCGAGGTCGACGATGCCGCGGCGACCCTCGATCGGGCGAGCCGGCTACTCGATCAGCCGTTTCGCCAGGCGGTTGGCCCGGGCGAACTCGATATCCCGGCGGTCCGCGGCGTAGGCGGCAGTTTGATCTACTTCATCGATCAAAAAAGCGATTTGGCGCGAGTATGGGACATCGAGTTTGCCGAAACCGGCGAAGATTTTCTGACCGAAACGGCGGGCCTTACACGGGTCGATCACATATCGCAATCGATGCATTATGAAGAAATGCTCAGCTGGGTTTTGTTTTACACTTCCCTGCTCGATGTGAAGAAAGCTGGCGAACAGGACGTGATGGATCCCGGCGGGCTCGTGAAAAGCCAGGTGATCGAGGCCGCCGATGGGTCACTTCGTGTCGTGCTCAACGCCTCGCAGTCGAACAGGACGCAGTCGTCGAAGTTCCTATCGGAGTTGTTTGGATCAGGCGTGCAGCATTTGGCATTTGCGACCGACGACATTATTGCGACGGCCGAGCGGCTCGAAGCCAACGGCGTAAAGATGCTACCCATTCCCGAAAACTATTACGAAGATCTGGAAGCCAAGACCGACCTTACACCGGCAGTGTTGGACGAGCTAAAAGCGCATAACATCCTCTATGATCGCGAGGGCGACGCTGAATTTTTTCAGGCCTATACGCAGACATTCGAGAATCGTTTCTTCTTCGAGATCGTGGAGCGGCGCCGGGGCGCGCGAGGATATGGAGCACCAAATGCCCCGATCCGGCTTGCAGCGCAAACGCGGCTGATGCGGCATCCGGCAATGCCACGGCGCTGAGGCGAAACAAAATGAGGAAACGATCGCATTGGCTTTGGACGCCCAATACTTAACGCAGCAAGAGATCCGCATTCGTCGGAATGTGAGATACTGAGAACAGGGAGTGCAGCCATGGCAGCGCCATGCATTATAACCGTCGCCATCACCGGGTCCTTGCCGACCAAAACCGACAATCCGGCAGTACCGATTTCAGTGGCTGAACAGATCGAGTCGACGCAGGCCTCGTTCGAGGCCGGCGCCACGCTTGCTCACTGTCACGTGCGCAAGGATGACGGTACGCCGACGTCGGACCCCGAGCGTTTCGGACAATTGCTTGAGGGTTTGCGCAAGCATTGCCCAGGCATGATCGTGCAGTTGTCGACGGGTGGGCGATCGGGTGCTGGCCGTGAACGCGGCGGCATGCTTTCCCTCAAGCCTGACATGGCATCGTTATCGACAGGCTCGTGTAATTTCCCGACCCGCATTTACGAGAACACGCCGGAGTTGGTGAACTGGCTCGCATCCGAAATGATCGCCCACGATGTTAAACCTGAAGTCGAGGCGTTCGATTTATCGATGATCTTCAAAGCGGTCGAGATGCAGAAAGCCGGCCTCATGAAGGGCCCGCTACACGTGCAGTTCGTGATGGGGGTAAAGAATGCCATGCCGGTCGACCGGGCGTCGTTCGAGTTTTTTGTCGCCACTCTCAAGCGGATCGCGCCGGACGCCACTTGGACGGGCGCTGGTATTGGCCGCGATCAGATTACGCTGAACCGTTGGTCGCTGGAACTCGGTGGGCATTGCCGTACTGGCCTAGAGGACAACATTCGCTGGGACAAGACGACGCTTGCTCCATCGAACGCCGCGCTCGTCGGTCGCGTCGCCGCGCTCTGCGCCGAGTACGACCGGCGTCCGGCGACCGTTGCCGAAGCACGTGCGCTGCTGTCATTGCCAATGGCTGCTTGAGGCATATCGGATCCGCGGCGGGCTCAGCCGCGGATCTCAGCGCCCGTCGCTTTCGTCACGGCCGCGATGATCTTAGACGCAATCGCTTCGATCTCGGCGTCGTTAAAAGTCTTGCCCGACGGCTGCAAGGTTACTTCCACCGCGATCGATTTTTTGGAAGCCGCAAGATTGCCGCCACTGAAAACATCGAACACCGCAACGTCCGTGATCGTACTTTTGTCTGCGCCTGCCACCGCTTTGATGATGTCGCCGGCTGGTGTTTGGTTATCGGTGACGAATGCGAAATCGCGCCGCACCGGCAGCAAATCCGATGCATCAAGTGCTGGACGAGCCAGGACCTTTCGCTTCTCCGGCGGGATCGCATCGAGGAAGAGCTCGAACGCTGAAACCGGGGCGTTGCAATCCATCAGTTTCAGCGTCGAGGGATGGATCTCGCCAAAGTGAGCAAGGACGACCTTGGGTCCGAGCCGCAGTGTGCCGGAGCGACCGGGATGGAACCAAGCCGGTGCATCGCGCGTGATTTGCGACTTCGCCGCATCGAAGCCGAGGCTGACGAGAAGCGCTATCACATCGGCTTTGACGGCAAATAAATCTGCATCGGCGGACGTGCCACTCCAGTGCCGGCCGCTGCCACTCAGAACCGCCGAGCCTGCGCGCACGCCGGCGGCGATTATAACTTGGTCTTTCGGCTGGTCGCCGCGATAGGCTTGGCCAAGTTCGAACAGTGCGACGTCACTGTGCCCGCTATTGCGATTGCGCTGAACTGATGAAAGTAGACCCGGCAGCAGGCTTGGTCGCATCGACGACAATTCGACGGAGATCGGATTATCGAGCTCGAGCGCGTCGGCACCGCCACCGAAATGTGTGGCCTGCGTGCGCGGCAGAAATGACCATGTCACCGCTTCAACGAAGCCTCGCCCTGCCAGCAGCCGGCGGGCGCGACGGGCCCGGCGCTGCGGCTCGGTGAGAACCGTACGGGTGATACCACGCGCGCGCGGCATCGGTGTCGAGGGAATTTTGTCCAGGCCAATGATGCGGATGACCTCTTCGACGACATCGGCAGCGCCATGAATATCTGGACGCCAGGAAGGCGCGGTCACAACCGCCGACTTTGCGCCCGCCTGCACGGTGAAGCCAAGTGCTGCGAGGATGCGTTTGCTGTCGCTGTCTGAAACCGCCAAGCCCGATAGTTTTTCGATGCGCGCAAAGTCGAACGCGATTTCGGTTTTGACGACCGGCGCTTCGCCGGCGATGCTAGCCTTGCAGGGCGTGCCCCCGCATAGCTGCATGACCATGTCGGTCGCGAGATCCAAGCCGCCTCGAACAAACGCTGGATCGACACCGCGTTCGAAACGATAACGCGCATCGGTTTGGACGCCAGCTTTGCGACCGGTCGCGGCAGTGCGCAACGGATCGAAGTATGCGCATTCGATCAGTACGTTGGTCGTCGTCTCGGTGCAGCTGGTCTGCTCGCCGCCAATTATACCGCCGAGCCCTAGCGGTCCGTTGCCGTCGGCGATGACGCACATCGTCTCGTCGACGTTGTAGGATTTGTTATCAAGTGCTTTGAACGATTCTCCAGCCCGCCCAAGCCGCGCGCGAACTGCGCCCTTCAACTTGTCGACATCGTAGACGTGCAGTGGACGTCCGCGATCGATCGAGATGTAGTTGGTCACATCGACAAGCGCGCTGATCGGTCGGAGTCCGATGGCCAATAGGCGCGTTTGCAGCCAGGCGGGGGACGGGCCGTTCGTCACGCCGCGAACAACACGACCGGCGAACATCGAGCACGCGTTCGCAGCCTCAGCCGGAAACTCTAGTCTTATGTCCACTGGAGACGGCGCGGAGCCTTCGACTGCCTTGAGCTTGGCCTCGGACTTCATCGTACCCAGTCCGGCGGCTGCCAGGTCGCGCGCAATGCCACCCACGCCGGTGCAATCAGGCCGGTTCGGCGTCAATTTGACCTCGAAGACCGGATCGCTAAGGCCAAAAGCATCAACGTAGCGTTGACCGACCTTGTCGCCGAATTCAACCGGCAGCTCGATGATGCCGTCGTGCGCTTCGGAAAGTTCGAGCTCGCGCTCGGAAACCAACATGCCATTGGAGACGACACCTCGAACGGGGCGTTTGTCGAGCGTGATGCCCGTGCCCGGAATGAATGCTCCGAGCGGCGCGAACACGCCGATCAAACCGGTGCGTGCATTAGGTGCACCGCACACGACTTCCACCGTCGGCTTGCCCGGCGAGACCTCGACCTGACAGACGCGAAGCCGGTCAGCGTTTGGATGCTGCTTGGCGTCCACTACGCGCGCGATGGTGAAAGCGCCGAGTTTCGCTGCGGGGTCGTCGACACTTTCAACTTCAAGGCCAATTGCCGTCAGGGTCGCCGACAGTTCCGCAATCGAGGCGGTCGTGTCGAGGTGATCCTTGAGCCAGGAGAGCGTGAATTTCATTGCGTTTCAGTTTCAAAATTGTTCGAGGGAGAGGAGGGGCCACGGCGGAACGTCACTTCGCCCGCAGCAGGCGTGTAGCAGAACGATGCTTTTGCGGAAACAGCGGAATGAAGTTGCGGCAACTCGCGCTACACCGTGGCGCAGGTCTCCTCATACCCACTCAGGAAACTAGCCCAAAACCGCGTCTTTTGCGGAAGCTATTAAGGCCTCGGCGAGTGCGGCGAACTGAGTTGCGGTAGAGTTGTCCATGGCCGAAATGCGCGGGTCTCGGGTAATGCTCGCGACATAGGAAAATGGGTCAACTTCGATTTCAGCAAATAATTTCGATACGCGGCCAACGGTGTCTATGCGGTTGAGGCCATCCAGCTTTTCGAGTTTTGCAACTTCTTCTGCTAGCCGCCAAGCAAGTGCGCTCTTGAGTACGCTGGCATTGCTATTATCGTGTCCGTTGTGCTGCCTGCGCGCACCAGAGTCTTGCAAAATTGGCGCGGTAGCGCCGTCACTGAAGCCGTTGATCAAATGCGAACCCGTTGGAGTGTCGAGCAAATCATTTGGCGTGACCGCCAGCAACGAACACATCTTAACAAGCAGGCTCAGATCCGGTTCAACCTCGGCGCGTTCGTAGCGCGTATAGCGATTTTCATCGATTTCCAACGCGTTCGCGAAACTGCGCGCCGTAGAGAATCCTCGTGGTATTCGTAGTGCCTTGAGGCGTTTGGCAAAGATCGCTCTAATTTGAGGTGCTTGAGTATCCATTGTTACCTGCCGTAATTTAAATGATCCCGGCGCAGTCAATATAGGCAGTGAGCGTATCATCAGCTGTGCCGGATTCGAAAGAATTATTTGATTAAAAGGTGGATATGCTTGAATTGATTATACGATGGTGATTTTCGCTTATAAAATATAGCTCAACGAAATAGAAGCCGCAGGTCAAGCGGCGTGTGAAGTTGCAGGTTCGGTCAAGACCGCAAAAAGTGCTTTTTTGTCGGCCGTTACGCGCAGACTTTCGAGCGCGGCCGGATCACGGACAAGACGCGAAATGCGTGCTAAAGCCTTGAGGTGATCACCGCTGGCGTGCTCGGGCCCAAGCAACAGGAAAATAAGGTCGACCGGTTCTCCATCGGGAGAATCGTATGCGATCGGGTCCACCAGATGGGCGAAGACACAAACGATGTTTTTGAGGGTGCGGAATTTTACGTGTGGAATAGCTATTCCGCGACCGAATCCCGTCGAGCCCAGCCGTTCACGCTGCATCAAAGCGTCGAACACTTCTCTCTCGGTCAAGCCCGTCAGAGCGGCAGCAAGACCACTGAGATCTTGAAGCGCTTGCTTTTTATCCTTCGCCCGAAGTGCGGGAACGATACTGTCAATTGTAACGAGGTCGCCAAAGTCCATAGTGCATAATTTCCAAAGGAGAAGCGTCGTCGCCTGTACGACCGCATGCACACTCAGCCACCACGACTATATACTAATCACGCGTTCAGAAACGTGGCCAATCCTAAGATTTGCACATGAACTACCGCCGTTCGCACCTAACCTGCTGAAGCTTCCGCATTGGGATCAATCCAACCGAAATTACCATCAGGCCGACGGTGGACGACACTGATCCGCCCATGGGCAGCATTTCGAAATAAAAGGAACGCTTTATCGGTCAAATCAAGCTGCATGACCGCCTCACTTACGGTCATTTCTTGCAACAGTCCCTCAGCTTCAGCAACAATTACGGGACTAGCGGCGATCTTGTTCCCGCTCTCCTCATCTTCCGCCTGCACCACATACTCATTTATCCCGGTCGCCCGATCATTCATGTCACTGGCATCGTGGTGATGGCTCTTCAGGCGCCTTTTGTAGCGGCGAACGCGCTTGTCGAGCCGTTCGATGGCCGCATCCGCGCTGGCGTAGGCATCAACGCCCTCGCCGTGCGCTTCCACGAGAAGGCCGGTGCGCAGGCGTAGCGAGCAATCGGTTCGGAAACCTACCTTTACCTTTTCGACCCGAACATGGCCCGAAAGCTCCGGTCCGATGTACTTGTCTAGTACGTCCGAAATTTTATCAGTTACGTAAACTTGGAAGGCTTCGCCTGCATCGATGTTTCGGCCGGTAACCTGGATTGTCATTAGTGTCCCCGCGAGGTTGACGTTGGGGTCAATGTTACACCCATAAAGGCTAGTCCTGCTACAACAATGGTGTCAAATCACCATCGATGAAATCACCCGACGCGTTCTACGTGCACGTTCATCTGTTTTTGCCGGCGACGCTGGACCGAGGACGGTATTTTAAGAGCTTCACGGTACTTCGCGACCGTACGCCGCGCAATATCGATACCGTCGTCTTTCAGACGCTCAACGAGTTTGTCGTCGGAGAGGATGCGATGAGCGGTTTCCGCATCGACCAACTGTTTGATGCGATGACGTACGGACTCCGACGAGTGACACTCTCCCTCGCTGGATGACGCGATGGAGGACATGAAAAAGTATTTTAGCTCGAAGATGCCTCGCGGCGTTGCAATGTACTTGTTGGATGTGACACGACTGACGGTCGATTCATGCATCTTGATGGCATCAGCAACGGTCTTCAAGTTTAGCGGTCGCAAATGCTGGACGCCATGTGCGAAAAAACCGTCCTGCTGCCGCACGATCTCCTCGGCGACGCGCAGGATCGTACGCGCCCGTTGATCGAGGCTCTTGGCAAGCCAGTTCGCCGACTGCAGGCAATCCACCAGATAATCCTTGTCCTGCGGATCGCGAGCGGCTTTCGATACACGTGTGTAATAACTGCGATTGACCAGTACGCGCGGCAGCGTTTCATTGTTCAATTCGACAAACCAACTGCCATCGGAGGCAGGCCGCACGAACACGTCCGGTACGACCGGCTGTAGGTGGACACTGCCGAACGCCAAGCCCGGCTTTGGATTGAGCTGCTTCAACTCTGCGATCATCTCAGCAAGTTCGTCCATCTCGACGCCGACGGCGCGTTTCAGTGCCGAAATATTGTGCGAGCCAAGCAAATCGAGATGCTCGAGTAAGAGCGCGATCAGGGGATCGAACCGGTTTTGCTCTTTGAGTTGGAGCGACAGGCATTCGGCCAAGCTACGCGCCATTACACCAGCCGGTTCGAGCGTCTGCATCGAGGTCAGCACACCTTCGACCCGCGACGATGGGCAGCCCAATTTGTCCGCGATGTCATCCAGATCGGCATGTAGGTATCCGGCCTCGTCTACGAGGTCGATGAGATGCTGGGCAATAATCCGATCAGCCGCATCGTGCAGGGCGACCTGCATCTGTGCTTGCAGATGGTCTTTGAGCGACACTTCTGCTGCAACGAAGGCTTCGAGATTGTAGCCGTCATCACCGCCGCCGCCAGGGCCGCTGACATTGGACCAATTCGAGCCTCCGAGATTGGGCTCGAAACCGCCAGCTTGATCGCTTCTTGCAGCATCCGGGTAGAGGTTTTCATGTGACGTATCAAGTGCGCCCGATGCGTCTGAATCAGGCTTTGATAAATCTAGAGTGCCGTATTCGCCTACCGCCGGACTTATGCTGTCTGCCACCGGTTCTGCTTCGGTATCGATCGTCCGGGGCGCAGGCAGGTCGCCATTCTCGTCGCGTTCGAGCAGAGGATTGCGTTCCACTTCCTGCTCGACGAACGCGCTGAGTTCGATATTGGACAACTGCAAAAGACGGATCGCCTGCTGCAGCT
>JANLXZ010000085.1:0-9927 GCA_031365375.1 Hyphomicrobiaceae bacterium | reverse complement strand
TCACCAACCGCTGAGGGCGGGTGGCTAACCAAAGTTTCCTCGCCGGCGGCTGCGGCTGCGAAACCATCAAGCCTCACAACTTCGGTCGGGGGCATATCGAGACGAGCGGCTTTCGCACCAGTAACGTGAGCCTTCGTGATTGCTCGCCGCGGCTCCTCTTTAACGCGCGGTCCAGCCGCCATCCGCGAACAAAGTCGTGCCGGTGCAGAACGAAGCATCGTCACTCGCGAGGTACAGCACCGCTTTGGCGATCTCCTCGGGTTGACCGAGGCGCATCATCGGCTGGCGAACCTCGAGTGCATGGCGGACTGCCTTCGGATCAGGGGATGCCGCCAGGATCTTATCGAAATACGGGCTCTCGATCGTGCCAGGCGCGACGCAGTTGATGCGGATGTTCTGATGCACGTGATCGAGCGCCATCGCGCGCGTCATAGCAGCGACTGCGCCCTTGCTCGTCACGTACGCGGCCCGATCCTTGATACCGGCTGTCGAAGTGGTGGACGCGGTGCTGACGATCGCGCCGCCGCCCTGCCTAATCATGTGCGGGATCGAGTATTTGCAGCCCAAATAAACGCCTCTAACGTTGACTGACATCAGCGCATCCCAGTCCTCCTCTGAGGTCTCGACCACGCTGCCGGTAATGCCATAGCCCGCATTGTTGAATAAAATATCGAGGCGTTCGTGCTTCGAAATCGTCTCCCCTATCATCGCCTGCACATCGGCCGACTTCGACACGTCGCCGGTAATTGCGAGAGCCCGGCCTCCGATCTCCGCCGCCACCGCTTCAACAGCAGCAGCATTCTTATCGACGATGACGACGATCGCGCCCTCAGCCGCGAACAGCTTCGCCGTTGCCCGACCAATCCCTGAACCACCACCGGTAATTAGCGCAACCTTGCTCTTCAGACGCATGAACCTACTCCTGACAGGATTTCGCAAACTCGGTCAAAGCGGTGACGAACGCGTCAGTTCGCGTAATGGGATACATGTGACCACCGCTTGGTAGCATTTGGAGTTTGGCATGCGGTATCAGACCGGCCAACTCGCGATTGAGGAATGCGGGGACGATTAGATCGTCCTCCGCGCCCTGCACCAACGTCGGAACGGTAATGCTGTGCACGTCCTTGGAGCGATCGAACTCCAAAATTGCACGGATCCGCTCGGCAACAATGGTCTGCTGTGCGGCTGTCAAGGGGGCGCCAGCAACCATTGCATCAAAGCTCGGCCAGTTGGCGTTCAGCCAATCGGCGGTGTAGGCAAGGAAGCCGACCATTGCGGCATATTCCCTGGGCGCGACTTTCAAGATCTCGGCACGCGAGCCAAACAACTCCGCCATGTAACGGTTCGGTTTGGCCCAGGTGCCGCTCAGCACCAACCCTGCGATGCGGCTCTCATCGTGCAACGCCATCGCCTGCAAGATGACACCACCAGTCGAATGACCGAGCAGCGTCGCGCGTATCGATCCGACTGAATCCAGAACTGCAAAACTGTCGAGCCCTAGTTGCTCGATCGTCGTCACAGCGCTGCCCCGCGTACTTGCCCCAATGCCGCGTTGATCGAATCGGATCAGCCGAAATGACTTGGCGAGTGGCGCGACGACCGGATCCCAGTAGGACGCTGTGCCACCCAGACCAGTGACGAGCATCAAATCGGGACCGCTGCCATCGACATGCACGGCAAGCTCCGCGCCATCAGCCAACTTCGCGCGGGAAACTGTCATCGTGTTCTCACTTTTTGTCATCGAAGGAATTGTCGGTCCAGCCGAACACGGTCCGCGCCTCGATCTCGGCGATGTTGGCGGGTCTTGGGAACGGCTCCGGTGCGGGTTGCCCGGGAATGCGATCGCGGCCGATCTCCGAGAAGAATTGGTCGAGGCCGCCGGGCATCATCAACACGATGAATGTCATTGGCTCATCGTGGGGGTTGAGGAAATGATGCCGCTGATTGCGGCCGACATAAACCGTCGTGCCAACTTCCATGGGGTGATCGACGCCATTGATGCGCGCGATCCCGCGCCCATCGATGACGTGGATCACTTCCTCGTTTTGGCTGTGCGTGTGCTCACGAATGAAGCACTGTGCAGCGACCGTCTGTGTGCCGAGCGAGAAGTTCGTTTCGCCTCCCGTCGCCTTCTGATTGAGAATATTGCGGATGAAACCATTGGCCGGCACCGGCTGCCAATAGCTCGGTGCATCCTCGAGCCCAATGACCAGAGCCCGACCCATCGTCGACGCGTGTTCTGCCATGCCTAGCTGCCTCATCGAGCAAAACTGGCTCAAGCTCGCGGCAATGGGATGGAATTGTCAAGGCTACGGAAGAAGCTCAGCGCTTCACGCAGCTCTGCAGGCAGGCTTGGTATTGGGCGTCGCAGCTCGAGCTGCCCTTAGTGGCAATCCGGCAGTCGTTGTACGCAGAGCGACACGTCGAAGCGCACGCATTCCCCTGCGCAAGAGCGCAGGACGAATTGCTGTCTACAATAAGCACGGCGAGAGCGGACGATGCGCCCATAACGACCAAGCAGGCGATCGCGACAAATGAGTTTCTTTGCATGTCGCCTCCTTAGAAGTCGCTGCGTCGTCAGTATCGACGATGCCTAGTCTCCCAACGATGAACGCGAGCTGAACTCAGATAGCCAACCCGGAGATGCGACCCAGCTCCGCCTAATATGCATAGTCTGCAAAAACTGGATCGACGCGACCCTTCCAACCGGTGTTGAAATGTTGAAGCATATCGTCAGCCGTGGTGCGGCCGCTGTCGACGATCTCCTGCAGACAATCGAGATGCAGGGTTTCGTCACGGCCTTTGACGTCGACCTTGCGGCGCGCCTCCAATCCATGTCGCGAAATCTTCATCGCCTCGCGTGCGAGATCCAGCACTTTCATCCGCCGGAAACGTCCCTGAAGGGCATGCTTGGGCACCTCGTTGCGCAAGTCTTGGCGCTCGTCGTCCGACCAACCTTTGATCATGTCCCAAGCGGCATCAAGGGCATTGTTATCGTAGAGGAGGCCAACCCAGAATGCGGGCAAGGCGGTAATCTTCGCTTGAGAGCCGCTGTCAGCGCCGCGCATCTCGAGGAACCGCTTCATGCGCACCTCCGGAAACAGCGTGGTGAGATGATCGGACCAGTCATCAACTGTTGGCCGCTCACCGGGGAGTTGCGGCAGCTTCCCAGCCATGAAGTCGCGGAAGGATGCTCCGGCCACGTCAATATAGGTGCCATCGCGATAAACGAAATACATCGGTACGCCGAGTGCATACTCCACGTAACGGTCGTAACACATGCCGTTTTCGAACACGAAGGGGAGAAGACCGGTACGATTACGATCGGTATCCCGCCACACTTCCGAGCGCAGTGTCTTGAAGCCGTTCGGCTTGCCCTCCTTGAAAGGCGAAGCGGCGAACAGCGCCATCGCCAGCGCTTGCAGGGCGAGTGACACGCGGAATTTCTTGACCATGTCGGATTCGGACCGGAAATCCAGATTCACCTGGATCGTGCAAGTCCGGTACATCATGTCGAGACCATGCTTGCCAACCTGCGGCATGTACCTGGTCATTACCCCGTAGCGCTGTTTCGGCATCTGGGGGACTTCGTCGAGCGTCCAATTGGGCGAAAAACCCGCCCCCAAAAAGCCGAGGCCGAGATCACTGCCTATGGTTTTGACTTCTTCGAGGTGCTTTGCCGTCTCAGCCGCAACTTCGTGCAAGGTGGGCAGTGGAGCACCCGAGAGTTCAAACTGACCGCCCGGCTCCAGCGACACATTTTCTGTGCCCTGCCCCTCTGGCCGCTTCAGCGCAATAATATTACGGCCTTCCATGATCGGCTCCCAGCCGAACCGTTCGATCATCCCCTCCATCAACGCGCGAATACCGTCGCGTCCGTCATAGGCGACGGGGGCGAGGCCCTTCTTGCGAAACACGAATTTTTCGTGCTCGGTGCCGATCAGCAGATTGCCGGTCGGTCGCTCGCCGGCTGCAATCCACGTCACGAGGTCATCGCGGGATTCAATAATCGGGCTGCGGCCGGTAGCTTGCTTGGTCGACATAGCGTCCTCCCCCGCCTGCAAAGCGAGATGCGAAACCAGACGGGATGGCCTTGGTTCGTTAGTTCGGATATTTCGAAGCGTGCTCAACTTTCGTTATGGCGTTGCGACCGTCAACGCACAAGGGGCAGCCTTGGTTTTCTCAAGCTAGGGACCGTTGTGTCACGAATATTCGCATAACCGCCGGGGGGCGCAAACCATAACCGCAGTTTTATTGCTTAGCCGTAGACCATTGCGCCGCCTGTCCCGCGATAGACCGGAGCAGGCCCACCGCCAATAATGCTAAGCGCGACTGCTTCGGCAACACGAATTCCATCAACGCCGGCTGATAGGATGCCTCCGGCATAGCCAGCACCTTCGCCGGCCGGATAGAGCCCCTCGGTGTTCAAGCTCTGCCACGTCGCATTGCGAGTAATGCGGATCGGCGCCGAGGTGCGCGTTTCAACGCCGGTCAACACTGCGTCGCCAAGACCGAAACCTTTGATTTGCTTTTCGAATGCTGGCAATGCCTCACGGATAGCGGCGATCGCGTAATCCGGCAGACAGCTCGACAGATCCGTCGGCGTGACGCCGGGCTTATAGGAGGGAACCACCGAGCCGAGCGTCGTTGATGGCCGTCCTGCAATAAAATCCTCCACTCGTTGGCCTGGCGCTGCGTAGGTGCCGCCGCCTGCCTTGAAGGCTTGTTCTTCCCAGTGCCGCTGGAATGCGATGCCAGCCAACATTCCGCCTGGATAATCGGCTGGTGTAATGCCGACAACGATGCCGGCATTGGCGTTACGCTCGGCGCGCGAGTATTGGCTCATGCCGTTGGTGACGACGCGTCCGGGTTCGGAGGTTGCAGCCACCACGGTGCCACCGGGGCACATACAAAAGGAGTATACCGACCGGCCGTTGCTCGCGTGATGCACGAGTTTGTAGTCGGCGGCACCCAGATCCTTATTGCCGGCGGCATTGCCGAAGCGGGCGCGGTCGATCAGCGACTGCGGATGCTCGATGCGAAAGCCAATCGAGAACGGCTTTGCCTCCATGTAAACGCCGGCCTCGTGCAACATCTCGAAGGTGTCGCGGGCGCTGTGGCCGACAGCGAGGACGACGTGGGAAGCGGCAAGCGTTTCACCGGAGTTCAATGTGACGCCGGCCACTTTCGACTTGCGATCCTCGGGCTTGTCCAATTCGATCCCCGTCACCTTGGTTTCGAACCGGTACTCACCACCCAGCGCTTCGATTTTCGCGCGCATACTCTCGACCATCGTAACGAGACGGAATGTTCCAATGTGCGGTTTGGCTGCCGTGAGGATTTCTTCAGGAGCGCCGGCCGCCACGAATTCGGTCAACACTTTGCGGCCTTGAAACTTCGGGTCCTTGATCTGACTGTAGAGCTTGCCGTCGGAAAACGTGCCGGCGCCGCCCTCGCCGAATTGCACATTCGATTCAGGCTTGAGTACGCCATGCCGCCACAAGCCCCACGTGTCCTTAGTACGCTGCCGCACGATCGTGCCGCGCTCGAGGATGATGGGCCGGAAACCTGCCTCGGCGAGAATGAGGGCCGCGAACAGTCCGCAAGGCCCGGCGCCGATGACGATTGGCCGAAGGGTCTCAGTACCGCGCGCATGGGCAACCGGTTTGTAGGTAATATCCGGCGCGGTCGTGACGTTGTGGTCTTCGGCGAAGCGGCCGAGGATTGCGGCCTCGTCGTGCACCTCGACGTCGAGTGCGTAAACCAATTGAATCGCGGTGCGCTTGCGGGCATCCGAGCCTCGTCGGAACAACTTGAAGCCGATCAGTTCGGCCTGCGTGATCCCCAATCGCGCCAGCAGTGCTGCCTCGATGTCGCCCGCCACATGGTCGAGCGGCAGTTTCAGTTCAGTCACACGGATCATATGCTGCTAATTACGCCTTGTTTTGCTGCTGCTCGCCAGATTACGGCCGAGCCACCGTGCGGCACCATCTAGACCGATGGACCGCCTCCGAGGCGGAAGCGCTTCTTGATCTTCATGAATAGCATATCCCGCACTTGCCGATAGGTCTGTAGCACCTGCTCGCGATTACCGGTGCCGATCATGATCGACGCATCGAACGTCGGCCAATATTCGACGTCGACCGCCATGGTTCGGGTCAGTTCCAACGCTTGGTGATGTGCTTCAGGTGACAGCGTCACGATGAGATCGAACGATGTATCGTTGAGGTCCGATAACGTCTGTGGCTTATGGCGCGACACGTCGATGCCGATCTCGTCCATCACGACAGCGACAAACGGGTCTGGCTCACCCGCTCTCACGCCCGCGGATACCGCATAAACGCGACGGCCGGCGAGGTGGCTCAGTATAGCCGCCGCCATTGGCGATCGGACAACATTCATCGTGCAGGCGAAAAGCACTGCGGCCGGCAGCTCACTGGCGCCTTCCACATCCCCGCCCACGTTGTATCTAGCCTCGCCAATGTAGTGCGCAAATCAAAGTGAAAAGTCGTCTCGCCGTATCGTGATCAAGTGTGATCTTGCCCTCCAGCCGTTGGGTCAACAACCGGCTTCCTTCGTCATGCAATGCGCGGCGCCCCATGTCGATCGATTGGATGCGAGATGGCGGCGCGGTTCGGATGGCCTGGTAATAACTATCGCAAACGATGAAGTAGTCTTTCATGATGCGCCGCAACGGCGACAAAGATAGCAAATGGGTGACTATAGCGTCTTGGGATTCGCTGCCAACAGCAAACACCAACCGGTCGTCGGCAATGGCGAGGTTCAACGTGTAAGGCCCATCGTCGCGCCCAACGAGGGCAAAGCTGTTGCCATCGAGGATGTCGAAGATAGCGACTTCGCGTTCATGATCGATGTTCGCGCTGTGACGAGCAATCGAACTCTCGTCGAGGTTGATTGCGACAAGCCGCGATTTCGGCGGCTGGGCCAGTGCTTCGTCGGTCATTTTATTGGCCCAGCCCTTCCTGCCTAGCTCGGCGCGCATTTTCCCGACGCTGCCAGGAGACAGCATCAGGGTTGCAGGCCTCAGTATATAGGCATTGAGTTACCTCAGTAGCCGTAGAGACGAGCGGGATTATCGACGAGAATACGGCGCAACATAGTTGCATCACCACCAGTCCAATCGTGGAGGCGGTTCAAAGCCGCGCCGTCATCTATTGCGTGGAACGGTTCGATCGCGTCGAGCGCCTTGCCCTCGTGCCGGGCACCGCCTGGATGCGGCCAATCGGAGCCCCACAGCATGCGATCCGGATTGGCTTCGATCAACGCCCGAGCAAGCGGGGCGACGTCGGCCGCATCCTGCCGTTCGCTGACCCGGTAGGCGCCTGACAGTTTGACATAGGCTTGGCCATGGGTGACCAACGAAACTAGGGCTGCAAACCCCGGCTGGTCCACCCCGAGTGCCGCCTTCGCGCCACCAAAGTGGTCGACCACCAGCATCACGCCCAGCTTTGCCAGCTTCGCGTGCAGCGCCTCGATCACTCCGAGGTTGGTGAAGGTCTGCAGATGCCAACCGATCGGTGAGATGCGATCGCGCAGTCGACTGAGCGTATCCCAGCAGGCGGCCGGATCGGAGACGCCCGCAGTCTGCAAGTTGGCTCGGGCGCCGCGCATGCCGCCCTCGTTGAGGGCGATGAGTTCTGCGTCGGTGATGGTCGCGGGCTCGATCACCGCAACGCCGCGTGCCCGCTCGCCGAGCCGTTGGATTGCATCGATCGAGCAAGCGTTGTCACTTCCGTACGGGCTGGGATGGACCACGACGACACGCGAAAGGCCGAGCGCTTTCTGATGCGCCAGGAGGCTCTCGATCGACGCATCGCCCGGGGTGTAAACGCGCGTCGGCGACCATGGAAAACGATCGCCGGGTCCGAACACATGGACGTGGCAGTCCGTAGCGCCGGCCGGCAGATCGAATACTGGCGTCGTGTGCGTCACGCCGTGGATCGGTGAGGATGTCATTGCGGCGCCTTGGATTTGAGGAAGTTGGAGGTAGGTTTGCAAAATGGCTTTGGCTGAAACGGTTGTTCACGATCAATTTGCACGGTCACGTGAACCGCAGCAAGTCGTTGTCATTCAACTCGATGCTGGACGCTGCAGGCAGCTGGTGTCGCCGGCGACTGATTACTTTCACCGCTTGATCGAGGCGACAAGTTGCCCGCATATATCGGGGATCGACGTTCCGCCCAATCTGCAGCGCTATCCACGAACACCCTGTCGCCAGGAGCACCTATGCCGATGTTTACTCGTCTATTGATTAGTCTTGCCGCGCTATTCTTGACTGCGGCCGGCACGCATGCCGAGACCAATGAGGTCCGGATCACCAAGCAACCCGGGCTGCTTTATCTGCCGATGATATTGATGGAGGCCGGCAATCTGATTGAGAAACACGCCAAGACCGCAGGGCTCGGCGATGTCAAAACCACCTGGGTAACGTTCAACAGCGGCGGCGCGGCGACCGACGCGCTGCTGTCGGGCAATGTCGATTTCGTCACCAGCGGCGCATCCAACATGCTGTTGCTTTGGGATCGCACGAAAGGCCAAGTGAAAGGCGTAGCTGCCTGCGGTGGCATGCCGATGTATCTCGTGACCCGCAATCCGGCGATCAAGTCGCTCAAGGATTTCACGGAAAAGGACAAGATCGCGGTGCCGACGATCAAGGTGTCGTCGCAGGCAACGATTCTACAGATGGCAGCCGAACAGGCCTTTGGCGCCGGCCAGCACGGCAAACTCGACAGCATTACCATCCAGCTCGGCCACCCCGATGCAACGCTGTCGCTTCTGTCGCCGATCAGCGAAATCAATAGCCATTTCTCTTTGCCGCCCTATCAAAACATCGCGCTCAAGGATCCCGCAGTTCATAAAGTCCTGAGTTCGATGGACGTGTTTGGCGGGCCGGTGAATAACGCCATCGTTTTTGCCGCGGCGAAGTTCCATGATGCCAATCCAAAGACCATCGCCGCGGTAATGGCTGCCATGACCGAAGCCATGGCAATGATCAAAAATGAACCGAAGCGCGCGATCGAAATTTATCTCGGACAGGTCAAGGAAAAGCTCAGTGCCGAGGAGCTTGTCGAGCTGTTGAAAGAGCCTGGCGTGGTCTTCGACGTTGCACCGGTCGGGATGCAAAAGTTCGCGACCTTCATGGCCAAGGTCGGCACCCTCAAAACCGCGCCGGCAAGCTGGAAAGACTTCTTCTTCGCCGAGGCGCACGTGCTGCCGGGAAATTGAGAGACGAGATAATTCCCATCGCTGTCCACTTTTTGTTTCACAGGATGGACGCAAAAAACGAGGACCTGATGAAGGTCCTCGTTTCTCTATTCTGCCAATCGAGTTGTCCGCTTATTCAGCGGCTTCCTCGGCGGGGCGGCGGCGGCGGCGGGCCGGGGTATCATTTCCGGCCAACGCACGTGCCTCACCCTTGGCGTGCTCCTTGGCGATCAGTTCGTCGCGCTTGGCGGCAACGCGCCGGATCGAGCGCAACATGCCACCGGTACCGGCCGGGATCAGACGGCCGACGATCACGTTCTCCTTGAGGCCCTCGAGCGTATCGACCTTGCCGTTGACGGCGGCATCGGTCAGCACGCGCGTCGTCTCCTGGAACGAGGCGGCGGAGATAAACGAGCGGGTCTGCAACGAGGCCTTGGTGATGCCGAGCAGAACCGGCTGGAAGATCGCCGGGCGCTTGCCCGCCTTCTCCGTCCGCCGATTGACTTCCTCGACCTCTGGACGATCGAGGTTTTCGCCCTTGATCAGGTCTGTATCACCGGTATCCATGATCTCGACCTTCTGCAGCATCTGGCGAACGATCACTTCGATGTGCTTGTCGTTGATCGTCACGCCCTGCAGACGGTAGACGTCCTGGATCTCGTTGATCAGGTAGTTGGCGAGTTCCTCGACGCCCTTGATCGC
>JANLXZ010000343.1:0-1734 GCA_031365375.1 Hyphomicrobiaceae bacterium | reverse complement strand
CCCGGCCGGCGGTCTCTTCAGTGAGGATCGCTTCTTTACTGAGCGCAGGCAAAACCAGGCCTCCAGTCTTTGCAAGGCCTTCGCCTCATCAACTCAATTCATGCGCTTTTGGAGAGCGGCCGGGATGTCCCTCGGCGTGTCGACGACCAGAACGCCGCCAGCCTCCAGCGCTGCCCGCTTGCCGGCATAACTTCCGGCGGTGCCGGTAACGATGGCGCCGGCGTGCCCCATCTTCTTCCCCGGTGGTGACGCCCGCCCGGCGATGAACGACACGATCGGCTTGGACATACCGCGCGCGTACTCCGCCGCTTGTTCCTCCATGCCGCCACCGATCTCACCGACGAGCACGATCGCGTCGGTGCGGGTGTCCTTATCGAGCGCTTCGAGTGCATCCCGCGTGGTGGTGCCGATCATCGGATCGCCACCGATGCCAACGAATGCCGACTGTCCAAGGCCGGCGCGCGTCAAGTTTAGACAAACCAGTGTGCCGAGGCTGCCGCTGCGCGAGATGACGCCGATCCGTCCCGGCTTGAACACGTTCGGATTGTGCCCCGGCATGATGCCGACAAAGCCTTCGCCCGGTGTCACCAAACCGGCGGTATTCGGCCCAATGATCTGCGTGCCTTGGGCACGGGCGGCGTGGTGGATTGCCATCACGTCGCGCGCGGGAATGTGCTAGGTCATTATGACGAGCGACTTGGCACCGGCATTGATCGCGTCGAGCGCTGCGTCCTTCGCCATCGCAGGAGGAATGAACATTACTGCGGTGTCGAAAGGCGACTGCTCCATCGCGGCGACCGACGACGCAAACACCGGCAACCCGATATGCGTCTCGCCCGCCCGCTTCGGATTGACACCGCCAACGATCGTTGTCCCGCACGCGATCATCTTTTCGGCCCAGAACGAGCCCTGCTTGCCAGTCAGTCCCTGGACCAAAACGCGGTGCGCTTTGCGATGAATGATCATGCTGCCACCTGTGCAGCAGCGATCGCGGCGGCGACTGCTTCTTCCATGAAGTCCATCGGCTCAAGCCCCAATTCGCGACGCACGAGCGCCCGGGCTTCATCCTCGCCAGTGCCATGGATGGAGAAGAACACCGGGATCGTCGGTTGTAGTTTCTGCCACGCCTTGACGACGCCATCGGCCATCACATCGGTGCGCGCGAACGCACCACAGAAATTGACGACCAGCGACTTCACCCCAGGGTTCGACAGTACGAGGTCGAGTGCGATCTCGGCCTTGGTGTAGGCCTCACCACCGATCTCGAGAAAGTTTGCCGGACGTCCGCCTTGGTGACTGATCACATCCATCGTCGTCATCGTAAGGCCGGCACCGTTCGCCAGCACGCCGATGTTGCCGTCGAGCTGAATGAACTTGAGGCCGGCCGCCGCACCTTTTTGCTCCAACGCCGTCAACTGCTCGGCTGCGCCCTTTGCTGCCAACTCTGACTGCCGGAAGGTGCTGGAATCATCGATCGTCAATTTGCAGTCGAGCGCCACGATGCGGCCGTCACCAAGCAGTGCCAGCGGGTTGATTTCGATCAACTCGGCATCGGTCGCGACGTAAGCCCCGTACATCTTTTCCAGGATGGAGGCGATCTGCGTCCCGCTATCACCCAGTTCCAATCCGGCGATTAGTCTGGATGCGTCGGCGGCGCCGAAACCTTTGCCGGGATCGACGTGATGACGGCGGATGCTTGCGGGGCTGCGCTCCGCCACCTCCTCGATGTCCATG
>JANLXZ010000342.1:0-23103 GCA_031365375.1 Hyphomicrobiaceae bacterium | reverse complement strand
GGCTCAAGTATTCGGTGATCGAAACCGGGATTTTTGCGGCGCGGAGTTCGGTAAAAAATGTAGTCAGCATGTCGTTCGCACCGCGCTGCCGGAGATTTGGCACGATGTTTATCATATCGAGGCAACGAGACGAAATGGTCTAGGCAGCTGATCGGGGCGCGGGGTTGATCTTGCCCTCGTGGACCGCTTGCACGACCACCTGAATTCGAGTGGCCACTCCTAGTTTCCGCTTCATGTTTTCAACGTGAAAATTGACGGTTTTGTCAGAAATGCTCAATATTTGCCCGATTTGCCAATCGGATTTCCCGTAGGCGATCCATTTGAGAACTTCGATCTCACGTTGTGTTAGGTTCACGACCCCTCCAAACTCACACACTGTTCGTTCAGCCTTATCGAGCTCTGGATGCGCCCGATTGCTTTTTCTGCAGCATTGCATTTCCCCAAAAGCATTATGCTCGAACGGCATGTGGTCCACCACATCTGTTTTATATATCCTGCTTTTTTGGTGATTAGGTTTTGAACGGACACGTCTTAATCGACCACCGTTAACTGATATTCAGAATAAAATGATGTTCAATGACCAGTTGGCAGAATATTGCTGCTGATCAATTGTCGGATCGCGGATTATGCGACAAATTGCCCCAGATCGTCCCGCTACTGCTTGATCGCGAGTCAAAGTCGCTTGTGCTGAATGAAACTCGGAAACACCAGCGCCAGTGCAACGACTGCGAATGCGACACTGTGTGTAAGCATGACCATATCGTCGCGCCCGGCATAATTGACGTCGACAAAAGCTGTTTGGAGGTTGTCCTTGAAACGGCCGATCGCTCCGTAATCCGCTTTGTATTGCTCATGAAAAGCGGCGATCAGCCGGTATGCGGAGCGCAATGCATTACCGTTGATCCAACTGAACATCCCGAGGCCAAATAATGCCAAGAGCCGGGCTAGGCCGTTGAGACTGTCGACGGCTTCGTCGTAGATGAAGATTAGAGCAAACAGCGTCAGCTGAACGGTGACGAAAAATTGCCAAAGAAAATCGATCTGCGCCCGTATGTGCATGATCGCTTCGATCATGGTTTGTTCTTGGATTGGCATGACAGGCCCGTGTCTCCTTCGTATGCGGATTTAGCGGCGGCGATTGCCAGGCGATAGTAGACGGTGACCGCCGCTGGACAAGCGCTACCCTCTCGCAATTCTAGCTTTGTTGTTTACATGCACACGTTCAGGCTTGAGAGCTGCCGCAATTCAGCTATAGGCGGCACTGTAGGACAGGATGAATGGATATTCGCAGTCAATCGCGGGGAACGCTGCTCCGTCCAGCACATTAGTGAAGTCTAAGAGAGTTGGATTGGCGCAAAATGGCACCTGAGCGTTTGAGCCGGCGATCGGCCGTCGGTGGTATTGCCTCGTGGGCGGTTCTGCAGACGCTATTGCTTGCCGCACGTGACGTCGAGGTGTTGGCGCAAGCCTCGGGTGTGGAAGTAGGCGAGCCGATTGGTGCCGACCATGTCTTGAAAATGGCGCAAGCGCTATCAGTTCGTCCGTATCAGAAGCCCAAAATTGATTTAGCGGAACCGTTTGCGAAGCTCAGCCCCGAGCAATATCGAGATATTAAGTTTCGGGGCGACCAAGCTCTCTGGAAGGGCGAAAAGCTTGACGCCGAACTGCAATTTTTCGCCTACGGATGGATCTACGATTCGCCGGTCGACATGTTCATTGTCGAGGACGGCCGGGCGCGCGCGCTCAAGGCGGATGGTCGACTATTCTCCGTCGGGCCGCAAATTCCGAACGCGCCACAAGGTGCTCCATTTGCTTTTTCTGGATTCCGCATTCACGGCCCGATCAATCGGTCGGATTACTTTGACGAGTACGCGGTCTTCCAGGGTGCGAGTTTTTTCCGCAGCGTCGGGCGGGGCGCGAGTTACGGACTTTCCGCTCGAGGTCTCGCAATCAACACAGCACGGCCGGGAGGCGAGGAGCTGCCTCTGTTTCGGGCATTTTGGATTGAGAAACCGAAACCGGGCGTGCCCCAAATCGTGGTTCAGGCTTTGCTTGACGGGCCTTCGACGACGGGCGCTTTTCGGTTTGTTATCCAGCCGGGAACGATGACGCTGATCGACGTCGAGTTGACGCTTTTTCCGCGCCGCGAAATGCAATATGTAGGCTTGGCGCCGCTAACCAGTATGTTTCTTCATGGGACGGCATCTCGCCGTCTCAATAATGACATTCGGCCGTCGGTTTACGATAGTGAAGGTTTGGCTATTCTGAACGGCAAGGGCGAGCGATTATGGCGTCCGCTGACCAACCCGCGAAAATTGCAGACCAGCGCATTCGTCGATCGCGACCCCAAGGGATTTGGTCTCAGTCAGCGCGACCGCAGTTTCCAAAACTTCGAAGATTTGGAAGGGCATTTCGAACGCCGTCCCACCGTTTGGGTCGAGACCAAGGGAGCATGGGGCGACGGCTCGGTAGAGCTGTTCGAAATACCCGCTGACGACGAAATCAATGACAATATCACTGTGTTCTGGCATCCGGCAAAACCGATCGAAGCTGAAAAACCATACAAGCTGGCTTACCGGTTGCATTGGGGTGAAGCTGTTCCGGTGGCCTGGACCGGGGCGCGGGTGCGCAAGACGCGCGTTGGCAGTAACCGCAAAGGCGCGGTCGTATTTGCTGTCGATTTCGAAGGTCCCGGGGTCAAAGAGTTGAAGGATCTTCCGGTCGCGGATGTGAGTGCTAATGCTGGTACGATTACCAACGTGCTCGTCCAACGCCACAGCGAAATCAGTGGCGTGCGCTGCACGTTTGAACTCCAGCCGGCCAATGCCGAACTCGTAGAACTCCGCCTGCTGTTGCGGATGAACGAGCAGCCCATTTCTGAAAGTTGGCTCTATCGTTGGACCAAGGCATGAGTGCCGACGGCGCCATCCAGCTTCGCGATGTTGGCCGCACGTGGCTGCCGGATGAGGATCCGATCGCGGTGCCCGAGCAGGATTTTGCGCACGCAATCGATGGTACACCTTCCAATGACGAGTCGGGTCTGTGGGTGCCGCGTGCAGCGCTAATGTTCGGCGGCACCTTGTTGACCGTTGCATTCTGCGTCGAGCTTTATGCCGTTCTGTCGTTCGTGCGGATGACGCCAGTCCAGTTTCTGTTTCTGGTGTTTTCTACCATTGCCTTCGGTTGGATCGCATTCGGCTCACTGTCGGCGGCGATGGGCTTCTTGCCATTGTTTGCGCGCGACCATGACCCTTCCATCAAATTGCCGAACGCGTTGGAAATCGCACCAACATCTCATCGCACTGCGCTATTGTTTCCGGTTTATCAAGAAGGCCCTGCACGAATTGCCGCCTGCATTCAGGCGATTGCGGAGGACTTGAAAAAGTTCGATGCGCATCGACGCTTCGATGTCTTCATCCTCAGTGACACGCGCGATAGCAACGCGGCGGCCGCAGAGATCGAGGCTTATGCCAAACTGACAGAGGCATTGGCCGGGCAAACGGCTGTATTTTACCGCCGGCGCGCACACAACGCTGCGAAAAAGGCGGGCAACATCAAGGACTGGCTCGAACGGTTCGGTAGCGGCTATGAGACGTTTGTCATTCTCGATGCTGATAGCGTGATGGCGGGTGATACGTTGGTCCGCCTCGCCGGAGCAATGGACGAGCGCCCGCGCGCTGGCCTCATCCAAACCGTACCCAAACTTGCGGGCGGGCGAACCACGTTTCAAAAGCTTCAGCAATTCGCGGCTGGCGTCTATGGCCCGGCGGTCTCGGTGGGGCTCGCCGTTTGGCATCGCCATCAAGGCAATTACTGGGGGCATAATGCGATCATTCGCACGGCAGCTTTCGCGCAAGCAGCTGGATTGCCAGAACTCCCTGGCGGTGCGCCGTTCGGTGGCAACATCTTGAGCCACGACTTCGTCGAGGCGGTGCTGTTGCAGCGTGCTGGTTGGGAGGTGCACATGGCGCCGACGATTCAGGGATCGTACGAGGGCGCCCCGCCCGGATTGATGGAGCTCGCGGTTCGTGACCGGCGCTGGGCGCAGGGAAACCTTCAGCATTTGGCGATCGTGACCAAGCCCGGCCTGACCGCAATGGGACGCATTCATCTCGGCATGGGCATCTGTGCCTATGTCGTGTCAGCCATTTGGGCCATATCGCTGATTGTCGGCTTGTTGCTGGCACTGCAAGGTCAACAGCTCGTTCCGAGTTACTTCCAGGATTCGAAATCGCTAATCCCAATTTGGCCTGTAATCGATCCAGGCGCTGCGTTCCGTTTGTTCATGGCGACGATGGCCGTCGTGTTACTACCAAAAGCGCTTGGCCTCGTTCTGGAGATCGACCGGGCGCGCCGGGCGGCGCACCCTATGGGTGCAATTCGGGCTGTTGCAGGTGTCACAATCGAAACCGCATACTCGATGCTTTTTGCTCCCATTCTCATGGTGACACAAACATCGGCAGTCGCGCAGATCTTGGCGGGCCGCGATGCTGGATGGAAAACACAGCGCCGTAACGAAAGCGGTATGCATATTACCGAGGCGATGATGTTCCATCGTTGGCACTTCGCCTTGGGTGTGGTCGCGGCGACGATTTGCTATATCGTGTCGTATAGCCTGATGGCGTGGACTGCACCGATCCTGTTGGGCCTACTTTTATCGGCTGCCCTCAGTTGGGTTACGGCACGTCCTGCGGGCCCGGTCTTGAGCTGGTTACTGTCGACGAGCGAGGATCGTGATCCGCCTTCAATTCTGCGGCGCGTCGATGAGTTGACCGTGCAGTGGGAAGATCAGCTGGCGTTGCTTCGCCAGAGCTGAACGATCGAGATCTACGATCGGGACTTGCCAGCTGTTCTCACATCCCCGCTCGGCGCGGCTTTGCGGAACAGTTCCACTAAGAAATCGCGCGCTCGAACAGGCGTTGCAACGATGTAAGGCAAGGGCCGGGCGACGTCGATGGCGGCGGTTCCCAATCGTGCCACGAGGGCGCCGTTGAAGGCACCTTCGCCGAGACGCCTCGACAAGCGGCGCAAGACATCCTGGCCAAGGAATTGACCAAGAAGATCGTCTGTCAATGCGACGCCGCCGGATGCGATAAGATTGCCGGTTACGACGCGGGCCAGACGAAAAGCGCCAACGAAGCCCGGACGACCACCGTAAATCGCCGCCACGTTCCTCATCATGCGCAGGCTTTCATAGGTCACAAACCCGAAAGCGATAAGCGCCCAAGGCGACATGGCGGTAATGGTCGCGACCCGTCGGCACGAGGTCATCACCGTTCGCCGGGCCATGATATCGAGCGGGGCCAACAGTTCACGGTCGGCGAGGATCAACAGTTCACCGGCATCACGGATATCGCGTTGATGCTGCCGGAAGCGCGCGAGCGACCAGGCAAGTTCCGATCGGCCATCGAGGAGCTCGGTCAGCCGGTTGACGATCGCCGCTTCCGTTCTCAAATCAGGCTTCAAAACGGCTTGGTCGGCAGCTTTGCGCAGACCGTCCAAACGCCGCAAACGCCACAACCCGGTAATCTCTCTCACGCCTAGAACGAGTGCCGCGACGCCTGCGATTGCCGATAAGCCGATTGCAGTCCAGCCAATCCAATCGTCACGCCCGAATGCAACCGATACGAAACGCGCGAACCAAATGCCCGCAGCAATGGCCGCGAGGCCGCCAAGCGCTGAAAACAACGTCGCGCCCCAGCCAAATCCTTGCGCCACACCCGACGGGCGCGACATCGTCGCGGCAGCGGGCAGGGGCGTAACTTCGATCGATCGTTCGCGCTCAGTGGGTCCCTCGACGATCGCCGGGTCATCTGGTTCGAACAGATGCGGCTTGCGTGGTGGCGTCTGATCACTCATGCCAGTTTGTCTCCGATCAGAAAATCGAGAGCGCGATCGAAGCGAATATGCGGCCACTCATGCGCCGTCAGCGAGGCCGCCGCCGCGCCAATGCGAGGTGGACGAAACCTTATGATGCGTACGTCTTGGCCGCGCCCTTTTGCCAATGTTGCAGCAGGATCGGCTGGCAAGTCACCCGGAAAGAAGACTGCTTCGCGGATGCCGTCGAACGTTTTTTCGCCGAACGTTTCCCCAGGCAACGGTATGCCTGCAATGCAGGGCAGAAGTTCGCCATTTTGGCGGACCTCGGCCTCGCGCGTCGCACGCAAGGCGGCGATTGCCAGCACTTCGACCTTGGAGCCGGCGAACCGGGCGCGCTCGATGGCCCGTTTCGTGACCAGATCCAGTGCCGATTCGAGCCGGTCGTGGCTCGCCCTAGGCAGATGATCGGCTTTGGTCGCTGCAAATAGAATGCGGTCGACCCTGGGTGCTATCATTCGCGATAACCAGGAGTTGGCACCGGGCCGGAATGCGTTCAGTGCGCCGGTGAGGGCGACGGTCAGTTCCTCCACGGCAAGCGGCCCGGCATCGATAGCCGAAAGCGCATCGACCAGAACAACTTGGCGATCCAGCCGGCCAAAATGGTTCAGAAAAAACGGCCGCACCACCTGCCGTTTGTAGCTTTCGAAGCGGCGCTCCATCATCGCTGCGAGACTACCTCGCGATAGCTCCGTGCCAATCGGAACGACGAGCGGCACGAACGTGAGGAGGGGCGAGCCAGCGAGTTCTCCGGGCAACAGGAAACGACCCGGGCCGAGCGTAGCGACCGAGTCGATCGTTCGTGCGGCGTGCAGGTATGCAGTGAACACGCTCGCGGACTCGCGGGCGATCGTCTCATCCGCGCTGGCGGCCGGATCCAATGCTGACAAGCGAGCGAGCCACGGTGCCGCAATAGTCGCGCGTAAGCTGCTGCGCGCGGCGGCAATCGATGCTGCGGACCAAACCGCATAACTTTGATCCAACATCGCCAGATCCAGAAGCCATTCGCCTGGATAGTCGACAATGTCGATATGCAACTTATGCTGACCAAGAACCTTGCCGGCGAATTTGCGCAAGACGCTCCCGGGTGTGTATTCGATGGTCACCCGCAATTGCGAAATGCGCGACGTGCTCTGAGGCCAGCTTGGTGGATTGCCTTGCAATGCTGCCAAATGCACTTCGTAATCGAAGCGTGGCACGGCATCGTCGGGTTGTGGCTCGAGGTAGGCACGCTCGATACGACCCTGCGCATAAGCTTCGAAAAAGGGTAAGCGCCCGCCTTCGATCAGATTGCGTACGAGCGCTGCGATAAATACCGTTTTGCCCGCGCGCGACAGACCGGTCACTCCCAAGCGCAGCGCTGGCGTGTTGAGTTCGCCGAAATATGCACCGGCATTCCGCAGGGTATCGCGCCCGGCTCCCACAAATTTCGAGAAATCGGGCGTGCTCACGAAAGTTTAGCCTCGTTGATTCAAAGTCGCTTTTACGTGGACCCGTAAGGGCGTGAGCACAAGGCCCGAGCCGGGACGAGGTCCAGCGGCCTTCCACCGGCCTTTACCTTTCGTTCAGCGAATCAGCAGCCAATCGCACTCGTGACCGTTCGTGTTTCACGAACGTCGCAGAAGACGCGTCTTGGGCACTACCGATCGGTATCGGTTGGTGCCGGGTGAACACGGGTGAGAAAGAATGTTGCGGGGCGAGAACGAAGGTCGCAGGAGCGGTCGTGGGCGTGCGCGCGTTGTCGCAGTGGCGACCGCGGCAGCGATTGCTGTCGCAACGTCGCTGTGGTGTGCCTCGCCAACTGAGGCGGAAACGCTTCGCCAGGCCCTCGACGATACGTATCGCACCAATCCTAAAATTGACGCCGAACGGGCGAGATTGCGCGCCACCGACGAGGAAGTGCCTAGAGCGCGCTCCGGTTGGCTGCCGACAGTGCAGGGCACCGCCGACATTGGCACCCAATCACTGACCACGAAGCCGGCAACGATCGGAGCCGGCGACACCAAACCGGCTGGTTACGGCTTGAACCTCACCCAACAGGTGTTCAACGGCTTCAGAACCGTCAACACTGTGGCGGAGGCGGAGGCTGTCGTGCGCGCCGGACGCGAAAATCTGCGGCAGGTTGAAAGCACGACGTTGCTGGACGCAGTGGCGGCCTACGTCGACGTGGTGCGCGACATCGCGCTTGTTCGACTGGCGGAAAATCACGTGACCGTTCTCACGACCGAGCTGACGGCTGCCGAAACGCGGCGCACAGTGCGGGAGGTGACCAAGACCGACGTTGCACAGGCGCGAGCCAGGCGTGCAAAGGCCGTTTCGGCGCTCGACGGCGCTAAATCTAATCTCAGAACGAGCCGGGCGGCCTATCTGCGTGTGGTTGGTCACGCGCCGGGCCAGTTGATCGATCCTGCGGGCAAGCTGCCGCCTGTGCCAAAGACGGTCGAAGAGGCGATCCGGATCGCCGAGCGCGAAAGCCCGAATGTGGTATCGGCGCAATATCGCGAGCAAGCGGCACGTCATTCGGTCGATAAGATCTGGGGTGAGTTGCTCCCCGATCTGCGCTTGGAGGCGAGCTACCAACACAGGACTGATACGTCGAATTCCATCGGCGAGCAGGACTCTGCAAGCATCACTGGACGCCTCAACGTTCCATTATACGCTGGTGGCGAAACGCACGCCCGCGTCCGGCAGGCCAAGCATACGCACGTATCGCGGATTCAGGAGATCGAGCAGGCGCGCGCCGAAACCCAGGCCAACACCACTTCGGCCTGGTCCAGGATTACGTCTTCGCGCGCGCAATTGAAGTCAGATACCGTACAAGTCGATGCCAACCGCATTGCTCTGGAAGGCGTGCGTGAAGAAGAAAAAGTCGGTCAGCGCACGCTGCTCGATGTGCTCAATGCCGAGCAGGAATTGCTCAGCGCCGAGGTTCAATTGGTCACGACCAAGCGCGATCTCGTGGTCGCCGCCTTTTCGCTGCTGTCGAGCATCGGGCGCCTCAACGCTGAAGCGGTGGCGCTGGGCGGCGACATCTATGATCCGGAAGCGCACTATCAGGAAGTGCGTCGCAAGTGGTTCGGCCTGTCGATCGCCCATGCCGACGGGCGCCAGGAAACTCAGTTGGCGCCCGGTATCGAAGGCAAAGCCATGGATGATGGCGAATAGGTAGATTACTTCATCTTCGACAAGAACGGTCCAAGCACGTCCGCCGTATCGTCGGTCCACGGTTTAACCGACTTCGCCTCGAGCTCTTTCGATTGCGCGGTGGCGCGGAAGAGTTCGAGCGCTTCGGTGGTTTTCGAGAACGCCGCTATCGTCGATGTCGATTGCGAATAAGATCCGTCGGCATCGTCGTCCGACATGAGGATGCCGAACAACTCGGGCACGAGCGGCAGCGTCGCGCCCAATACGCTGTCGAGATCGAGATAGCGGTTGGAAATATGCAGAACCACGACACCGGTCGGCGTCAGTTTTGACGCGTACATGCGTAGGGCTTCGGCGGTCATCAGGTGCATCGGGACGGCATCGGAAGAAAACGCATCGACGATGATCAGATCGAATGAGGCGTCTGGCTGTTTCGCCATGGTCAGGCGGGCGTCGCCGATGACGATGTCGGGTTTCGGTTGGCAGTAGTGCAGGAATGAAAAATTCTCCGCGTTCTTGGCAATGCCTACAACGACCGGATCAATCTCGAAGAACCGCCACGCCTCATCTTCCTTGGCGTAGCATGCCAACGAGCCGGTCCCCAGGCCGATCACGCCATATCGCCCTTTCCGCCCTTCCGCATCGAGTGCCGCGCGGACAAAGTCGATCGACTGTGCCATCGGGCTTTTCGGGTAATAGTAGGTGGCGGGTGTGGTGTCGACGACGAGGCTGCCTTCCGAATCTTTAACTCGCTGCGCGCCATGCAATGTGGTGCCGTGCTTCAAAATGTTGAACTCGTTGTCACCCGATGTCGTCACCCGATATACACCGAAGAAGCTGCGTTGAGCGTCGCCCTGGCGAACCGAGGACGGAAGCATGACGATGGCCGCGCCCATCAAAAGTCCCATCACGAGCTGGCGTGGCGGTTGTCTCCAAAAGAAAACCATGAGTGCTGCAAACAACGTGCATAGTATCGCTGCATAGCCCCAGCGATCGACCATAGCTTTTACCTCTGAAAGGGCTTGTGGAATGGCATCGCTCGCCGCTGCTGTTCCTGGCAACTTGTCAAGCGCCCACGGCAGCCAGTACAGCGCAAGGATGCCGGCAGCCAAAAGGAGCCACAACCGCATGCCTTCGTTTTTCCCGCGTTCGACAGCAAACGCACCAGGTCGGCAAGCCATGCTGAGCGCCAGCAAAATCGGGTACTCGTACACCTCGGAAAAAATCTGCGGCGCGATCAATCCCGCAAATAGGCCGCCGAGACCGCCACCGAGCGACATCCATAGATAGAACTCGGTGAGATACCGCGGCGCCGGTCGTGCTTCATATAATGTCCGATGCGCGACCATTGCGCTGGTAAAGAATACCGCGAGACCGGTCGCTGCCGATATGAACCATCCTTCGTGACGGGTTTGCGATAATTGCACGAGGGCTGCGATCACCGCCGCCATGTGCAGGATCAGTAACAAGCGTGCCGGGATAACCGCGCGTTCACGGAACACCAGAACGAACGTCAGGAGATAGAGCGACAACGGGATCACCCAGATCAGCGGCGCCGACGCGACGTCCGTTGCAACATGGGTGGTAAAGGCGGTGAGTAGCGCCGAAGGTATCAGGGCGAGCCCAACCCACCCTGCACGTTGCAGCCAAGTCGGCGCAATAATTCCATCGGTTGCTGGCCCCGATTGCATGTCATCGGACGCCTTGCCCAAGCCGATCTTCGCGACAACGGCACACAACGCGATTGCGACGAGCAGAACAGCAAAGCCGCCGGTCCAAATTCGGCTCAGCGAACGCACCCCGAATACCGGTTCAAGTACCAGAGGATAGCCAAGTAGAGCGATTAAACTGCCCAAGTTCGACGCAGCATAAAGAAAATAGGGATCCCGTGCGCTGGGATGGGATGTCATCGCGAACCATGATTGCAGGAGTGGCGCGTTGGCTGCCACGGCGACGAAGGGCAAGCCTACGCCAATGGCGAACAATCCGAGTTGCCACAGATAAGGATCGCCGGGCGGCGGTTCGCCCCAAGCCGTTGGCAAGCTGATAGGCAGTGCGAGGAGCGCCACTGCACCCAGTACGAGGTGGATCGCCACGGCATACCGTGGCACGAAGCGCGTCAATATATGGGCCCAACAATAGCCTGCGAGCAGGGCCGCCTGGAAGAAGCACATGGCGACCGCCCACACCGATGGCGAACCGCCGAGCACCGGTAGCACCATCTTTGCGAACATTGGTTGAATGGAAAATAGCAGAAGCGCCGATAAGAAGGTGGTGGCCGTGAATACGACAACCGAGGACAGGCCATCCCGCGCGCCATGGGGCTCGATCTGAGCCGTGCTCATCTGGCTGTCGTGGCGGCTTGAAGTGCTTTCATCTTGTGCCATTCACAGCTCAATTGCCGTGCCGATGGCCGGCACGATGACGTTTTTGCCACTCATATGCGAAACGAACGCCGATGCATCGGGATCGAGCATGCCGGGGAATGTGCCGTAGTGGCACGGGATCACGGTTTTGAAATGGAAGAATTTCTTGCACGCGAACGCCGCAGTCTTTGCGCCCATCGTGAATCGATCGCCAATAGGCACAATCCCGATTGCCGGCTGATGTAGTTCGTCGATCAACGCCATTCCCGCGAATATATCCGTGTCGCCCATGTGATAGACCATTTTACTGCGATCGCTTGCCGCCGTCGGGTGCACGACAATCCCACACGGGTTGCCAAGATAGACACCGTTTGACGACGACGAGTGAAGTGCCGGTGTCATGGTGAGGGCAAATTCCGGCGGCGCAACGGTACCGCCCGTATTCATCGGTTCGATCTTGATCGCCGACTTTCCTTTGACGTGTGCTGCAAGTTCATAAACGGCAATTAAGGTCGCTGAGTTTGCGGTACAAATCTCGGCTGCATCGCCGATATGATCGTCGTGCCCGTGCGTCAGTGCGACGTGAGTGACGCCGGCCGTTGCTTGAGCCCAGGCCACACCCGATGCCTCAAAGGCTGGATTGCCCTTCAAGAAGGGGTCGACGAGCAAGACCGCAGCGCCTGTTTCAATCCGAAAGCACGAATGACTATACCAGGTAATGCGCATGCTCATCCCTAAGGTCGTTGGTATCTGAATGCCACGGGCTCTCGACAACTCGACGGCGGCTATATATGGCCTGAAACGCGCGGTCACTAGCGTTAAGGGCAAATGACACAGGTTCAAACGAGTTCCAAAAATCCCGCTCTGGGTGCGACGATCGAGGTGATCGCCGATTTTTCTTTGTTTCTTGCCCCTGGCGCGCGCCTCATTGGCATCGATCTTGGTACGAAAACCATAGGATTGGCTCTTTCCGACGTGACGCGCACCATTGCTACTCCGCTCGAAACAATCAGGCGGATCAAGTTTACACCCGACGTCGCTCGGCTGTTGGCGATCGCATCGGACCATCGAATTGGCGGGCTGGTTTTGGGTTTGCCAGTCAACATGAACGGGTCAGAGGGGCCGAGAGCGCAGGCGACTCGGGCCTTCGCGCGCAATCTCAACAAGCTTTCCGCGCTGCCAATTTTACTTTGGGACGAGCGTTTGTCGACATCAGCTGCTGAGAGAACGCTCATCGAAGCTGATACAAGTCGAAAGCGCCGCTCCGAAGTCATCGACAAGATGGCGGCGGGAATAATCCTCCAGGGAGCGCTCGATCGCTTGCGTCATGATCTGTTTCGTGACCATCACACTGTGTGATGTGCGCAACTCGCGCTCTGAATTCGAGTTTTGCAGTGTTCGAAATTCCTTTATGCGACTCGGGATTAACGATAATTATCTGTTGATTGCAGCACGAGCCAATCGGCGTGCTTCGGGAGAATCGATCTAAACGAATACGCGTTGGTGTCAGTTGACTGGGCCATAGCGTGACCGTGTCGATGAGCCCGATTGGAGTGGAAATGACTTTAATTGCTGCAGAACCGATGATCAGGGTTGAGGTCATTGGGGCATGCTCAGGGCGCATGGAGTCGCGGCGCCACTTTGCGCTGATCTGCGCATGTTGTTTCGCGTTCGAGCTCCTTTTCAGCGGCGTGCTCGTCGGTCCGCTTTCGGCAGAAACGCTCAAACAAGCTCAGAACGGTGCTTACAAGTACAACCCAAAGCTGGATGCCGAACGAGCCAGATTGCGCGCGACCGACGAAGAGGTGCCAAGGGCTCTGTCGGGATATCGGCCCACCATTGCTGGGTCAGCCGACATCGGCGTGCAGCACACGGATTCGAAGCCTCCCTCCGGCTCGAATGGCGAAACTCATCCCAGCGGTTTCAACGTAAATGCGATCCAGCCGATATTTCGCGGCTTTAGAACCATCAACACGGTGCGTGAAGCGGAAGCGTTGGTGCGCGCTGCGCGCGAGACACTGCGCCTGCAAGAGCAGACCGTCTTGTTGGAAGCGTCCACCGCTTACATGGATGTCGTTCGCGACCAATCGTTAGTGCGGTTGCGCGAGAATAACGTCACGGTCCTAAGCCGCGAGTTGAAAGCCACGCAAGATCGTTTTGCGGTCGGCGAAGTGACCCGCACCGACGTTGCGCAATCGGAATCGGCACGGGCGACGTCTGTTGCGGCCCTCGATCTGGCGCGCGCCAATCTCAAGACAAGCCGGGCGACTTACGAGCGCGTTGTCGGACGTCCGCCAAGCAACCTTGTGGAACCTAGACTGCCGGAAAGACTTTTGCCGAAGAACGTCAACGAAGTGACCGGGATAGCCGGCCAGGAACACCCGAACGTCGTTGCTGCTCTCTATCGCGAACAGGCAGCACGCCACACGGTTGATAAAATCTGGGGCGAATTGTTACCTACGCTGCAGCTCGAGGCGAATTACACCAAGCGTTTTGAACCTTCCCGCCAGATTGACGAGACGGAAACAAGCAGTTTGGTTGGCCGTCTGAACGTGCCGATCTATCAAGGTGGCGAAGTGCACGCGCGTGTTCGTCAGGCGAAACAGACGCATGTCAGCCGTCTGCAAGAAGTAGAGCAGTTCCGGACCGAGACGATCTCGGCCGCGATCGGGTTCTATTCTCAGCTACAAGCGACGCGCGCGCGTCTCGAATCGGATCGGATTTCGGTGAATGCTAGCCAAGTGGCGCTCAACGGTGTGCGAGAAGAAGAGAAGGTTGGTCAGCGCACACTCCTCGACGTGCTCAATGCTGAGCAGACGTTGTTGAATGCGCAAGTTACGCTTGTCACAGATCAGCGGGATCTCGTCGTGGGCGCCTATACGGTGATCGGAGCCATCGGGCGTTTGAATGCGGATATTTTGGGGCTTGGCCCAGAAGTTTATGACGCCGAAGAGCATTATTTTGAAGTGCGCCGGAAGTGGTGGGGCATCAGCATCACGCACGCAGACGGTCGGCGCGAAAGCCACGACCTTTGGGATACGCACGGCCGCCATCACGTAATGAAGTAGTCGAGCGGCACCGATCCGCCATAAGTCCGCCGCCTCGCGATGTTCCCGTGGCGAGGTGTTCGATGATAGAAAATGGGGCAATCCTCACGCATCGACGTAGAATTATCGAGGACAACGCGAGGCTAAGCGTTGAAGCCTTGCCGGTGGCGTTGTACGACTCCATCAAGCGAATATTCGGGAGGGTCTCGATCGCTCGGTTGCTGCGCTTTGTGTGATGGCGCTGAGGTCGCAGACGCGGGAGTGGATGGGGTATGCAGCAAAGTAACGAAGTTCCGGCCGAGCCGAGCATGGAGGATATCCTTGCCTCGATCCGTAAAATCATTTCGGAAGAGCCGGCGGGGTCCAAACAGAATGCCAATGCTCGTCCAGGTGTTGCGACGCAGCTAACGAATTCCCAACCGGCGGTCCCAAAACATCCGATGACATCGATGTCGCAGCCGGTCGCGGCCGGAACGTCTCGATTGAGCGACATCGTTCGGGAGTTGGCGCCAGCGGCTGTTCCCGTCAGCTCGATTTCCACGGCGTCGTTCCACGACGATATGTCGGATCTTGTTGAGGGTGGCCCGAGTGACGCCGCGCCGGTCATCAAGCTGGCGGACGCTACGTCCAGATTGAGCCCGGCCGCACCTGGTGCGTTCCGCCCCTCCATGCCAGCAGAACCGGCTGGGAACGACCAGCCCGCGCCACCACCTGAGCCGATTGCCCGATCGCCGGTGATGAAAAGTACGCCAAACATTCCGGCGCCGATTTTGGCCCCGCAAACCGTCAGCAAAGCTGCAGTGTCGGCCGCGAAGCCGTCTTCCGATTTCGGCTCTTTCATTCCCTCGACCGCCGAGTCGATCGGCATGACGAGCCCGCGGCCGATGCCGCTCTCACTCGGCTCGGAGTTCCGCAATGTCCAGCCGCCCCGCAGTCCAGCACCAGCCCGTGTCGCAAGGCCAGAGCCGCAGCCGGTCGATCAGACTGCAGTGCAGGATGATCTCGTGGTCGCTGGGCCGGTGTTGAACCGCGCTGACGACGGCGCCAGCTCCGTACAGGTTGGCGATAATGATCCCGTTGCCGCCGCCCAGTCTGCTCTTGGCGCTCTCGCAATGGGATTTGCCGCTCCGGCACAGCCAGCCACTTCGGTTTCGACGGTCGCGCCCGTTCATGCCGAAGTTGCGCTTCAGCAGAGCGAGAAATCGTCAGGTATCGAGACCGGCCGCAAGTCGCTGGATGACAGCATCATCGACATGTTGCGGCCGATGCTGCGTGGTTGGCTCGACACGCATCTGCCAGAAATGGTGGAGAAGGCGTTGAGCCAGGAGTTGCGCGACCAGCGCGAGCGCGAGCGCTAAAGCCTCGCGCCGCCGCGACGTTTGCCCCCTCGACGAGGCATAGGGCTGCGCATTGACACATCGGGAAGGGGGGGCGTAGGACCGCAGCTCCCCTTTTTCGTGCCTGCAATAGGTATTTTTGAAGATGCTCGACAAGCACTATCAGCCAGCCGCCATCGAAGCGCGCATTCATGCCGCATGGGAAGAGGCGCAAGCTTTCAAGGCGGGACGGTCCCCCGTGCAAACCGGTGGCAAAAACGCCCCCTATTGCATCGTCATCCCGCCGCCGAACGTGACCGGTTCCCTTCATATGGGGCACGCGCTCAACAATACGCTGCAAGATATACTGTGTCGGTTCGAGCGGATGCGTGGCCGCGATGTGTTGTGGCAGCCGGGCACCGATCATGCCGGTATCGCGACGCAAATGGTGGTCGAGCGCAAGCTGGCGGCCGACAAGCAGCCAGGCAGGCGCGACTTGGGCCGCGAGAAGTTTCTCGAAAAAGTGTGGGCGTGGAAAGCCGAGAGCGGCGGCACGATCGTCAACCAGTTGAAGCGGCTCGGCGCATCGTGCGACTGGAGCCGCGAGCGCTTCACGATGGACGAGGGTCTATCGAAAGCGGTCATCGAGTTCTTCGTCAAGCTGGATGAGGCGGGTCTCATCTATAAGGCGAAGCGGCTCGTCAACTGGGACCCGAAATTCCAGACCGCAATTTCTGACCTTGAAGTCGAGCAGAAAGAAATCAAGGGCCATCTTTGGCACTTCCGGTATCCGCTCAAGGGTGTGGCGTTCAATCCGGACGACCCAGCAACCTACATTGTGATCGCGACGACGCGGCCCGAGACGATGCTGGGTGACACCGCCATCGCGGTCAATCCGAAAGATGAGCGTTATCAGCACTTGATCGGGAAACTTGTCGTGCTGCCGCTCGTAGGGCGTGAGATCCCGATCGTCGGCGACGACTACTCCGATCCGGAAAAAGGTTCGGGTGCGGTCAAGATTACGCCGGCGCACGACTTCAACGACTTCGAAGTGGGGCGCCGGCACAACCTCGAACAGATCAACATCTTTGACGATTTCGCGCGCATCAACGATGCGGCGCCGCAAGCCTATCGCGGGCTCGACCGGTTCGTTGCCCGTAAGCAGATCGTCGCCGATCTCGAAGCCTTGGGGCTCATCGAAAAGGTCGAGCCGCATACCCACGTTGTCCCGCATGGCGATCGATCGGCCGTGCCGGTTGAGCCATACTTGACCGACCAGTGGTACGTAAATGTCAAGCCGCTCGCCGAGCGCGCGATTTCTGCCGTCCGCACTGGTAAGACAAAGATCATGCCGCTCAATCGCGAGCAGGATTTCTACCGCTGGATGGAGAACATCGAGCCGTGGTGCATTTCGCGGCAACTGTGGTGGGGCCATCAGATCCCAGTCTGGTATGGACCCGAGCACGCAGGAGCTGTTGGTGATGCAAACGCAAAGCTAAAAATCTTCGTCGCTCGCTCAGAGGCGGACGCTCTGAAAGCGGCCCGCGATTACTACGGACGTGACGTTGGGATATCTAATGAGCCGTTTGTTAAGGGAAGCAGGTCGCTCCCTGATCCGGGAATTGAATCCCAAACCGGTAGACCAGGAAAGATCTTAATCGCGCGCGATCCCGACGTGCTCGACACCTGGTTCTCATCAGCGTTGTGGCCATTCTCGACGCTCGGCTGGCCGAAGAAGACGCCGGAGCTTGAAAAGTACTATCCGAACTCTACGCTCGTCACCGGCTTTGACATTCTGTTCTTCTGGGTCGCCCGCATGATGATGGCGGGTTTGTTCACGCAAGATGAAGTGCCTTTCCACGAGGTCTATCTGCACGGCCTCGTTCGCGACGAGAAGGGTCGCAAAATGTCGAAGACGCTCGGCAACGTCATCGATCCGCTCGACGTCATCAATGTATACGGAGCCGATGCGCTGCGCTTCACCCTGGCATCGCTCGCAGCTCAAGGACGTGATCCTAAGCTCGGCTTGAAAACTGCCGAGTCAAACCGCAACTTCGCGACCAAGTTGTGGAACGCCTCGCGCTTCGCCGAGATGAACGAGTGCGTCCGGGTAAAGGGCTTCGACCCAGCTTCGGTCAAGCAGCCGATCAACCGCTGGATCGCGGGTGAGACGCAACGCGCCGCCGCCGCAGTGACCGCTGGCATCGAGGCTTATAAGTTCAATGAGGCCGCGGGCGCGGTCTATGAATTCACCTGGGGCCAATTTTGCGATTGGTACTTGGAGCTGATCAAGCCCGTTCTCATGGGTGACGACGAACCGGCCAAAGCCGAGACGCGGGCCATGGTCGCCTGGACCCTCGATCAGATTCTCAAGCTGCTGCATCCGTTCATGCCCTTCATCACGGAAGAGCTGTGGGCGCACATGGTCGAACATGGCGAGAAACGCGCCAGCTTGCTCTGTCACAGCACGTGGCCTGTGTACTGGGGCTTGATCGATGCCGGTGTCGACGCTGAAATCGGTTGGGTTGTGCATCTCATCAGCGAAGTCCGCTCCGTGCGCACCGAGATGAAGGTGCCGGCCGCCGCCAAGATCGATCTTGTCGTCCTCGGCGATGACAGCTCTGTCGCCGAGCGCATCGAGCGACACGATGAGACGATCAAACGTTTAGCCCGGCTGGAGACAATTTCGTTCTTGAAGGCAGCGCCAAAAGGATCGGCCCAGATTGTCCTCGACGATACGACGATCGCTCTGCCGTTGGACGGTGTCATCGATATGAACGCGGAGCGAGGGCGGATCGCGAAAGAGCAAGCGAAAACCAACGACGAGATCGCCAAGGTGTTGGCCAAGCTCCGCAACGTCGAGTTAATGGCGAAAGCGCCTGAAACGGTTGTCGAGGAATTGAAAGAGCGCCACGAAACCTTCACGGCGACGCTGAAGAAACTCGATGCGGCCCGGAAACGAATCGAAAGCTGAGCGGTTTTTCAAAGCCTTTCAGCGCTTTTACTTGTCATCCATTATCGACAGCCGTTTCAACTGTCAGCAGAAGTAACGCGCAGGCTGGTCAATTTCCAGCCAAAGCCATCCAGCTCCAAGACGCTGACGTAGTGACGGTCCGAGATATTGCGATCGGCAATCTCGATTTCGACCCGGGTGAGTGATTGGAATTCCGCGCGCTTGATCCGGGCCCAGAATTGTTTCACCCGCTCCATCCCCGTTACAGCTTCGGGCTCTGGCGTGTCGTTCGATACCGTTTCGCGCCACATGGCCCGGTAATCGAACAGCTTCGGCAGCCCCTCAGGCGTCACGTAAGTTTCGATGAACCGATCGAGCATGGTCGCGCCGAAGGCGCCCTTAACGCGCTGCCAGAGCGAGGGCTGAACTTTCTCGCCCGCAGCGGTGGCGAGCGGAGAGAGGCTGGCATGATCCGCTAACGACGCACGTAGGCTATCGCGCACGCGCGGCCACTCGACACGGGATTCGATTGCGGCGGTATCGCTGCGCTTGATTGCCTCGCGTAGATTCCACATCGAGACAAATGGCGACGCTATGTAGGCGACAGCCAGCAACGATATCACCAGACAACGCAGGAATAATCGGCGCAAGGACATAAATCGAGCTCCAAGTGGTGGTCTTATAAGTCTTGTAATTCCGGCGCCGTCATGTCCGTTGCAAGCTCGGTCGAATTGTAATCACGCAGCTTTCGGCGAAATTGTTTCTGCAGTGCGGCAGAGACGCATCAAACTTTGTGATGTTTCCTGCAGTGCCCGCGGTAACGCATTATACCTCGTTAAGCATAAGCCCGAGATGTGGCGCAACTGACACGTTCCACGCGGGCGATGCCACTTTTGGGTCACAAACGTGACGGACAAGGTGATGCGGCGTGAGGCGTTAACGTTTCCTCAAAGCCGGACAGACGTGCATGGCGGCGGTATTGAGTGCCGTATCCAGCGCACCTAGAGTGGTATTGCGCGCATGCCGAAAGGCAGTGTGCTTATCATTTCACGGGCGCTGGGAGGCAGAGTGAGACAATGACCAATAAATTCGACAAGAGCAAATTGCCAAGCCGACACGTAACGGAAGGTCCGACGCGGGCGCCGCATCGCTCCTACTATTATGCGATGGGTCTTACCGAAGAGCAAATCCATCGGCCATTCGTCGGCGTCGTCTCTTGCTGGAACGAGGCCGCGCCATGCAACATTGCACTGATGCGGCAGGCCCAATCCGCTAAGAAAGGCGTCAACGAAGCCGGTGGCACGCCGCGGGAATTCTGCACGATCACTGTGACCGACGGCATCGCCATGGGACACCAGGGCATGAAATCGTCGCTGGTTAGCCGCGAGGTCATCGCCGATTCGATCGAGCTCACCATGCGCGGCCATTCATACGACGCGATGGTGGGCATCGCTGGCTGCGACAAGTCTCTGCCGGGCGTCATGATGGCCATGCTTCGCCTCAACGTGCCGAGCGTTTTCATGTACGGCGGGTCGATCCTACCGGGCAAGTTCAAAGGAAAAGACGTCACCGTCGTGGACGTTTTCGAAGGCGTTGGCCAACACTCTGCCGGTAAAATGTCGGATGAAGACCTATTTGAACTCGAATGCGTCGCGTGCCCGAGCGCTGGTGCGTGCGGCGGGCAATTCACCGCCAACACGATGGCTTGCGTCTCGGAAGCAATCGGGCTTGCATTGCCGGGCTCTGCTGGCGCGCCGGCACCAGATCTTGCTCGCGACCACTGGGCGCGCGAAAGCGGCAAGGCCGTTATGCGGATGGTTGCGGAAGGCTTGCGCCCGCGCGACATCGCCACGCGCAAAGCCTTTGAGAATGCCGCGACGATCGTCGCGGCGACCGGCGGCTCGACGAACGGCGCGCTGCACTTGCCCGCCATGGCACACGAATGCGGCATCGACTTCGACCTGTTCGCCGTCGCCGAGATTTTCAAAAAGACGCCTTACATCGCCGATTTGAAACCCGGCGGTAAATACGTCGCCAAAGATGTCCACGACATTGGTGGCGTGCAGCAGATCATGAAGGCGCTGATGGATGGAGGTTTCATCCACGGCGACTGCATGACTGTCACTGGTAAAACGATTGCGCAAAATTTGGACGGGGTGAAATTTAACACCAACCAGGACGTGGTCTATCCAACCTCCAACCCACTATCACCAACCGGCGGCGTCGTCGGTCTGCGCGGTTCGCTTGCGCCTGAGGGAGCGATCGTCAAGGTGGCCGGAATGAAAGAGCTCAAGTTCACGGGACCTGCCCGCTGCTTTGATTGCGAAGAGGATGCGTTCGCAGCTGTCGAAGAGGGGCGGATCCTCGAGGGTGAAGTGATCGTGATCCGCTACGAAGGTCCCAAAGGCGGTCCGGGCATGCGAGAAATGTTGTCAACAACGGCTGCGCTTTACGGCCGCGGCATGGGCGACAAAGTCGCGCTCATCACCGACGGGCGTTTTTCGGGTGCAACCCGCGGTTTTTGCATTGGGCACGTCGGACCCGAAGCGGCAGTCGGTGGGCCGATCGGTCTACTGAAGGATGGCGATATCATCGTGATCGATGCCGATAAAGGCACGCTCGACGTTAACCTTTCGGACACGGAATTAGCCTCCCGCCGTAAAGCGTGGAAGCCGTTGCCTAACAATTACCAAACAGGCGCATTACGTAAATATGCAGACCAGGTAGGACCGGCCGTCAAAGGCGCGGTCACTCACGCTGGCGGAAAGGCCGAAGTTGTCTGTTACGCGGACATCTAACCTGAGCCACGGTTCGCAACGAACTGCGGGTTTGGGCCTGCGCTCAATGGCGCGCTCCGGATTATGCGGAGCGTTCCTCAGCGCAGCTTTGCTTTTCGGCGGAGCGGACGCGGCCGTTGCGCAATATTCCCCGGCCGGTGCCAAATCACCAGCCGGAATGCGGTTCGCGTCGCCCGATGCCGCGTACGAGCATGGTCGCGGTGCAATGCAAGGTGGGCATCCCGAGCTAGCAATTGCCCCCTTTGAGTATGCGGCCGAGAAAGGCGTGTTCCTTGCGCAGTTCTATCTAGCCCGCATATTTGCTGACAATTCACTCAGCCTCACCGATCACGCACGCGCATTCGAACTTTATCAGTCGATTGTAACCGAATTCGCGGACGTCGATGTGGACGATGACCCGCGCGCGCCCTTCGTCGCAAAGTCGATGGTTGCGCTCGCCGATTATTACCGTTCGGGCATTACCTCGGCTCGGGTTCAGCCGGATCTTGAACAGACCGCGAATTTGCTTCGCAATGCCGCGAAATCGTTTCGTGATGAGGATGCGCAATATGAGTTGGCGAAACTGCTCCTTCAAGGCGGCGACAACGTAACAGCTAATCCGCAAGAAGCCGTGTACTGGCTCCGCAAACTGGCCCAGCTCGGACACACGAGCGCACAGGCTTTCCTCGCCGACCTTTATTGGCGTGGTCAATATGTCGGTAAGGATAAGACACAAGCCTTGCTGTTGATTACGCTTGCCGTAGAGAATGCGCCCGCCACCGAGCGCGTTTGGATTGAAGACAAGTATCAGAATATTTTCTGTGGCGCCGGCGAAGGCGTTCGGCGTCAAGCTCAGGGCGCGGTGGCCGACTGGCGCAGCAAATATGGACGAGCGCGTGATGACCGGCCTGCACCCGATGGTTTATCACCGATCCAGCCGCATCCGCAGAGAACCTGCAGCAATGGTGAGACTGTTACCACCGGCCGGAGGAGTGAAACAGCGCGGGGACCGTTGGTCGATGCCAACCCCACCGCTCCCGCGCAAACCCCACGCGCCGATAGCGGCGGGGGTTACGCTGCGGCACCAATGCCCGGTGCGAACACTGGAAGCCGAGGGTTCATGCAAGGCAACATTTCCGGTTTCGGCCTGCGTGAATCCAATCAGACTACACTACCGCCCTTGCGTTGATCGGTGCTTTCAATGGGCTGACCTGATGGTCAGTTCAAATATCGAGTTCCACCCAAACGGGAACGTGATCGGACGGCTTCTCCCAACTCCGTGTGAACTTGTCGATGCCCGCACGGATCACGCGGTCGGTTGCCTGCGGTGACAACATCAAGTGATCGATGCGAATGCCTTCGTCCTTTTGCCAGGCGCCTGCTTGATAGTCCCAAAATGTGTAAACGCCAGGGTACGGCAGGCAGCTTCGGACGACATCGGTCAGCCCAAGCGTGTTTAGCCGCCGAATTACAGCACGGCTTTCCGGTTGGAATAACGCGTCACCGACCCAGTTGGCGGGCGACTTCGCATCCACGGGTTCGGGGATGATGTTGTAGTCGCCGGTAAGTACCACAAGTTGCTCGCTCTGGATCAAGTTGTGCGCGTGCGCTTCCAGCCGGCCG
>JANLXZ010000264.1:0-8351 GCA_031365375.1 Hyphomicrobiaceae bacterium | reverse complement strand
GTCGTTTTCGACACCAGCGCGCTACGCCGCCGCGAACCCATCACGAACAACACGCCGATCGTCAACAGCACCTGCACGAACACCGGCAGGATGATCATATTCTGGTTCATCGGGTGCTTCTAACCATTTCCTGGGTAATTCGGGCTCTCGCGCGTGATCGAGATGGAGTGGGTGTGGCTCTCGCGCATGGCGGCGGGCGAGATTCGGATAAACTTGGCGCGCGATTTCAGCTCGGCTAGGTTCTGTGCGCCAACGTACCCCATGCCGGCCCGAAGACCGCCGACCAGCTGGTGCACGACGTTGCCGACCGGTCCCTTGTAAGGAACTTGGCCTTCGACACCTTCCGGCACGAGCTTCAGCATGTCCTTCACTTCTTGCTGGAAGTAGCGGTCTGCACTGCCGCGCGCCATCGCGCCGACCGAGCCCATACCGCGATACGATTTGTAGGTGCGTCCTTGATAGAGATATGTCTCGCCGGGGCTTTCGTCGGTGCCCGCCAGCAGTGAACCGATCATCACGCAATCGGCGCCAGCCGCGAGTGCCTTAGTGACGTCGCCCGAGAACTTCACGCCGCCGTCGGCAATAATCGGAATGCCGGCACGGCGGGCGGCAGCAACACAATCGAGAATTGCTGTCAGTTGCGGCACGCCGACACCGGCAACGATACGCGTCGTGCAGATCGAGCCTGGGCCGATTCCGACCTTCACCGCATCGGCACCAGCATCGATCAACGCACGGGTGGCATCAGCGGTGGCGACATTGCCGGCCATGACTTGCGTCGCGTTCGACATCTTCTTGATGCGGGCGACCACTTCCAACACCTTGGTCGAGTGGCCATGCGCGGTATCGACCACGATGAGATCGCAGCCGGCGGCGATCAACCGTTCCGCGCGCTCCATGCCATCGTCGCCGACGCTCGTTGCGGCTGCTGCCCGCAAGCGTCCCTGCTCGTCCTTACAGGCGTGCGGGTAGTTCTGCGCCTTCTCGATGTCCTTCACGGTGATGAGACCGACGCACCGGTAGGCATCATCGACGACGAGCAACTTCTCGATGCGGTGTTGATGCAGCAGACGCATCGCCTCGGCCCGATCGACGCCGACGCGAACCGTGATCAGCTTGTCCTTAGTCATCAACTCGCGAACGGGCGTCGCCGGGTTGGTTGCGAAGCGCACATCGCGATTGGTCAGGATACCGACCAGCTTGCCGGCTTGGCCTTTCGCTCCGGTAGCCTCCACCACCGGCACGCCGGAGATGTGATGCTCGCTCATCAGATCGAGGGCATCTTTCAAAGTCGCGTTCGGCGCGATCGTCACCGGATTGATGACCATGCCGCTCTCGAACTTCTTTACGCGCTCGACCTCCTTGGCCTGCGCTTCGGGTGTCAGGTTACGGTGGATGACCCCAAGTCCGCCAGCCTGAGCCATCGCGATCGCAAGCCGTCCTTCTGTCACGGTGTCCATGGCCGATGACATCACGGGGATGTTGAGGGCGATCGATTTGGTCACGCGGCTCGCGACCGACACTTGGCCCGGCATCACTTCGGACGCCTGGGGAATCAACAGCACGTCGTCAAACGTCAGGCCGACGTCGGGCGCGATGGCGGGGCCTGGTCCGTCGTAGGCATTCGAGGTGGAGGAAGTGGAAGGGATGGAGGGCGCAACGGCCATCTGGCAGCTCCTCGTCTGGTTGAAATCGCGATCACGCGGGATTTGCAGCAGCGCAATTGGCTGCGCACTCACCGAGCGATTTCGAAGCGCAAGTAGCATGCTCGCGGCGTTACGGGAAGCGGTTCGGTTAACAAGCCGCGCCAAATCCGAGCGCCGCAATTTGCATCTCAGCATCATGAACCGATTTGGCCGCCACCGCGACAAACCTTGCAGATCGCTTCAACCACCACAAAACCAGGGAGGCCACTTCAATGACCCGGATCCAGCTTTCCTGCGCTGCATTGACGGCGATACTGCTCATTACCGGCACAGCTCGGCGACCGGTCGAAGCGGGCAATGAAAAGTTCATCCGCTCAAAGCCTCACGTCGCAGTGAGCGTGACGACCAGCATTTGATCGATTTCGCCCCTTGCGGACGGGTCGTTCGACGAGCCATAACCTCCCAATTGCAACCGACGCTGTAACCTGCGGGAGTTATTCTCATGCCACGCATTCTATTAACCGGAGCTGGCGGTGGCATTGGAACGCGGCTGCGTCAGTTGCTGCCAAAATTCTACCCGGATCTCAGGTTGTCCGACATCAAGGCGCCGGCGGATCTCGATAAATCCGAGAAGTTTATGGCGGCGGACTTGGCCGACATGGCGGCCGTCGAAACGATCTGCGAGGGCGTCGATGGCATCATCCATCTCGGCGGATTTTCGGTGGAGGGCCCATGGGAGCCGATCCACCAATCGAACATCGTGGGTTGCTATAATTTGTTCGAAGCCGCCCGCCGTAAGGGCGTGAAACGCGTCATCTTCGCCTCGTCCAATCATGCGGTCGGCTTCTACCCGCGGCAACACCGCATCGGTCCGGACGTTACTGCACGGCCCGATGGCCGCTACGGCGTATCGAAGGTGTTCGGCGAAGCGTTGGCCAGCCTCTATGCCGACAAGTACGGCATGAAGAACACATCGCTGCGGATCGGTAATTTCGGCGACCAGCCACTCGATCAACGCCGCTTGTCGATCTGGCTTCATCCCGACGATATGGTTCAGCTGTGCCGCATCGGTTTGGAGCATCCAAGTATCCACTACGAGGTGCTATACGGCGCCTCCCTCAATGAGCGTTCCTGGTGGAACAACGCGCGAGCCTACGAGCTCGGCTACCGCCCGGTTGGGCGTGCCGAAGATCACCGCGAGCACGCCATGGCCGAGCAGGCGAAGACTGCAGCCGACCCGGTCGCCGAATTTTACCAAGGCGGCACCTTCTGCGCTATGGAATATGCCGGAGACACCAGCCGCATTTGGAGCTGAAGTAGCCTCAATCAGCAGATGCAATTCTTCTATCCCGACACGCCCGATCTGCCGCTGCCGCCGGGGCATCGTTTCCCCGCCGGCAAATATTCGATGCTGCGCCGGCGGATCGCTTCGGAAAACACACTGGGGAATGCGCTGCTCAGGCAATCCCCGGCAGCGACAATGGCGGAACTCGCATTAGCGCATGACGCTGGTTATGTCAGCGCCGTTCTCGATGGCACGGTGTCAGCCGAAATCCAACGCCGGATCGGCCTGCCTTGGAGTGAGACGCTGGTCGCGCGCTCGTTGGCAACGACCGGCGGGTCGATCGCGGCGGCTCGTTCGGCCCTCGAATATGGGCTCTCCGGACAGCTCGCCGGCGGCACCCATCACGCGCATCGGGATTTCGGATCGGGCTACTGCGTGTTCAACGATCTCGCGGTCGCGGCTTTGGCGATGCTTATCGAGGGCAAGGTTTCGCGAATCGCCATCATCGATCTCGACGTCCATCAAGGCGACGGCAACGCCGCGATCCTCGCCGATCGCCCAGCCGTGTTCGTGCTGAGCATCCACGGCGAGAAAAATTTCCCGTTTCGAAAGGTGCCCTCGACACTCGATGTCGGGCTCATGGACGGCACCGAAGATGCGGATTACATCCGTGCACTAGCCGGCGCATTAGAGCACCTGGCCGATTTTCGTCCCGAACTTGTATTGTACCTTTCCGGCGTCGATCCGTTAGCCTCCGACAAGCTTGGCCGGTTATCGCTGACCTTCGACGGCCTCGAAGAGCGCGACCGTATGGTGTTCCAGTTTTGCCGCAGGCGAGGTATCCCTGTGTCTATTGCCATCGGGGGCGGCTATGCTGACCCGATCACCGACAGTGTGCAAGCTTACGCTGCGACGTTCCGTGTCGCCCGCGAAGTGTTCACCGGTATTTAGACTTACACGACCAAGTTTGCGGCAACGAACAGAGGCGCGATATGACAGCTGATATCGTCAACTTACGGGCCGCCCGAAAACTACGCTTGCGTGATCAGCGAGAGGCCAATGCCGCCCAGAACCGTGTGAAGTTCGGTCAAACAAAAGCGGAGAAGCTCAAGATGAAGGCTGAAACAGAGCTCGAAATCCGACGCCTGGACCAGGCGAAAAGAGATATCAAGAACGAACATGGCGAGTGATGACATCAACGCCCCTGGGGGCGACGTGGCGCGACCGGTAAAACGTTCGTTCACAATCGCCGGTCACAAGACATCCGTCAGTTTGGAGACCGCTTTCTGGACGGCATTACGCGCGGCCGCAACTCGCGAGGGGCTATCGCTGGCGGGCCTCGTTCAGCGCATCGATGGCACCCGTGGCAGCGCTGGCTTATCGAGTGCATTGCGCGTCTGGTTACTGGCCGACGCTCAACGCCGGGCTCAGTTTCCGCTGGTGCTCTGACCGCGGAAAATTTCCTGCATCCAGGACTTTTTCACCTTCTGCGATGTTGGCATCTGCCGCGGCTCGGATATGACACCACTGGACGAACGCCGTTTTGGCTCATCGAAAGGCGTTTGATCGCCAATCGTTGGCACGGTTTCCGATGCGGAATCCGGTGTGGTGGCCCCAACTTTGTCGGGTTGAACACCACCTGGCAAAGCCGGCGGGATTGGAATCGGTGGAATAACGATTACCGGTGGCCTTGCCAGAGCTGCCTTCAGCCGATCGCTTTCCGCCTTGGCGCGGTCTTCGTCCTGACGCCGCAGACGTTCCAACTCGTCGACGTCGCGTTCCATGCGACGAACGCCCAATTCCCGAACCAGCCCCTCGACGGACACGACAGGGATCAATCGGCCGAGCGCTGCGATTGGGCCAACGAACACAACCGTTATCGAGGGCAATGCGCCGACGCCGCGGGGGCTCGCAGACGTCGCGGCTCGAACCGGTTTTTCCAAGCGCTCGTCAAGCTTCCACTCGCTATCAATCTTAAAGTTAGACAAATCGATGGTTGTTTTGTTGGTCGCCAAGCCGTCCGCCGTTTCCACGGTAAATTCACGGAATTTGACAGCGCCGTCGCCGATATCGAGTGCTAATTTCCTGCTGCCAAGCCCGATCGAGTTCTGGGGTGCCTTTAAACTGGCGAGCACCGCTCCCTCGACCGCTTCCACGGTCGCTGCCAGTTTGGAGCTGATTACTTCGTCGGCGATGCGTCTGGCGATACTGGGCGTCGGAACACCAACCTCACTTCGTGCGACGTCGATTTCGCCTTTGCCGGTGAGCGCTGCCAACAGACTTCGTGGTGAGATTCCACGGCCGGTGAACGTCGCTGTGGCAGTGGCCGTCCCGGCGACCGGGTCAGCCGGGGCAACGCGGCCTGCGGTCGCAAAATCGAGGCGCGCCTGCTCAACCTTCAAGTTGGCCGCCAGATTGGCGCCTGATGCTGCCTTTTCGATGAGCCACCGCGACTTCAGTCTGCTGCCGAGCATGTCGCCTTCGAGCGCTTCGATGTCGACCTTGCCGGGATCGAACTCGGTTACGATGACGGCTCGGGAAAGTCCTAATTCACTGGTTAATTCAAGCTGGGTGGCCTCGAGCCGGATGTGCCCCTCGACGCGATCCAGCAACGCAAAATCGAATGCCGCCGCCGACCATGCATTGCCGTCCGGTTCGAGCGCGGCCGCGGTCTTGCCATCGACGAGCAAGTCGAGCAACCGGGGAATGCTCGCGGCTGAAGCAGTCAAACGACCGTCGATCCGCGAGCGGTCATTGAGCCGGCTGACTGTCAGCTCCCCGCCGATGATCGCGCCGGCGACATCGAGAGCCGATGGTGAAATCTTGACCTTGTTGTCATTGAACGAAAGATCGGCTGCACCCTCGACGGCGATCCCTGGTAAATTCCTCGTGGTGAAGCCCAATGCAGCAAACGCTTGAGCCGCGTCTGACGTGCGCAATTGCATCTCGCCTTCGGCGGCGACGATCGTATCGGCGCCGAGCGTCACCCGGCCCGAAACGCCTGCATCAAAAGTATCGTCTTCGAGTTTGAGAAATGCGCTCAAGCCTTGGTCAGGCTGGCCCGAGGCACTGAGCAACAACTTGCCACGTCCCCCGGCGTTGGTGGCGTTAGCGCGTGTATTGAATGGTCCGGCGGAAGTCGCTGGATCGAGCGGCAGCACGCGGCGTATACGCGTCCAATCCGGCCGATCGATCGCAACATTCAACTGCATCGGATGCTGACGCCAATCCTGCAGCCCGCCGTCAAGCTTGACCGAGCCGACAAGCCGGCGCCCCAACGCAGCACCGTCGACCCAGATCTCGGCTCGACCTGGACCGCCGGGACGCGCCTCGTTGAATTTGACGGTCCAGGCAAGGCGTGCCGGCGTCACCGCGCGCAGGCGTTTGGATGAGAGGTTGTCACCCTTCACGCCGAACAATTCCAACACATCCGAGAGTGCGGCCTCGTCGCCGACCGCGATCGTGCCGCGCAATGTGCCCTGCGAGCGAGAGCCCAGCTCGGCAATGTCGCCATCCGCTTCTATCTCGAGACCAGATCCGCTCGAAAAATGAAGCCGCCGCAAATTCATGCGGCCACCTATCAACGCGGCATCCACATCGACATCCTGTAGATCTCGGTCTGCATCGCGCAATCGTCCCGCCCGGATCCGAAACGTCACATCCTGGGTTTGCGGATCGAACTTATAACGCTGCGCGAGTTCGATTTTCGTTTGTTGCAGCGTTCCCCCTGCGCCAGCCTCCTGAGTTTGAGCAGGCAATCCTGCGAGTTCACGCGCTCGCGCCAACAAATCGAGGGCGTGCGGCGAAATCAGCGTCAAGTCGACATCATCGCCTTCGAGGACAATATCCATACGGGGGCGGTCGGCCCAGCGATAGGCAAAGCTGCCCGTGAGCATCGCGCCGCCCACACCGGCAGACGCCGCCTTGACGAGGAGCGCCTTCGGTTCAAATCCGAGCTTTGCCCGCAGCGAAAACGCGCCGTCGGTGCGCCCATCAGGCAACGCCGATCCATATCCAGACCATGTCAACAACCTATTGAGGTTCGTGCCTCGCAAATCGATGTCGCCCTCAAACGTGTCGGCAACGCTTGCCTGCGGAAAGACGCCGCTGATTTGCGCGCGTGCGCCGCCCGGCAGACTGACGCGGAATTGCGTCAAGCGAAGCGCCTCGTTATCGCGCTCAACCCGCAGATAGGCATCACTCACAGCGTCGCCGCCCAGCGTCATTTGATCGACGTTGAAAGTGGCAACGCCACGCGCGGTCGCTGGCATCAACCCGGCCAACGATGTGGTGAGATGGCGAACGGATTCGAGCGGTTTCGCCGTCGTGGCTCTGCCCAGCGCCCGGTCGAGATCGAGCCAGCGCGTGGTCCACTCCGACGTCACTTCGAGACCGTTCAACCAGCCCACTTGCGCTGAGCCCGAAATTAGCTGCGGTTTGTTGTCTTGTTCGAACGACAGACTGATACCCGTAAGATTTGTCCCACCCGAGTTGGCAGCAATGCCCGCGCGAAGCTCGACGGGAATGCGCGCGGCATCAGCAACGGCAATTTCGCCGCTTGTCGTGGCTGCCGCTTCCTCGACTTGCGACGGCATGAAGCCTAATTGCCCCGTCAGCTGGCCCTCGAGTTTTACACGCCCCGACAGATCAGAGATTCGGCCATCGAGCGTATATCCATTAGCGCTCGCCGTCACCTGCGCCTTGAAGCGGAGCCCACCGTCAGCGTCGAATACCGTCGTCGAGGTCTTAAACTCGTGCTGAATGCCTGCCCGGTCAAATGTGCCTTTGAAACGGTACGGACCTTCAAGGGCGGTGACCGCCAGCTCACCCGTAATCGCGCCGACCCGGGCCAGTTCGCGCCCGTCTGCACCGTCGACCGATATCACGCCATCGGTAATCAGGACGGATTGCAAAGCCACGTCGCTCGGTATGAAAGGGAGTTGTCCCCGCGCGATCGATAAAGTCTGCCAGTTACCGCCGCCTTCAGCGTTCAGGCGAAGCTTCAGGATCGGCCGCCGCAATTCCACTTCGCGAGCCTCGATCGCTCCGCGCAACAGTGGGGCCGGCGCAAGCCATAACGTGAAATCATCGGCTCGAAAAAATGGCTCACCGGTTTGCCCGGCCGAATCGGACAATCGCACTTTTTCGAATCGAACGAACGGTGTCGGCAGGAAGCGTAAATTGACCGCACCCGAAACGCGCACCTCGCGACCAAGTATTCGCGATGCCTCTTCCTCGAAGACGCCTCGGTACCGTGTCCAATCGACGAAATGGGGGACGGCGAATAGCGCGCACAGGATTGCCGCCAGGATGCCGCCGATCCATAGCAGAACATTGTTCATAACGTCCCCTTACCAATGGGATTGGGGTATTCCGCGCTCATGGATCAACCAGGCCAATTCATATTCGGAATGCTGCGC
>JANLXZ010000226.1:0-4536 GCA_031365375.1 Hyphomicrobiaceae bacterium | reverse complement strand
CTACAAATCTCGCGAGCTGAACCCATGCTCTCCTTCATAATCCGGCGGCTGTTGTTGGCGATCGCCACGATGTGGGCCATCACCGTACTGTCGTTCACCATCATCCAATTGCCGCCGGGGGATTATGTCGATGCTTATATCGCGCGGCAGTCGTCGACGGGCGTGATTGTCACCCAGGCCGAGGCGCAGAACCTGCGGCTGCTTTATGGGCTCGATCGGCCCTACGTGTTTCAGTATGTCAAATGGATGGGCCGTTTACTGAAAGGTGACTTCGGTGAGTCGATGGAGTGGCAACGCCCCGTCGCCGAGGTGCTGGGCGATCGGCTTTGGATGACCGTCGTGCTGTCCTTCGCAGCGCTGCTTCTGACTTGGGGTCTAGCTTTGCCAATCGGTATCTATTCAGCCGTCAGGCAATATTCGATCGGCGACTACGTGATCACCACGCTCGGCTTCATCGGTCTTGCGGTGCCGAATTTCCTGCTCGCTCTCGTTATCCTCTACCTTTCGTTCCGCTGGTTTGGCGCCAACGTCGGCGGGCTGTTTTCGGCTGAGATGGAAATGGCGCCGTGGGGTTGGGCAAAGTTCGCCGACTTGATGTGGCACTTGCCGTTGCCCGCACTGATCCTGGCGATCGCCGGCACTGCGCAGCTGATCCGCATTATGCGTGCCAACTTGCTCGACGAACTGCGCAAACCTTACGTCGTCACCGCCCGCGCGAAGGGTCTGAGCGAAATGCATGTAATCCTGAAGTATCCGGTGCGTGCCGCGCTCAATCCGTTCGCCTCGACGCTGGCCTACCTGTTCCCCTATCTAGTGTCGGGTAGCATCATCATCAGCCTAGTCATGAGCTTGCCCACGGTTGGTCCGGTTCTGTTGAGCGCGCTCATCGCGCAGGACATGTACCTGGCCGGTACGATTGTGTTGCTGCTAGGTGCGTTGACCGTGGTCGGCACGTTCATTTCCGATCTCGTTCTCATGTGGATCGACCCGCGCATCCGCCATCAGGTGGATCAATCATGAGCATCGCAGATGCCGGTGGAATAATTGGCCGTCTCCTCGGCCGTGCGCCCAAGGCCCAAGGCGCCATCAGCGAGGACCGCATCGCGGTTGCGACGCAGCGTCAACTGATCTGGTGGCGGTTTAAGAAGCACAAGCTCGCCGTACTGAGCATGTTTGTCGTCGCGCTGTTTTATCTACTCGCGATCTTCGCTGATTTCCTAGCGTACACCGACCCCGAGGCCAGCGACTCGCGTCGCGGCTACATCCCGCCGCAGACCATCACGTGGTTCGATTCAGACGGCACATTCCGGCCATATGTGCACGGCCTCAAAGGCGTGCGCGACATGAAGTCGTTCAAACTCGTCTACAAGCCCGACGAAACGCGCAAGGTTTACATCACGTTCTTTGCGCCTGGATACTCGTACAATATACTCGGCTTCATTCCGGCCAACCGCCATCTGCTCGGGTTTGATACCTCGACCCCCGAGAACGGTTTATTTCTGCTCGGCTCCGACGTGCAAGGCCGCGATCTGTGGTCGCGCCTGATGGTGGCGACACGAGTGTCGTTGTTCATCGGCCTTGCCGGTGTCACGATCAGCTTGCTTCTCGGCATTCTGTTCGGCGGCATTTCGGGGCTTTACGGAGGTGCCGTCGACACCGCGATCCAGCGACTGATCGAACTTGTCCGCTCGATCCCGACGATCCCGCTATGGATGGGGTTAGCCGCCGCGCTACCGAATACGTGGTCATCGGCGCAGGTCTATTTCGCCATCACCATCATCATCTCGCTGATCGGTTGGACCGACTTGGCGCGCGTGGTACGCGGCCGATTCCTGTCGCTGCGCGAGGAAGATTTTATTGTTGCCGCCGAGCTGATGGGGGCGAGCCGGATGCGAATTATCTTCCGCCACATGCTGCCCTCGTTCACCAGTCACATCATTGCGGCTGTATCGCTAGCGCTCCCGGCGATGATCATCTCCGAGACGAGTTTGAGTTTCTTGGGCTTGGGCTTGCGGCCGCCAGCGATCAGCTGGGGCATTCTGCTGCAAGATGCCCAGAGTATCCAAACGCTGGCGGTCGCGCCTTGGCTGCTGATGGCGGCCGTGCCGGTCGTCATTGTTATTCTCGCATTCAACTTCCTTGGTGACGGCCTTCGAGACGCGGCGGACCCCTATGGCTGAGGCAGCACCCGACAAATCCGCGACGCCGCTGCTGTCGGTGCGCAATTTAGAAACCCACTTCCCCCAGGACGAAGGGGTCGTGCGGGCAGTCGATGGTGCGAGTTTCGATCTGATGCCCGGCAAGACCCTCGGCATCGTCGGTGAATCCGGTTGCGGTAAAAGCGTCACCACACGTTCGATCCTGCAGATCCTCGAACGGCCAGGCTATATCGCTGCCGGAGAAATTTGGCTCAATCGGCCCAATGCGCCAGCCGTCGACATCGCGAAATTGAAGCCGACTGGGCCGGAGATGCGGGCCATTCGCGGTAAGGAAATCGCACTGATTTTTCAAGAGCCGACGACGTCGCTATCGGCGCACTACACCGTCGGTAACCAGATTGGTGAAGCGGTGTTGGTGCATAATCCGAAGGCCGGAAAGGCGGCTGCACGCATTCGCACGCTAGAACTTCTGCGGCTCGTGGGCATTCCGCGGCCCGAGCGCCGCATCGACGAATATCCGTTCCAGCTTTCCGGTGGTCTGCGTCAGCGCGTGATGATCGCGATGTCGCTGGCCTGCGATCCGCGCATCCTGATTGCCGACGAACCAACGACAGCACTCGATGTGACAACGCAAGCGCAGGTGCTCGATCTGCTGCGTTCATTGCAGCGCAAGCGGGGCTTGTCGCTGATCCTGATTACCCACGACATGGGTGTGATCGCCGAGATGGCCGATGATGTCGCGGTGATGTATCTCGGGCGGATTGTTGAACGCGGCCCGGTCGACCAGATCTTTCACAACCCACGCCATCCCTACACCAAAGCGCTGCTGCGTTCGATCCCGTCGATCTTGGCGACGCCACGCTCGAAGCTCGAGACCATCGAGGGTTCGATCCCGCATCCCTACAACCGGCCGACCGGTTGCCCGTTTCATCCTCGTTGCACCGAACGCATTGCCGGGCGCTGCGATCAGGACATACCGGCGATGACGCAAGTCGATGCGATGACGGCCGTGAGCTGCTTTCTGTACGGGCAAGCGGTGGTGGACAACACCAAGACCGCGACGGCCAAGGTGCCGGCATGACGAACGTTCTCGAAGTTGTCGATCTGAAGAAGCATTTTCCGATCCGTCGTGGATTTCTGCGCAACATTGTCGGGCAAGTCAAAGCCGTCGATGGCGTTGGGCTCACAATCGCCAAAGGCGAAACGCTGTCGCTCGTCGGCGAGTCTGGTTGCGGCAAGACCACAGTTTCGCGCTGCATAGTCCGCGCGCTGAAGCCAAGCTCGGGTGCGATCCGCTTTCGGCCCGGCGACGGGCAGATGATCGACGTCGCCAACCTCGATCGACGTGGCTTGGCGCCGCTGCGTCCGCACATGCAGATGATTTTCCAGGATCCGTTCTCATCGCTCAATCCGCGTATGATGGTCGGCGACATCATCGGTGAACCGATGCTTATCAATGGCGTCGGAGACTCGGTGACACGGCAGGCGCGCGTGCGGGAGCTGCTCGATCTGGTGAAGTTACCGGCCGCCTACATGAATCGCTTTCCCCATGCGTTCTCCGGCGGGCAACGGCAGCGTGTCGGTATCGCACGCGCGTTGGCGATGAACCCCAGCCTGGTCGTCGCCGACGAACCGGTATCAGCGCTCGACGTTTCGGTGCAGGCGCAGATCGTCAATTTGATGCTTGAGCTGCAAGAGCGGCTGGGCTTGTCGTACCTGTTCGTTGCCCACGATCTGTCGGTTGTAAAGCACATGAGCGATCGCGTGGCGGTCATGTACGTTGGCCGGATCGTCGAGGAGGCACCGACGGCTGAGCTATTCAAGACGCCACGGCATCCGTACACCGAGGCATTGTTGTCGGCGGTGCCAAAGCCAGACCCCAGGCGCCGCTCGGAGCGCATCATCTTGAAAGGCGAAGTGGCTGACCCTGCGAACGCACCATCCGGCTGCGCGTTTCATCCACGCTGCAAGTACGCGACGGATCGCTGCAAGGTCGATGTGCCGATGCTCACCCAGATCGGACCTGGGCATAAGGTCAGCTGTCATTATGCGGCCGAGCTGACGCTCACCGGGGTATATTAAGGCGACGTATTTAAGATTGAGACGGCAGCTTCCTCGTCCCCAGTGCCGTCATCCCGGCGGAGGCCGGGACGATCGACACGTATCCACCGGCGCGGTTTAGCGCGAAGAACAACTGCTGCCAGAACACGCACCTACCGCCCGCACATAGCGTGTGGGTGCTGGTCGTGTGTTCCTAGGTTCACAATCGAAGTGCAACACCAGGTGGGAGAGGTGTTGCAATGGGTGGGCTTAGGTTTGCAAGAAGCGGCACAGTGTAGCGCGCCGCAAAAACCACCGCGCGCCGGCCACCGTGCGC
>JANLXZ010000173.1:0-18787 GCA_031365375.1 Hyphomicrobiaceae bacterium | reverse complement strand
GCCGGCGAAGCGCTCGAGAAGATCAAGAAGGAAACCGACGGTAAGGTCGATATCCAGATGTTCCCCAACAATCAGTTGGGCTCGGATACCGATATGCTCAGCCAACTGCGTTCGGGCGCAATCGAATTCTTTACCTTGTCTGGCCTGATCCTCGCGACGCTCGTTCCAGCGGCGTCGATCAACGGCGTCGGTTTCGCCTGGTCGGGATACGATAAGGTGTGGCCGGCGATGGATGGCGAACTCGGTGCCTACGTGCGCGGGCAGATCGCCAAGTCCGGCCTCGTCGCCATGGATCAGATGTGGGACAACGGCTATCGGCAAATGACGTCGAGCATCAAGCCGATCACCAGCCCTGATGATCTCAAAGGCTTCAAGATCCGTGTTCCACCATCGCCGCTGTGGACCTCGATGTTCAAGGCGTTCGATGCGTCTCCGGCCAGCATCAATTTTTCCGAGGTCTATTCAGCGTTGCAGACCAAGGTCGTCGAAGGCCAGGAAAATCCGCTCGCCATCATCAACACGGCCAAGCTCTATGAGGTGCAGAAGTATCTCTCCAAGACCAATCACATGTGGGACGGCTTCTGGTTCCTGGCCAACGCCAAGGCCTGGAACGGCATCCCGGAAAACCTGCGTGCGATCATCTCAAAAAACCTCAACGAAGCAGGCAAAAAGCAGCGCGAGGACATTTTCGCGTTGAACACGACGCTGGAGAAAGAGCTGTCGGGCAAAGGCTTGGCTTTCAACGAGGTCAATCAAGCGCCATTCCGCGACAAACTTTCTTCGGCTGGGTTCTACAAAGAGTGGAAGGGCAAGTACGGCGACGAAGCCTGGGCGCTCCTCGAAAAGTACGCCGGCAAGATCAGCTGACGTGTCGGCTTGACGCACGACGAGGATTCGCCGCCGCCCTTCACAACAATGGTGTCATCCCGGCATTTATTGCCAGCACCTATAGCGCCAAATCTCCGGTGATCCCGTCGATGCGAGATGGGTCCCGGGGACAAGCCCCGGGATGACAGCTTTGGTTGGGATGGCGCGAGCGAAGACAAGCGCGGAGCTTACCGCAACTGCTCCCTGGGGACTTCAATGCACGTCGATACTGCCAGCTCGATTGAAGTGACGTCAAATACCACTGCCGCGCGCATCGAAAATGCGATTGGGCGGTTTGCCGAAGTTGCGGCTGGCATCCTGGTCTTATTCGAAACACTCATTCTGTTCGCCGGCGTGGTGTCGCGCTACGTATTCCGCCGGCCGTTCACGTGGTCGGACGAACTGGCCTCGATCCTGTTCCTGTGGCTCGCGATGTTCGGTGCCGTGGTTGCCTACCGGCGCATCGAACACATGCGCATGTCGGCGCTCGTCGACGGCGCCGGCCCACGTATGAAGGCTGTCCTGAACGCGCTGGCGTTGGTGGCCGGCTTGGCGTTCCTCGGCCTGATTATGTATCCGGCGCTCGAATACGCCATCGACGAAATCATGATCGTCACGCCGGCGCTGGAAATTCCCAACGTGTGGCGGGCAGCAGCGCTACCGGTCGGTCTGGGGCTGATGATCATTCTTGGTGCTTTGCGGATCGGCCGGTCGGCGCCGTTGCGCGACTGTGCGATGGCAGCGGCTGTGGTGATCGGTCTCGGTGTCGCGCTTTACCTGGCCAAGCCGATGCTGATGGCGATGGGCAACTACCGGCTGATCGTGTTCTTCGTCGTGTTGACCGGCGGCGCGGTGCTGGCAGGCGTGCCGATCGCATTTGCCTTTGGCCTCGGCACGTTCGCGCACTTGGCGCTCACGACCCGATCGCCGCTCACGATCGTCGTCAGCCGCATGGACGAAGGCATGAGCCACATCATTCTGCTGTCGGTGCCGCTGTTCGTATTCCTGGGGCTGTTGATCGAGATCACCGGCCTCGCGCGTGGCATGGTCGATTTCCTCGCAAGCCTGATCGGTCACTTGCGCGGTGGACTGCGCTACGTGCTGCTCGGCGCGATGTATCTGGTGTCGGGTATTTCGGGTTCGAAAGCGGCCGACATGGCCGCGGTCGCGCCGGTGTTATTCCCCGAAATGAAAAAACGCGGCGCTAAAGGCGGCGATCTCGTCGCGCTGCTGTCGGCGTCCGGCGCGATGTCTGAGACGATCCCACCTTCTCTCGTTTTGATCACCATCGGCTCGGTATGCAACGTGTCTATTGCGGCGCTGTTCACGGGTGGCCTGTTGCCGGCGCTGGTGCTGGCCCTGGCGTTGTGCGTGGTCGTCTGGTGGCGCTCGCGCGATGAAGACATGACCGGCGTGGTGCGCGCCAGTCCAAGAGTGATCGCGTTGTGTGCGCTGATCGCGGCACCTGGCATCGCCCTGCCGTTTCTCATCCGCGCAGCGGTCGTCGAGGGCGTTGCAACTGCCACCGAAGTCTCGACGATCGGCATCGCCTACACGCTATTCGTCGGTTTCGTTTACTGGATCTTCCGCAAGTCATCACCGGTAGCGCACGACCGGCTCGATCCGGTGCGCTGGAACCGGATGTGGTCGGTGCTGGTCGATACCGCAGCCTTGTCGGGAGCGATTTTGTTGATCATCGGCGCTGCCACCGCAATGGCCTGGGCGTTGACGCAATCTGGCTTCAGCCGCGAACTCGCCGGCGCGATGAGCCGTTTGCCCGGCGGAGCGGCTGGCTTCATGGCGGTATCGCTGGTGGCGTTCGTCATTCTCGGCAGCGTGCTTGAAGGCATTCCAGCCATTGTGTTGTTCGGGCCGCTGTTGTTCCCGATCGCCAAGCAACTTGGTATCCACGAGGTGCACTATTCGATGGTCGTGATCCTGGCGATGGGCATCGGGCTGTTTGCGCCACCGTTCGGCGTCGGCTACTACGCCGCCTGCGCGATTGGCCGCGTCGACCCCTCGGAGGGCATACGTCCAATCTGGCCTTATCTGATCGCGCTGATCATCGGCACGATTGTGGTCGCCGCCGTGCCGTGGATTTCGATTGGGTTCTTGTGAGACCAAAACAAGTCGTTTTCTAAGCCCTATTCCGTTGACTTCTGCCGCCAACTCCGTGATAAATGCGGCGAACGTAGGCACATAATGTGCCCGCGCAATCATCGCTGCCCGAGGCTTTACACCGCGTTTCGACGGTGTACTCAGAAGTCCGCAGAGCCTAACCTGCGGCGCCATAGGGCGCGGAAAATTGTGGGAATACAACCATGTACGCTGTCATCAAGACAGGCGGAAAGCAGTACCGCGTCGCCGCCGACGAGATTTTGGAAGTCGAGAAGCTCGACGGCGATCCCGGTGCGCTGGTCAAATTCGGCGAAGTCCTGATGCTTGGCGGTGACGCTGGCGTGACTGTCGGCAAGCCTTTTATCGCGGGTGCCACGGTCATGGCCGAATTGCTCGAACAGGGCCGCGGGCCGAAGACCATTAACTTCAAAAAGCGCCGCCGGAAGAATTCGCGTCGCAAAAAAGGTCATCGTCAGGACCTGTCGCGCGTGCGCATCCTGGAAATTCTGGGCAGCGGCGAGAAGGCTTCGAAGAAGCCGACAGGCGAGGGCGTTGTCGCGCTACGCTATCGCGGCCAGGGCAAATCGTTCGCGATACTGCAGGCGCCGGTTGCCGGTCGGCCAGATGATCTGTCATTGATCGATGGCGTTGGTCCGACGTATCAAGCGTCGCTGCACAAAATCGGTATTTTCCATCTTTGGCAGATCGCCGGCATGACCAAGCAGAACGTTGCGGTGATCGACGAGACAGGTGAGTTTGGCGGGCGCATCACCAGCGGCGAATGGGTTATGCAAGCCAAAGAGCTGCTCGACGGGAAGCCGCCGCGAGCCAAGAGCGATCGCGCCAGGGCTTGAGGCTTCTACCCAGCCGCAAGCACATCGAACATCCGACGGACATGCCGTCACAGACACGTTACACGCATAGGATACTGAACCATGGCACATAAGAAAGCAGGCGGCTCGACCCGCAACGGTCGCGATACCGCAGGCCGCCGCCTCGGCGTCAAGAAGTTTGGTGGCGAGCATGTCATTCCGGGCAACATTCTTTGCCGCCAACGAGGCACCAAGTGGCATCCCGGCACCAATGTCGGGATGGGTACCGATCACACGATTTTTGCAGTTGTCGAAGGTCGCGTTTCGTTTGCAACCAAACGCAACGGCCGCACTTACATCTCGGTAGAGATGGCGAAGGCTGAAGCAGCAGAGTAAGGCAGGAAGCACACAGTTTGCTCTCTGCCTTAAGATCTCCCAAAGATCTCGAGACGGTGAGCAGGCCAAAGTGCCGCTTGAATGTCGCGCAAATCCCACCCGAGCGTGGATCGACGCGATCACTTCAGCTCAACGGACCGAGGACAATGGGAGACCATTGTCCTCTTTTTTTGTTCGTTCGACTGGAGGTGCTAGATGTCCACACGCGCGACGCCGCTATTCCCATGGATGACCCGCGACGAAGTCTTCCGCATCGAAACGCCACGCCTGTGGTTACGCTGGTCCCGCCCGAGTGACACTAACGCCTTGCACGCAATCGCTTCGCAGGCGTCGGTCGCAACGATGACGGCGACATGGCCGCATCCATTGCCCGAGGATGAAGCGGCCCGTCGCATTGCCTGCGCGCGAGAACTCAACGCTAACGGCGAGGCATTAATACTGGCGATGACGTTAAAGGGCGCGCCCAATCAGTTGGTCGGCCAGATCGGCTGCAACGCTTCGCCGGTTGAGCATCTAGGCATCGGTTACATGGTCGATCCGAGTGTGTGGAATAGAGGTCTTGCGACCGAAGCAGTGTGCGGCTTCGTCGACGCGCTATTCACCTACAGTCACCTCAAGCGCGTCACCGCGTCGTGCCGAACCGTCAATCCAGCATCCAAGAGGGTGTTGGAGAAGTGTGGATTTCTGACCAACGGGCGCGGCATGCTCGATACCGATCAGCGCGGGCCGGTCGAGGTGGACTATCTCGAATTGGGGCGAGCTGGGTGGAAGCAGCGCGCACAGGCGGCGCGGCACGGCATGTCCGGGCGGGTGGCAAGCCACGGCGAGCTAGAGATGGCGGGCCGGGTGGAATAAATCCCGGTTCGGGTTTGCTATGCCTCACTCACAAAAAAATAGCCGCCCGGACAACCGGGCGGCCTAATTTCATCAGTCAAAGTGACCTGAAGGTTCAACGCTGGCCAAAACCGCCACCGCCACCGCCAAACCCACCGCCGCCGCCGAAGCCGCCGCCAGCACTGCCGCCACCGCCAAAACCACCACCGCTGCTGCCGCCGCCAGTGCCGCCTTCGGAGCGACCTGGGCCGCCACGGCCACCACGACCGGCAGCCAAGGGCTTCTTAAGGGGCTTGTTTGGCAACAGGCCTTCGCGCTGCAATTTCTTGCGGGCGAGCTTGCGGGCGCGACGAATGGCTTCAGCCTTCTCGCGCGCTTTCTTTTCAGACGGCTTCTCGAAGTAGTTCCGGAGCTTCATCTCACGGAAGACGCCTTCGCGCTGCAGCTTCTTCTTGAGCGCCTTGAGAGCCTGATCGACATTGTTGTCGCGAACTGAACCTGCACTTGTGGGGTTATCCTCGACTATTGAAGGGTTGAATCGTTGAAGGGATGAATGCAGTCAAAGGCGACAGCCCGCACCGGTAATCCGATGCCTGGATGCCGCCTCATTATTGGATTGCCGATCAGATAGCAAATGCTGGTAAAGAAGTCTACATCCGTCGTCGTTGGGCAGATCACAGCTTCGCCCTAGGCTGATGCAGCCGGTTGACATGGCCCATTTTGCGCCCCGGGCGGGCATCGCGCTTGCCATAAAGATATACCGAGGCGCCTGCTTCGGCCGCGACCTGGGCCCAATCATTAGCTTCGGCGCCGATTAGATTGATCATTTCGGCATCCGCGTGGCGTAGCGTCGAGCCCAACGGCCAGCCGGCCACCGCGCGAATATGATTTTCGAACTGGCTGCATAAGCAGGCATCCATGGTCCAATGCCCGCTATTGTGCACACGCGGCGCAATTTCGTTGACGTAAAGGATTTCGCTGCTACCGCTCTTGAACGCAAAGTACTCGACGGCGAACACGCCGACATAATCGAGGCGTTCAGCAATGTTACGGGCAATCTCGACAGCCTTTGCAGCCGTCGAGGGCGCGATTTTCGCGGGTACGACGGAGCGATGCAGAACGTGGTCGCGGTGCTCGTTCTCGGTCACTGCGTAAGCGGCGAAGGCACCATCCGCGCCACGCACGGCCACGACCGAGACTTCAAGGGTGAAGTCGATAAACTGCTCGAGTATCGCTGGGCTGGCATCGATTGCCGCCCAAGCGGCCTCGGCATCGGCCGTTGTCAGGATCTTCGCTTGGCCCTTGCCATCGTATCCCAAACGCCGTGTCTTCAAGATGCATGGCGTGGCGATCTGACCCGCGAGCCGGCTATTCAACTCATGGAGACTTTCCACGCGCGCGAAGTCGGCCGTCATGGCGCCGAGGTTGCGCGCCAGTTGTTTCTCGTTGAGCCGGTCCTGAGCACAGGCAAGTGCTGTTGATCCAGGCCGCACGGGGACCAGGTTTTCGAGGTGCTTAACCGTTGCCAGCGGGATGTTTTCGAATTCATAGGTGACGGCATCCACCGACCGGGCAAACGAGGTGAGAGACGCGGTGTCTTCGAATAAGGCGGTGGTGCGAGCGGTTGCGACGTCGAATGCCGGCCCGCTGGCATCGCAGTAGATGTGAGTCTTGAGGCCGAGTTTACCTGCGGCCAAGGCTAGCATGCGGCCGAGTTGACCAGAGCCCAAAATGCCGATGGTGCCCCCCGGCGGGATCGACTTGTGTTCGGACTTCAAGGTTTAATCCTTCGGGACTAGCGCTACGGCTGCGGTCTGACTGGCGCGATGCGCTTCAATGCGCGCCGCGAGGTCGACGTCGCACAGTGCCAGTATCTGCGCGGCAAGTAGACCGGCATTCGTCGCCCCCGCTTCGCCGATGGCGAGTGTTCCGACGGGCACACCTGCGGGCATCTGGACGATTGACAACAGGCTATCCTGCCCCTTGAGGATTCGACTTTCGATCGGCACGCCGAGCACTGGCAACGATGTCATCGCAGCGGTCATGCCAGGTAGGTGCGCCGCACCGCCCGCGCCGGCGATGATGACGTGCAACCCACGCGATTTGGCACTCTTCGCATAATCGTAAAGCCGCTCGGGCGTTCGATGGGCCGATACGATGCGCGTCTCGAAGTCGACCTCGAGCAAGGTCAACACTTCTGCCGCAAGCCGCATGGTGGGCCAGTCGGATTGGCTGCCCATGATGATCCCGACTTTGGGCGCGCGAGCATTCATTGGTCTACCCGGTTTCAAGCGATGATGTCGGGAAGAAGTCGATCTTCCAACGAAGTGATCAGGTCTTTCAGATGGAGCTTTTTCTTTTTCAGTCGCTTGATCATCAACTGGTCGGCGTGCGCTGCCGCCTCGAACAGGGCGATTTCCTGATCGAGCTCGCGATGCTCCGCGCGCAGTTTGGCGAGCTCCTCCCTAATGTCCCGGTCGTCCAGGCGCGCCATCACTTCGTTTCTCATTCCTTCGCACTGCGATATGCGCTCATACCTTACGGTTCCCAAAAATACTATTGTCGAAAACAGTATTGCAGTGCAAGCGTTCAACCAACCTGCAAAACGTCGAATCATGGGGAAATTCCGGACGTTATGCCCATATTATTGGTCGTTTCCAAGTTCATGAATGATGAACCAATCGCGCCGCAAATATTGGACATCGCGTCGCAAATCTGTCACGCTTAACTTTGTTCGCAGCTTAGCACGGAGGACAGGATGGCGCGGTCGTCTCATCTTTCTGAACTTGCCGAAAAGCATAAAGTGTTGGATCGCCGAATAGCCGAAGAACAATCCCGGCCCGCCTCGGATGAGGTGAAGGTGAACAAGTTGAAGCTTCAAAAACTCAAATTAAAAGACGAGATTACAAAACTCCAACAGCCCAGTCCCTGACAGGCAAGCCCTGATCAAATTTTGGGTCGGCGTTGAGCAATCCAAGCTCCCACAGCTATCATGGTCGCTCCGGCAAGCGTGATAGCTGTTGGCACTTCGGCAAACATCAAGTAGCCGAAGACGATGCCCCATACCAAAGACGTGTAATGGAGTGGCGCAAGCCGTGCCGCTTCTGCGCGTGCGAACGCCAGCGCAAGTAGGTAGTGGCCGCTTACCGCCAATGCTCCGACAAGGGTGAACAGCCCTAGGTCGGGCAATGCTGGTGGGGTCCACACGAGCGACGCCGGGATCAGCAGCATCACCGCCGGACATGCGCTTTGAAACCAGACAATGGTCATAGCGGGATCGCGTTGCGCTCGCATGCGCAATACGATGATGTTGAGCGCATAAGTGATGGTGGAAACGAAGATCGCAGCAACGCCGGCGAGGGCGCTTGCCTCGTAGGCCGTATGACCCAATCTCCAGCCCACGATCAACAGCATTCCCGCGAGTCCGGCGCCAAGTGCGATGAAGATCGACCGGTCGAGTCTTTCGGCCAATATCATGCCGCCGAACAAAGCCATCAGCAGCGGTGATAAGAATGAGAGTGCCACGGTTTCGGCGAGCGGCAATCGGCCGAGCGCAAAAAAGAAGCAGGTTGCGGTTATGACCACCAAGAACGAGCGCGATACGTTGGTGCGCACGGTTTCGGCGGATGGCCAGCCCGGCCAGAACAGCGCGATCAGCAAGGTCGCCCAAACTGTTCCGAATGCAAATCGCATAAACGCAATCTGAAACGTCGGATAACGCGCGCTCAATCCCTTGATCAGCGCGTCCATGAAGGTAAGCAACGCCTCCGCCGCAACCGCGCAAAGTGCGGCATGCAAGAGCGACCGTCGCGCAAGCTGATCAGCGGGCATAGTTGGCGTTGATCCGTCAGATCTGAAGCAGGGATTGGAAGAAGAGCTGCGAGGCACTTCTCTTTGGCAATATATGCTGGCGCTTTCCACACCTAACTCGATGGCGCCTGCATCTAACAGCGCCGCGCTTGACACATGGACGACAAGGGGCACACGTGGCGCCACGCTGGGTGCCTCGACTCGCATGCCTGCGCTTGGAGGCGAAACGAACAAGTGGCTGCACCGAACCCGAACCGACAAAAGTTGGCACGCACAACATCACGAAAATGAATGCCGGGATGACATCGTTCGTGGATTTATCTCCGCGATCTAATCAAAAAATGGATATAGATCGGCGGCCGGAAATACGCCCCGACAAGGTTGGGTCAAGCTTTTCGCGCGACCCAATATCCAGTGGGCATCGCGTTGCGTCGCGCTTCGCTTGACCAACCTCCAAAAACGTCAATCGCAATGTTAATCATCGATCGCGGCATTCCGCGCGGCGCATTACCTCAAATCGCCTTCGCCATTTCGCGCAGTTTGAACTTTTGGATCTTGCCGGTCGAGGTCTTGGGAATGTCTTTGAAGATGATCGTGCGCGGGCATTTGAAAGCGGCCAAACCCTGGCGGCACCAGGCGATCAGCTCTTCGGCGGTGGCGCTCGCGCCCGGCCGCAGTTCGACGAACGCGCACGGCGTCTCGCCCCACTTCTCATCAGGCTTGGCGACGACCGCCACGTAGGCGACGGCCGGGTGCTTGTAGAGCTGGTCCTCGACCTCGATCGACGAGATGTTTTCACCACCAGAGATGATGATGTCCTTCGACCGATCTTTCAGTTGAATGTAGCCGTCGGGGTGCACCACGCCGAGGTCGCCGGAGTGGAACCAGCCGCCGGCGAATGATTCGTCTGTTGCAACCGGGTTCTTGAGGTAACCCTTCATGACGATGTTGCCGCGGAACATGACTTCGCCGAGCGTTTCCCCGTCGGCAGGCACTTCCTGCATCGTCTCCGGGTTCATAACGGTCAATGCTTCGAGGCCGGCGTAACGCACGCCTTGGCGTGCTTTCTTGGCAGCGCGCTCGTCGGGTGGCAGCTTGTCCCACGCGCTGTGCCAATCATTGACGACGGCCGGGCCATAGGTTTCGGTCAAACCATACACGTGGGTGACGTCAAAGCCGGCTTCGGCCATTTGCGCCAATACGGCTTCGGGTGGAGGGGCTGCCGCTGTGATGAACTTGACCCGGCTCGGTAAGGTTCGCTTTTCTTCCGGACGAGCATTGAGCAGCGTCGACATCACAATCGGCGCACCGCACAGGTGGGTTACCTTGTGGTCGGCAATTGCATCGAACATCAACTTGGCGCGCACCCAGCGGAGGCATACGTGCGTACCGGCGACCAGCGATATGGTCCACGGGAAACACCAGCCATTGCAGTGGAACATCGGCAGCGTCCACAGATACACCGGGTGCTGACCGATGTTGCCGGCAACGAGATTCCCGTAGCACATGAGGGTTGCGCCGCGGTGATGGTAGACCACGCCTTTCGGGTTACCCGTGGTGCCTGACGTGTAGTTGAGCGCGATTGCGTCCCACTCGTCATCTGGCATGCGCCAGTGGAACTCCGCATCTCCTTTGCCGAGGAACTCCTCGTAGTCGACAAAGCTCAACCGCTCGTTGGTCTGCGGGAACTCCAGGTCGTCGTAGTCGATGATAAACGGCTTCACCTTGGACTGCGTGAGTGCTGCCTTGACCACGGGTGCGAATTCGCGGTCGACGATCAACACCTTAGCGTTACCGTGGTCGAGCTGGAACGCAAGGATCGCCGCATCGAGCCGGGTATTTAGCGATAGCAGCACCGCGCCCGTCATAGGTACGGCGTAATGGGCCTCGATCATGGGCGGCGTATTCGCGAGCATCACGGCGACGGTATCGCCAGGACCGATGTAACGCTGGGCGAGGGCCGAGGCTAATTGCCGGCTGCGGCTGTACAACTCAGAGTAGGTCCGGCGCAGGTTAGCGTGGATGACCGCTGTATAGTCCGGATACACGCGCGCTGCGCGCTCCAAGAAGGACAGCGGTGTCAACGGCTGATAATTGGCCGGCGTCTTATCGAGATGGAGCAGATAAGGGTTCTGGGACATGGCGCGGCCGGTTGGTCGAGAAACGGTGATGATGACCCGACGCTAATTCACCACCGTCCTCGCCGCAATCGAGTTCGCGAACCATCTTTAGCTGAACGGTCCTTATTTGCCCTTGAATTGTGGTTTGCGTTTTTCCATGAAAGCGGTGCGGCCTTCGGTGTAGTCGGTGCTGTCAAAACAGGCCTTCGTCATCGTTGCCAAGCGATCCAAATCGCGGATCGCGTCAGGCTTGCCAAGTTCGCGGGCGGTCGCCTTGGCCAGACCAATGGTCATCGGCGCATTGGCGCAAATCAACGCGCAGGTTTCAGCGACGGCTGCTTCGAGATCGGCATCGGCACAGACGCGGTTGACGAGGCCGATGTCGTAAGCTTCCTTGGCGGTGAACTGGCGCGCCGTATAGATCATCTCCATCGTGCGCGAGAGGCCGACGATTTCGGCAGCACGCTTGATCGGTGCGTAACCGTAGCCAAGCCCGAGCTTGGCGGCCGGAATGCCGAATTTTGCGGCATCGTTACAGAAGCGCAAATCGCAGCAGGCGGCGAGGTTCATGCCGCCGCCGATGCAGTAGCCGGTGATTTGGGCGATCGTCGGCTTCGAGAAATAGTAGAGTGCTTCATAGGCTTTTAGCGAAGTGGCATTGTATTTGGTGGCAGCTTCTTCGCTCGCGCGCTCGCTCTCGAACTTCGAAATGTCAGCGCCTGATACGAACGCCTTGCCGCCGGTGCCACTGACCACAACGACGCGGATGTCGGGATCCTTGGCGAAGCCTTCAAGCACGCCGAACGCCTTATCCCACATGTCGAACGACACGGCGTTGAGCTTTGCCGGATTATTGAAGATCAGGTGGCCGACTTGGCCCTCGCGGCGGCCGATCAGCTTTTCTTCCGTCGTTGCATCGGTCATCGCGATTGAACTCCCTCGTCGCGCGCATTTTTTCTGCGCTTTGCTTAACCCGAACCCGGATCGCATGCGAGCCATAACAGCCATGCGCATTTACAGTTGCCGCGCGATGATCGAAGTTAGCACCAAAATTATCCGAGGAAACACGCAATGTCGGCCAACAACCCCTCTTCCGCTCTCGCCCGGTTCACGGTTCTCGATCTCACGCGCGCCCGCTCTGGTCCAACCGCCGTGCGCCAGCTCGCGGATTGGGGCGCCAACGTCATCAAGATCGAGCTGCCGGACAGCGCCGAAGGTGACGATGGTATCGGCGGCATGCGATCGGGCCCGGACTTCCAGAACTTGCATCGCAACAAACGCGGCATCACGCTCGATCTCAAAACGCCGGGCGGCATCGCAGTGTTCAAGCGGCTCGCCGACAAGGCGGACGTGATCGTCGAGAACTTTCGCCCGGATGTAAAAACGCGTCTCGGCATCGACTACGACACGCTGTCGAAAACCAATCCGAAGCTGGTTTATGCTAGCATTTCCGGCTTTGGCCAGACCGGCCCCTACGCTAAGCGACCGGGATTCGACCAGATCGCGCAAGGCATGGGCGGCCTGATGTCCATCACCGGACTGCCGGGACAGGGACCGGTGCGCGTCGGTATCCCGATTGCGGATCTGACCTCTGGACTGTTTCTCGCCAACGGCATTCTGACTGCTCTGTTGGAACGCGAAGTCAGCGGTAAAGGTCAGTGGGTTGCGACATCGCTTCTGCAGGCGCAGATTTTCATGTTGGACTTCCAAGCCTCGCGCTGGATCAATGCCGCCGAGGTGCCGGGCCAAGCCGGTAATAATCATCCAACGAGCATCCCGACCGGCGTGTTCAAGACGTCTGACGGGCACATCAACATCGCGGCCTCGGGGCAGTCGATTTACGGCCGCCTGTGTGAGGCGATCGGCGCCCAGGGGCTGACCACGCATGCCGATTTCGCAACCAGCAAGGATCGCCTGAAAAATCGAGACCGGCTGAACGGCGAGATCGGCAATTATCTTGCAAAACATACGACCGCCCATTGGGTCGAAGCACTCAACAAGGCGGGTGTGCCGTCCGGCCCGATCTATACCATCGATCAGGTGTTCGCCGACGAGCAGGTGAAACATGTCGGCATCGTTCAGGCGATCCCGCGTGAGACAGGTGAGCCACTGAATGTCATCGGCCAGCCGGTGTCTTTGTCACGTACCCCCAGTAAGGCCAAGCGCGTTCCCCCCGGACGTGGTGAGCACAATACCGAGGTGCTGGCTGAGTTCGAATTTAGCGCTGCCGAGATTGCGGCGCTGCAAAAGTCGGGCGCAATTTGATCAACGATGGTACTGAACTGTAGGTCGGATAGAGCGACCTTGCGGGCTCCGACTTGGCGGGCGGCGCACGAAGATGTCGGGACCCTTAATGGGGCTCCCAAAAGGTCGCTCTATCCCACGTTCAAACAAGCGCACGCACCATCGCTAGGTACGTCAGTCCGTGTATCAATTGATCAATACCCATGGCGCGCCAGAAGTTATCGTTGGTGAACAACCAGCCGTTGCCCTTCACGATTTTCTCTTTCGCCCAGTCGCAATGGTAATGCACCAAAATCTCCGCACCCAGAATGAGGATGCCGTACATCGCAGTTTTCGGTGGAAGTATCAAAAGCAAAGGCATCGACAGTGCGCCGTGAATAAGCACGTGCAACAATCCGCCGGGGTGACCATAAACCCCCTTGTTTGCATACTGATACTTTGTTTGCAGAAAAAAATCGGCTATTGCGTGCTTTGCCGCAAGATAGGCGAGGCCTAGCAACATCCAATCTTGCGACATTAGTAACCGCACCGGAATTCTAGCTCTTTCGATAGCATAAAATTTATATCAACTTTCATACGTCATGGCGCTCCAAGACCGTAGCTGCGGTTCTTTGAATGGGCAATTCACGCGCGGCATTTACCAAGATTATCTCAAGTGGTTTGCTAGAGCCACGAACTTCGACGGTCAGCGTTGAGCCGAAGGCGATGCTGGCGCCAGCATGATGCGCGACGATCTTCGATAGGATGAGTTGGCAGCCTTTCTCCTTGGTAAGTGCCTCGAGCCGGCTGGCCTCATTCACTGTTTGCCCAATGACGGTAAGCGCTGCCGAAAGCGTGTCGCCGATCTGCCCGATTACGACGGGACCGGCGTGAATTCCCATTCCGATGCGTAAACCTTCCGTGATTTCGGCTGAAAGGCGCTCGTTGAAGATATCGAGCGCAAGGTCGATGTCGCGTGCAGCGGCCAAGGCCTGGCGGCAACCCGATTCGACACCATCGTCCCGGCCGAAGACGGCCATTAGCCCGTCGCCCATGTACTTGTCGATCCAACCATCGTGACCACGAATAGCCTCGCCGACGGTGGCAAAAAACTGATTGAGTAGAAAAACAATGTCGAACGGCAAACGGTTTTCGGATAATTTAGTGAACCCCCGCAAATCGAGAAACAGCACTGCAACTTGTTTTTCGACGCCACCCGTTTCGGTCAGATGCGGAATGCGCTGCGCAAAGTTGCCGCCGGTGGCCGCGACCAATCTCGTCACAGCAATATCTGAGGTCGGTCGTAGCTGGCAGGCCAGCCTGACGTTTGCGGGCGCGCCAATTCGATCCAGGGTTGCTTGTTCAATGGGTTCGGCCCGAGGCAGTTCGCGACTGCCGCGATCGACCCTGACCCGGCACGTCGAGCATCGTGCTCGGCCCCCGCAAACCGACGTATGCGCAATGCCATGCAGGCGGCTGATTTCAAGCAGGTTGGCTCCGACCGATGCTTTGACGGTAGGGCCGCCAGCATAACTGACAGTCACGGCCGGGGCGCGGCGCGCAATCGTGTGGCGGACAGTATACGTTGCAATAACCAAGGCCAGCACAGCAGCATAAAGTTCCCAAGCTGTATTTCGCCAGTCCCGAATGGTCTGGGCCGTGTTGGCAGTCGGCCAGGAAAGCTCAGCGCGCGCCAGCGCTAGCGCCGCAGGATCGGCGAACAGCGCATGCGCCTCGCGCGCTGCCGATAGGAAGCCGGTCAGCGCCAATATCGGCAGGGCGACGGCTGCGGCCAACAGCGGCAGTTTTACTTTGGCGTACCATATTTTGGTTCGGAGCCAGAAATTCAGTCCGATGCATCCGTGCACCCAGACGATGAGCAATAAACCACTTTGCCACGCCGCCGACGCCGGCCATAGCAAGTAGGCCACGGATGAGTAGGAGTAAAAGAAGGACGTTTTGGTCGATAAATAAGTGATCGAGATCGCATGCGGAATGAGAAGCGCTGGAACCAGAAGTCCTGAAACAATCTGAATCCATTCCCAAGGCGGGAGCCGTAACGTCCGGCGCGCCGCCAGTTTAGTCAACCCTAGCGCCGCATGAGTGAGTATCGCGGTGAGTAGGATGAAGCGCACGACGGTCGAATGGGTGAAGCTCAGACGCCAATCTTGCACTGCATTCATCTCGGCCAATCCGATCAGTCCGAATGCGTGGTTGGCAAAATGCAGAAAAGCGAACGCGAATAGAATGAGCCCAGTGATCAAGCGTACGGGTTGAAGTCGCGGACCAGTAAAGGCGTCGATCATCGGTTTACCTTGCTAGACACCGGGGGCACCGAGCGCGCGCAATTTCACCCGTGCTTCGCTGAGCTCGGTCGTGGTTCGTCCCAAGCGCATCGCCAGAATTTTCATAATTTCGATGGAGAGTTCAGGAAACTCGGTCAGCAGTTGGAGGAACTGCGCTTTCGTAATGCGCAGCGTATCCAAGCGTGTGATTGCCTTGATCGTCGCGGTGCGGGGCACATCGCATAAGATGGCGACCTCGCCGACGATCGCGTTGCGCTCCATCTGAGCGACCGAGACCGGCCCTTGGGACGCATTCACCAAAACGTCCGCCTGTCCTTCGATGATCACATATGCCGCGTCACCCTCATCGCCCTGCAAGAAAAGCGTGTGGCCAGGCTCGAATACAATTCGCTCAGAGGTGAATGCGAGCAGTTTGAGCTTCTGCGCGTTGATGTGCGCAAATAGCGGAATGCGGCGAAGAACCGAGACTTCATCCTGAATACTCATCGATCGGATCCGTGGTTAAGGTTATTCACTTGTAAGCGCTCAGGCGACGAGTCGTTTGAGACGTTGATCGCTACTCAAAAGCTTATCTGGTTTTCCATCTGCGGTGATACGCCCGTCGTGAAATACAACGACGCGGTCGAACATATCGACGAGGGTCGGGGTTGCGAGCACCCAGAATACGCCAATCGAATGCCCTTTGTCCGATTGTTTGGCGGATTTTGCCAAAGTCGCCATGATCGAGCGTTGCGTTCGCGGACTGAGCGCGCCAAGGCCACGATTGACGACAAGGATGTCGGGTTGCTTCAAGAGCGCCCGCGCCAAGGCAATTTTCTGGCGTTGCCCATGTGTAAGACGTTTGCCGGCTGGACCGACCATAAAGCACAAGCCTGCTTCGATGACGGTGTTGCGCAGGTCCAGATCGAGCAAAGTTTCCCGCATCGCTTGCCGGACCAGCGCTGGGGCATCCGCCAAGCCATGCGTTATGCGTCCGAACAAAATATTCGCTTCGAGCGATGAGCCGACGTTGAACTGTTCGGGATCGTAGAGTGCGACCGATGAAGAATGGCTGTTTCCTACCTGCTCCGTAATCCGATGACGGGTTGCTACAATTTCATTGCGAATTTCGTCGTCGAGCAGATTGAGACGGTGGCGCGGTTCGACATATCCGAAAGCCAAACTTAGAATCATCGTCTGGTCGGTTTGGCTGGAGCTTGCAAAATCCCGATTGCCCACGCGCGCCAGCATGGTTTTGTAGTTTGGCAACTCTTCCGGCTTCACGAAGCTCAGGCGATCGAAGAAGGGATGGTCGGCGGGCAAGTCCGCAAACAGTTCGACGACCGTCGCTGCGATCCGTTTTCCGACTTCGAACAGTTTTTCATCCAAACCGTTGACCGCAAGCTCGGCGAGCACAGTGTCGTTGCTAGGCAGCAGGTCAGCCTTGAAGGCAGTGTCTAGCGCGGCACCGAAAACCAAATTTTCTGCGATCGTGGCTTGCGCCTGATATTGTACAGGATCGAACGGCTCGACCATATGCGAAATCGTGGCAGCGGCGAGGCGCTCTTTTAGTGCCAAACGGGCGGCCAGGATGCGGCCTTCGAATTCGTCACCCAGGCTGGTTTCGGGCGCATTGCGCAAGCCAAACTCGAAAATGTCGTCCTCGAGTTCGACGATAGATAGCGTCGCCAAGATCCGTGCGGTAATTTCAGCCGGATCCTTCGCGCCCGCGCGTTCATAATCAAGCCAGTCGGCGCCGATATCCAGCTCGGTGTTACCGGACGCGTGAGCTTCGGCAATATTGATGTGCTCTCTCGATCCGTCATTTTCAGTGTTGCCCGGATAATGCATCAGCCCGTGCAGAAGACAGTCTCGCAACGTCGTATTTCGCAAGTAAGTATCAGTCCCGACGTACGCGATGCGCCGGCCCGTGGTGGATTGCGGAATGGCGTCGAGTGATTGATCGCCGATCTTGATGCGACCCGAAGTCGGCTGAATGAGGCTCGCAATAGCTTCCGCCATGGCTTCGGCACCAGCATTGAGCTCGCCGACGGCTGCCACCCATTCGCCGGGTGAGAGTGTGAAGTCGGTGGGCTCGAGTACCTTCGCTCCGGTGTCGTCGGTAATTGTCAGTCCCTTGATTTCGATGGCTTGATCGATACGTGGCACCGGCCCCGGGGTCGCTACCTGTAGCGCTGCTGCCAACATCGGCTCGGGGGAAAATTGTTCGCTCACCTGGGCGTACTTTATCTGGACGTCCTGGCGTTGTTGATCCCAATCGATCAGCTCCTTGATTGGACCTGGCAGATCTTTGTAGGCGGCGATGACTGCCACTAGCTGTCCGATATTCAGCGTCCCCCGGATCGCAAAATAGCCGCCGATCAGGAAAAATAGGAATGGCGTGATCTGAGCCAGAAAATTATTCAGGAATTTGACGAAAAATTTGCGCTGATAGAGCTCGTAACGAATGAAAAAGATCCGCCCCAAGCGGTTCGCGATGTCTGCCCGTTCGTAATTCGAGGCGTCGTTGACGCGAATCTCGGCGATGCCGTCGACCACTTCGCCGACACGGCCGGCAAGGTCGCGCGCCGTGAGCTGCTGTCGCTTGCCCAGCACGAGCAGACGTTGACGCAACTTGGGAATCAGAAGGGCCTGGACGAGAACGATCGCAAACGCGATCGCGCCGAGCCAAAAGCTCTGAATGAAAATGAACAGCATGGCGGTCAGAGCTTGGCCGCATAAGAACACCGGTTGCACATAGGCATCACCGATGAAGCCTCCGAGCGGCTCGACTTCGTCTTTGACCATGGTCGCGACTTCGGCCGCTTTCACCTTGTTGAAGTGCGAGATCGGGAAACGCAGCACACGATCGACGAGTTCGTAGCGCAGGCGCCGCAACATCCGCTCGCCCAGCCGGCCTTTAAACGTGTTGATATAAAACTTGAACAGACCGTTGATGCAGACCAGCACGAGGAAAACTAAACTCAGTGCTACGAGGTACGGCATCCGTGCCAGTTCGATGCCGTCAAACAAATTCCATGCGCCGCCACCGAGCCATGCCGGGGCGTCGAAATGCAGCTCCATGAACCGAACGGTCGACTCAGGCGTGGGAAACCCTTTGCCCTGGATCGGCCCATTGACGATCAGTTTCGGCAGGTCAAGGGCCATGAAGCCAAACGGCATCGAGGCCAGGATCACGAAGATGATCCAAATTTGGTCACGCTTTGTGTGTTGCCAGACGTATCGAAAAAGGCTGGAGTTCATGAATCAATATGCCGTTGGCTGAAGATTGAGGTTGGACTGGTGGTCGGCGGAATTGGCA
>JANLXZ010000164.1:0-6049 GCA_031365375.1 Hyphomicrobiaceae bacterium | reverse complement strand
TGCGAATGGGTCGGTTGAATAAGCAATGTATCGTGATCAATTGCGAGCATGGTCGCCCGGGCAATTGGCCCGAGTATGGCACTTGTGAAGCGGTGCATCAGTTCCGGCAAATACGGCAGAGCTTCAATCTCCGGGCACTTGTCCCGCATTACAATTCTCCTGGGTAATAAAATGAGGTGAACTTAGTTCATACCATCTAATCTGTTTGTGAACTTTGTTCAAGTGATTTTTTGAAAGATGTCGCTGAAAATCGCATGGCGATTTGTCAATGCCTTCGCGTGGATGTGCGATCCTGCGCCCGATCAATATTGAAGCCCCTTCGCCGAACTCCCAGGGACGCAGAGTAATGTGGAGATTTTTCGTTGATGTCCCGAGTAAGAACGGCTTCATTGCCGCTCTCGCCGGTTCCCTCCTGCGCGGTTTTGCCCGGTTGGTTACCGGCGTACGTGGGCGTGGCGTCGGCAATGGACCACCAATCAATCCGGCGGTCTACTTCGCCAACCACACAAGTCACGGCGACTTCGTACTAATCTGGACCGTGCTCCCACCCCAACTTCGCAAGCACACACGCCCCGTCGCTGGCGCCGACTATTGGAGCGTTGGCCGGGTCAGGCCCTGGCTCGCGCGATATGTATTCGACGCCGTATTGATCGACCGCGGCAAGCTCGATCGGGCAAGCGACCCGATGGCGCCAGTGTTGAAGGCGCTCGATGCGGGGCAATCGGTGATCATCTTTCCAGAGGGAACGCGCAATCAGTCGGATGCGCCGTTGCTGCCTTTCAAGAGTGGGCTATTTCGGCTGGCCGAAGCCCGCCCGAATGTGCTCCTCGTGCCGGTCTGGATCGAGAACTTGGCGCGCGTCATGCCAAAGGGCGAGTTCCTGCCGCTGCCGCTCTTGTGCAGTGTGACATTCGGTGCGCCCCTGCCTCGAACACCTAATGAACCACGCCCGGCGTTTCTCGTCCGTGCTGCAAGCGCGGTGACAGCGCTTGCACCGATGGAGGCCTGATCGTGTCGGACACTCGGGATCGATTATCATTCTTGGTCGTATCGCTGGCAGTGGTCATCGCCACCTATCTGATCTTTGGGTCAACCGCGATTGTCGTTTTATTTGCCATCGTTTCGCTGCAGGCTTTGCGTGAATACCTGACGCTTACGCACACGCGCCGTGGCGATCATTGGGCATTGCTGGCCGCGTTCTTCGTGGTGCTACCCTTTCAGTACATCCTCATCGGCGTCGACTGGTACGGCATGTCAGCGATCATGATCCCGGTATACGCGTTCCTTGGTTTGCCGATCGTCTCGGTACTGCGCGGTGACACCACGCGATTTATGGAGCGGATCGCCGAAGTGCAGTGGGGATTGATGACCTGTGTCTACTGCATCAGTTATGTGCCGGCTCTGCTGATGTTGAAGATCCACGCTTTCGAACGGAGCGGGCTGTTTCTGATCGTTTTCCTCGGCTTGGTGGTGCATGGCGCTGCGCTCGTTTACTCCGCTGTGCAGGCGATCACCGACCATCGGATTAAAGAGCAACACCTTGGATTGGAGGTTGGCATCACCGTCACCGCTGGTGCTCTAATCGGGGCGGCGCTTAGCTCATTCACGCCGTTCCTCATTGCACAGGCTTGCGCGCTTGGAGCACTCATTGCTTGTCTCGGACTAGCTGGCAGCTTGGTCATGGAAGCGGTCAAACGAGATCGAAGGGTCGATGATTGGCGCAGGTCGACTTCTTCTGATCGTGGCACGCGCGGGCTCCTCGACCAGCTTGAGCGGCTCGTTTTCGCAAGCCCGGTATTCTTTCATTTGGTCAGGTTTTGGTGGGCGATTTGACCAGAGTTAGGTCAGCGTCTCGAACAAGCGTTTGTGCAGGTTCATGCGCGGCACGAGTGACGAGATCAGCATATGCTCGTGCAGTGTGTGAGCCCCATCACCATCGACGCCTAATCCATCGAGGGTCGCGACGAACGGCGCCGTGAAGTTGCCGTCACTGCCACCGCCGGTGGCAATGCCGACAAGATCGATGCCGATCTCGGACGCGACATTTTGGGCATGGGCGTACAGCTTTGCGCCAGCCGCATTCATTTCATAGGGCGGCCGATTGAGTCCCCCCGTCACCTTAACGCGTACATCTGGATTATAGGATTTGAGTTCGCGGAAATGGGCCTCGAAGTGCCGGGCATCGGCGACTGTCTTGATCCGCATATCAATCGAGGCTTCGCACATCGCCGGCACGACGTTCTCGGCGGTGCCACCGCTGATCTGGCCGACGTTGAACGTCACCCCACGCTTGTAGTCCGTCATTGCTTCGATATCTATGATTTGGCGCGCGACTTCTAGGATCGCACTTCGGCCGTCTTGGTGCCGCGCGCCAGCATGGGATGGCCGACCGTGCGCGGTCAGCACGAAACGGGCGACGCCCTTGCGCGATGTGACGATCTTGCCGCCGTCGCGCGCAGGTTCCGTGACCAAGACGTGCTTGGCTTGTCTGGCATGGGCGACAATCACATCCCGCGACGTCGGGCTACCGATTTCTTCGTCTGACGTGTACAGGAATCGCAACGGTAGTGGCGTCGATTTACCCGCTCTGGTGATCGCCTGGAACGCTGCGAACGCCAGATAAGCACCGCCCTTCATGTCGTAAATTCCGGGGCCGTAGCAGCGATCGCCATCGACGCGGAAGGCCAAATCCTTGATCGTCCCGCGCGGATGTACGGTGTCCAAATGACAGAGCACGAGAATGCCCGGCTCCTCTTCGCCGCCCCACGGCGATGAAACGGAGACATGATCGCCTAACCCGTCGCGGCCCTTGATACGCTCAACTTTGGCACCCGCCTTCGCCCATCCGCTTGCACACACGTCCATAACGCGATTGACGCCGGCCGCATCCACGGTGTGGCTTTCGACCTCCACCCATTCACGGATTCCGGCCAGCATTTCGGCCGTGTCGGGAGCAGTCATGCCGGTGTTTCCTTCAATGTTTCGGCAGCGATTCTTGAGCGCGTCCTGGCTGACGCCAACTGTTGCTCTCGGATGGTAATAAAAAATGCAGCCGCGATGATCAGCGCCGCGCCAGTCCAGGTGCTCAATCCGGGAATTTCACCAAACAACCAGTAACCCCACGACGACATCCATAGCAAGCGCAGGTAATCGGCAGGCATCGAAATGCTTACGTCGGCGATGCGGATGGCTTTGATGTATCCGTAGTTGCCGATCGCCGCGGCACAGCCCATGCCAAACAGGCAGAGCCATACCTCCTGCGAGGGCATCGTCCACACCGGAATCGTTCCTAGAAATGCGACGGGTAAGATCATCAGCGGCTGATAGAACGTGATCGTGGTGACGGAATCATACTTCGCGAGTGCCTTCGACATTAACAGCGAGGTGGCCCACATCGCGCTCGACCCGGCGGCGGCAATCGCGGCCCACGTCATCACACCGGAGCCGGGCTTCAGGACGATCAACGCGCCGATCAATCCGACGATGACCGCTGACCAGCGCATCATGCCGACCTTTTCGCGAAACCAGATCGCCGCACCAATCGTCACGAATATAGCGGTTGTGAAACTCAGCGCGCCGGCATCTGCCAACGGCATTTGGCCGAGCGCGTAGTACCATGTCGTCATCGAGCAGACGCCGATCAGCCCGCGCGCGATTTGCAGCCGCAGATTGTTGGTCCGCCAGGACACTTGGCCGGGGCGAAACACGATGGGCAGCGTCACCAGGATCGTGAACATCGAGCGTAGAAACACGATCTCGATCGTCGGAATATGTGGACTGACATAGCGCACGCCGATGTGCAGCATCGACGACATCACGCCCGCGATCAACATCATGACAACAGCCGCGACCACCGGGCTCATGCCGAACACAGTGCCCTCGTCCCGGGCATCGAATGCCGGCGCCGCCATTTTGTTTTCGCCTCCGATATCGCAAGCCGTATCAAAGCGGTTCGCGCAGCATCGCGCCAGCCTCGTCAAGCGCATCAGGCGTGCGTTACTTGAAGTGCTTCGACAGCTTGAGCGCTTGGCCCTGATAGTTGCTGCCCAGGTCGCGGCCGTACAGCATCTCGGGGATCTCGGTGAGCCGTTCGTAAATCAAGCGACCGATGATCTGGCCGTCCTCGAGCACGAACGGCACCTTATGGCTGCGCACTTCCAGTACCACGCGGGCACCAGACCCACCTGCCGGTTCGTGCCCGAAGCCCGGATCCATGAAGCCTGCGTAATGCACGCGGAATTCGCCGACCAGCGGATTGAACGGCATCATTTCCGCGGCGTAATTTGGCGGCACGTGCACCGCTTCCTTGGAGGCCAGGATGTAGAATTGATCGGGGTCGAGGATCAAACGCCGCTCGCCACCGCTAGCCCGGATCGGCTCCCAGTAGTCGGCAATTAGGCAGGCTGCCGAAACGTCGACATTGACGACGCCGGTGTGCCGCTTGGCCCGATAGCCAACCAAGCCTGTTTGATCTCCGATCAAATCGACCGACAGCGCGATGCCATTGTCGATGTCTTCGACACCGCCGGTCACGAGCTGCTGCTCGTCATGCAATTTGCTAAGCTCGCTATCCGAGATCTGCGCCATGCCGCTGCGCAACCGAAGCTGGCTCAGGGTAGAACCCTGCTTCACCACGATCGGGAACGTCTGCGGACAAATCTCGGCGTAGAGCGGCCCCTTATATCCGGCCGGAATTTGATCGAACGACGTTGCGCAATCAGCGATTACGCGGGTGAACACGTCGAGGCGGCCGGTCGAACTTTTCGGATTGGCCGAACCGGCGAGCCCAGGTGGTAAGTCGAGTGCTTCTAATAGTGGCACGATATAAACGCAGCCGGTTTCCAGCACCGCACCTTTAGTCAAATCGAACGTGTGGAGCAGCAGGCCTTTGAGTTTGGACTCGACGGTCGCAGTAGGTCCGGGCAAGAAGCTCGCTCGCACACGATGGGCGACACTGCCTAACCGCAGGTCGAGGCTTGCTGGCTGCAATTGACGCGCTCCCAGCGGCTCGGAGAGAACGATCGCGCCGGATTGGGTCAGCTTACGCAGCGCTTGCGCCGGAAGCACGCCAGCAACTGCGACTGCATCATGGGCACGCTTTGTGGTCGATTTTGCCATCTCGTTGCTGTGCCCTCCGCGTCCGTCTGCGTCAAGCAGCAGACCCCGCAATCGCCTTGGTTTTCAACTGCATCGCGGCCATCGCGTAGCCGCCGCCCGCGCCATCGACGAAATGCAGGTGGTCATCGGTCACGATGGAGGGCACGATGCAGGTCATCAGCGCCTCGGCTTGGCGATGTATGCCGTAGCGAACGGTTCCTCGGGCTTCCGCCTCTTCCAGCACCCGGCGCAGTTTATCGGCGGTCTCACTCCGGCAATCGAGCGTCATCCGCAGGCCATCGTCGAACTTGCGGAAATCGGTGTTGAGCGCGGTTTGCCGTCGATAGTGGCCGGGCTTGAACTGGCCCATCGGCCAGCCGGTGCGAAACAACACGAGCCCCAGCAGCGTCTGCCACCATAGCGATCGGCGGCGTTGCGACAGCGATTGCGTTTTGCGCGTCGCCCTGGCTTCGAGGTTCAATCCCGGTGGCGGCCAGCGGTATGCCGGTCCCTCGAACGGCAGGGGATGACCCTGGTTCTCTTCCGCCGATTTCACGATATCGAGCACCGACAGCACGAGGGTCGCATAATCTTGCGAGGATGCATTTGCGGCGCGCTGGACGATCAGCGACAACATCTCACCGTGCCGGCTTTGCAGCGGCTGCCAGCGGCACGACAGACCGGTTAGATCGGGCCTGGAACCGGGCGGCGCAAGCGCGAGCGCGAATTCGCCGGCCTTGGCTTGGCGATCCGCCCAAGCGAGCCCACCGCCGGTGAACATCGCATAGCTCGCGGCCGACGACGCAGCGTAGCGTGCGACCCGCACATCCAAACCGGCCGCGCGAATTGCCGATACCGGGACGATTGCGGCACGCATTTCCAATGCGAGGTCTTCGCCGACCCATCGTGCCGTGCGCGACATCGCATCGCGCGCCTTGTCGACTTCGCCGGC
>JANLXZ010000084.1:0-9078 GCA_031365375.1 Hyphomicrobiaceae bacterium | reverse complement strand
TGCCGTTTTGGCTGGCGAACTTCCTCGAACGGATGAGCGTACTCCTCCTGCCATTCGCGACGATCCTCCTGCCGCTGGTCAAGATCGGCCCCGCCGTCTACCGGTGGAGCATCAAGCGGCGCATCTTCTTCTGGTATGACCGCCTCAAAAAACTCGAAGATCAGGTGCGCCTAGATGTGTCCGGAGCGAACCGAACGACACATACAGCTGAGATCCACCAGATCGAGGAGGCGGTCGGAACAATTCCTGTACCCCTCACCTACGCCGATCAGTTCTATTCGCTGCGGTCGGCAATCGATTTGGTCCGTCAACGGCTGACGACGCGCTTGCCAGCCCCGTCCAGCGTTGGCACCTGAGCGTAGTCCTTTCGTCGGGCAGCAAACACGAATGCCCGAGAATATGAGCACCGGCAATAACTTAACTGTTTCCTCTGCTGTTACTGCCGAGTTCACGATTTTACGCCGCGCGGACTAGAACGTCGCGGGCTAGTCGGATACGACAGGCTTTCGTAACGGTTGCTCCCCCAGGGATATTTCGATGTTCAAAAAGATTTTGATCGCCAACCGCGGCGAGATTGCCTGCCGCATCATCAAGACCGCAAAGCTGATGGGGATTAAAACGGTCGCCGTCTTTTCCGATGCCGATCGCGAAGCAATGCACGTCGAAATGGCGGACGAGGCCGTGCACATCGGCCCGGCGACGGCGTCCGAATCCTATCTCGTCATCGAGAAGATCATCGACGCTGCAAAAAAAACCGGCGCCGAAGCGGTGCATCCGGGCTATGGCTTCCTGTCGGAGCGTGAAGCTTTCGCGGTGGCATTGGCCAAGGCCGGCATCGTGTTCATCGGGCCGAACCCCGGCGCGATCGCCGCCATGGGCGACAAAATCGAGAGCAAGAAGGCCGCCGCTAAGGCCAAGGTCTCGACCGTACCGGGTTATCTGGGCGAGATTGGCGACGTAGCACAAGCGACCAAGATCGCCGACGAGATCGGCTATCCGGTGATGATCAAGGCTTCCGCCGGCGGTGGCGGCAAAGGTATGCGCATCGCTCATTCCCGCGCCGAGGTGGCCGACGGTTTCAACTCCTCGCGCAGCGAAGCAAAATCGTCGTTCGGAGACGACCGCGTATTTATCGAAAAGTTCATCGTCAACCCGCGCCACATCGAAATCCAGGTGCTCGGCGACAAACACGGCAACGTCATCTACCTCGGCGAGCGCGAGTGCTCGATCCAGCGGCGCAATCAAAAGGTCATCGAGGAAGCGCCGTCACCACTGCTCGATGAGGCTACCCGCCGCAAAATGGGTGAACAGGCGGTCGCGCTTGCCAAGGCCGTCGGCTACGACAGCGCCGGCACCGTCGAGTTCGTGGCGGGCCAAGATCGCTCGTTCTTCTTCCTCGAAATGAATACCCGCCTGCAAGTCGAACATCCCGTGACAGAGCTGATCACCGGCATCGATCTTGTCGAGCAGATGATCCGGGTGGCAGCCGGCGAAAAACTCTCGATCAAGCAGTCGGACGTGAAACTCAAGGGCTGGGCGGTTGAAAGCCGCATTTACGCCGAGGATCCTTATCGCGGCTTCTTGCCCTCCATTGGGCGTCTGGTGAAGTACCGCCCGCCGCGCGAAGGTATCAACAACGGCATCACCGTGCGCAACGACACCGGGGTTGCCGAAGGCGGCGAAATCTCGATGTATTACGACCCGATGATTGCAAAGCTCGTTACTCACGCTGCCACCCGCGCCGCCGCCATCGACGCCCAGGCCGACGCGCTCGATGCGTTTTGCATCGATGGCATCCAGCACAACATCCCGTTCCTCACAGCGCTGATGCAGCATCCGCGATGGCGCTCGGCGAAGCTCTCGACTGGATTTATCGCAGAAGAGTTTCCCGGCGGCTTCAAGGCTCGGATCGCGGCCGGCGCAGAACTAGAACTGCTGGCGGGTGTCGCCGCATCGATCGATCATCTGCACAACAATCGCCGCCGCGACATCACCGGCCAAATGGGCGGCACCAACGTTCGATTTGCTTCCCGCCGCGTAGTGCACTTGGGGACCGCCACCCAGCATCTCGAAGTAACCGGTGGCAATGGTTATCCGACGTACGTCTCATTCATGGATAAGGCCGGTAAAATAATCCGTACTCTGGAAATTGTCTCGGCCTGGTGGCCGGGCGAACCGGTGTGGACCGGCACGATCGATGGCAAAACCGCTGCCGTCCAAGTGCGCCCGGTGCTCAATGGTTATGATTTGAGCTATCGCGGCATCCAGGTTTTGGCCTACGTTTTCACCGAACGGGAAGCGGCAATGGCAGCCCTGATGCCGGCAAAGGTTGCAGCCGACATGAGCCGCTTCCTGTTGTGCCCGATGCCGGGCCTCGTCAAGGCGATCTACGTTTCGGACGGACAAGACGTTAAAGTCGGCGACAACCTCGCCGTTGTCGAAGCGATGAAAATGGAAAACATCCTCAAGGCCGAGCGCGACGGAAGGGTGAAGGTGGTGCGCGCCAAAGCCGGTGAAAGCCTAGCCGTCGACGCCATCATCATGGAGTTCGTGTGAGGGAGACCGTGGCCGACGCGCTGATCATCAACGACCCTGACGTCAACGGCGGCGAGCCGACCATTACCGGCACGACCGTGACCGTCGGCTCCGTTGTGACGCGCGCTTATGCGGACGGTAGTGACGCTGCACAGGAGAGTGCAACGCCAGCGCTGTCGCTCAATGAGATCGAAAGCGCCATCCAATACTGCGCAAAACGTGATTGCGATGCGGCTGCCATCTACTGCCGTGGCTGCCGATTGCGCACCGAGCAAGACGGTTTGAATTCGATCGACGATTACCTCAAGCAATTCTCGCTCACACGCTTCGGTGCATCCGGATTGGAGGTGCATGGACCAGGAGCGGAGCCAGCCGCTACACCGCCACCAACGCTCGACGCTCTGGTCAGGAACTGGCGCGGGGAAGCGATTTTCTACCTGGCTCGTCGCTTGATCCGCCGGCAGAAAAAGGAGCTGGAACCGCGCCCGAAAAAGATGGCCGGCAACCTCGATGCAGGCCCGACCCCAGCAATGATATTGGTGCGCCCGCAGCTGGCCGATAACATTGGCATGGTGGCGCGGGCGATGGCGAACTTCGGCCTCGAGGACTTGCGGCTCGTTGCGCCGCGCGACGGTTGGCCGAACGAGAAGGCGTTGATTGCAGCTTCCGGCGCCGATTTCATCATCGATGCCGCGAAAGCTTCGGAAACGCTCGTTGGCGCGATGGCCGACCTCAACTACGTGGTCGCGACCACCGCCCGGCAGCGCGACCTCACCAAGCCCGTACTGACACCTGAGCAAGCGGTTGCCGAGATTACCCGTCGGATTGGCGAGGGGCAACGCTGCGGCGTGATGTTCGGGCCTGAGCGCACCGGCCTCGAGTCCGACGAGATCGCGGTCGCCGACGCCGTCGTCATGGCGCCAGTCAATCCGCGGTTTGCCTCGCTCAATCTGGCGCAGGCGGCCTTGCTGTTCGGCTATGAGTGGATGAAGGCCACACAACGCGGCACGCTTGGCCGGGTGACGAACTTCGAACAGCCGTTGGAGACAGGTTTGCGTCTGCGCGGTTCGGAACCGGCAACCAAGGAAGAATTGTTGGGTTTCATCTCGCAACTCAAAGGCGAATTGGAGCGGCTGGGATTTTTCAATGCCGGCCACAAGCGTCAAGCGGTGATGCGCAATATCCACAGTATGTTCAGTCGGATGGACGCGACGGAGCAGGAAGTGCGCACCTTGCGTGGCATTGTCGCCACGCTGTCCAAGGGCAAAGGACCGGCACGCAAACCGACTGAGTGACTGCCATTATTACGCCTACTTTGGAGACGACCCGTGCGTTGAGCGCGAGATTGCACGGCCAACACTAAGCGAGGCTGGGCTACTTCAGACGCGGCCTGGAAAAGATTTTGACAGCAGGCGACGCGCAAACCATCATTGAAAAGGCTGGGGCAGGAACGAAATGCCGATGGGTACATTCATGCGAAAACACTTGGTGCGCGGCGGTGTGGCCGGCGCACTGCTGGTTGGGCTTGCTTCCTCGGCTGTCGCCCAGGACATCAGCGAGAACACAGTCAAGGCCTTCATGAACTATGCCTGGTCGATGACACCGGCCAAATTCACCAAGCCCGACGGCAAGGTGGTCGAGATCGATAAGAAGCAGCGCGAGAAGGTCGAGGTGGCGGTCGACATCGCTCGCGAAATCATCCGCGCCGGTCGCCTCACTGCGCACGCCCAGCTTTGCGATTTGGGTGAACTGCAAGTGCTCAACTATCGCTCCCTGATGAAGCGGGAGATCGAAAAGAAAAAGTGGTCTGAGCAACAGATGATTTACATCAATCAGCTGCACCTCACGACCGTCATGTTGCTCACCGGCAAGATCAAGGAAATCGTCGAAGGCGATGCCGGCGAAAAACGGCCCGTGGTTGAAGACACGCGTGCGGCGGACGCAAAGTCGTGCACCGACGAGCAACGCAAAAAAGTCAGCGAGTTGATCAGCGCCTACTTGAAGACCGGCCCTACCGTCACGCTGGACAGCGCTCCGCCGATAGCTGCGACAGCCCCGGGTGCAGCGACACCGGCGGCGCCGGCCCCACCCGCTGCAGCAATGCCTGCCGCCGCTATCCCGCCGAAGAAACCCTGATCGGGTATTGGCGAATTTTGCCCTGTTGTGTGTTGACGGATTGGCGACGGCCAAGTATTAGACCTTTGAAGCGCTGGCTCAACGGCCCGCGTTTATTTGCGCGCCTGTGATAGCCGGGACTTCCCTGGTCGTCTGTCGGCCTCCCAACGGAGGCAGAGGAAGGGGCGCTCCAACCTGAAACCGGGTCGACGGCGATAGGCCGGCAACGCCCAAACTTGGAGTGCTAGATATGACGAAACGCGTCACCGCTAAGCATAAAATCGATCGCCGGCTCGGCGAAAACATTTGGGGCCGCCCGAAGAGCCCGCTGAATAAGCGCGAGAGCCGCCCCGGGCAGCACGGCGAACGCCGCGTCAACAAACTGTCGGACTTCGGTCAGCAGCTGCGCGCGAAGCAGAAGCTCAAAGGGTACTACGGCAACATCACCGAGCGGCAGTTCCGGAAAATCTATGAAGAAGCTTCACGCCTGCGCGGCTCGACATCCGAACAGCTGATCGGCCTGCTCGAGCGTCGCCTCGATGCGGTCGTCTACCGCTCCAAGTTCGTGCCCACCGTATTCGCCTCGCGCCAGTTCGTCAGCCACGGTCATGTGAGCGTCAACGGCCGCAAGGTCGATATCTGCAGCTTCCGCTGCAAGGTCGGTGACGTGATCGAAGTGAAGGAGCCGTCGCGTCAGCTGACGATCGTTCTCGAAGCGATCAAGAGCTCGGAACGCGATCTGCCAGACTATCTCGAAGTCGATCACACCAAGATGACGGCGAAGGTTCTACGCATTCCGGCTCTGTCTGACGTGCCGTTCCCGGTGCAAATGGAACCGAACCTTGTTGTCGAGTTCTACTCGCGCTAATTTGCAGTTAGATATGCCGATGAATACACCCGCGATGCCGTATCGGCTTCGCGGGTGTATTCGTATGCGAGCTAGCCCAGCCACCACAGCAAAAATAACGTTAGCAGAATGATTATCGATGCCGAGCGGTAAATCCGGCACCAGCGACATGGAGCGTTCGTCGTCATGCGTGAACCGCCTCCGGGCAACCGTCGAATAAGCCGCGACAGACTGTTCACTGCGAAGGCTCGCTGCCCGCCTAATCAGCATTCCACTTATCATTTTCACAATTGCGTGTCCCCGATTCCGATGTCGGCAGATTGACTTGATCGGAACGCGATGCGAACTTTTGGTCTGTTTGATCCCGCCGGAACGCTGATCCGCCAAACGCAACCGTTATCAAGGAGACCTGTTTAATGATGCGCGTCCTCTCTGTTCTCGCCGCCATCGCCGTCGGTGCCACCGCCGTTTATGCACAAAGCGCGGCCATCGGCCAACGCAAGGAGATCCTTAAAAGCTTCGGCGCGGCCTTCAAAGAGCCAAGCCAGATGATAAAGGGTGAGGCACCGTTCGACCTCGCAAAAGTTCAAGCGTCGTTGAAGACCATCGCCGATGGTGCGCCAAAGCTTCCTGCTCTGTTCCCAGACGACAGCAAGACCGGTGGCGAGACCCAGGCCTTGCCAGCGATCTGGGAAAACAAGGCTGAGTTCAACGCCATCTACGCAAAACTCGAGGCCGATGCGAAAGCTGCTGCCGTCGTCATCAAGGACGAAGCATCGTTCAAAACTGAGTGGCCGAAGATCGGCGCCAATTGCGGCACCTGTCACAAGAAGTTCCGTCAGCCACCGAAGACCTGTGCGTCTACTGCAGAATGCCTAACTTTACAGCCGACCTAATAGTTGCTGCGACATACAAAGTGCGCGCGTGGGACGTCCCCACGCGCGCTTTTCATTGGTCGCTCGTACTCCTCATCATCAATGCCTGGGCAAGCTTTCAGTTCGCTGAGTTATTTGCCGACAACACCATGAAATGGCACCGCTACAACGGATATGCCATCCTCGTGCTAATCGTCTGGCGCGTGCTATGGGGCTTTGTCGGCTCCTCCACCTCACGCTGGTCCGCTTTCCTGCGCTGGCCTGCGACCGCTGCCCGTTACGCCTTCGATACCATGCGCGGCCGCGAACGCCGCTATCTCGGGCATAACCCGCTCGGCTCCTACATGATCATCGGATTACTCGTTGCGGTCGGCCTGCAGGCGACGCTCGGGCTGATGACCGTCGAGCACAACGATGTGACTTGGGGGCCGCTATACAAATTGATCTCCGAAACCAATCAGCACCGGGTCTCGTATTTCCACGTCCGGCTACTGAACTATTTGATTTGGCCGTTGATTGCGGCTCACATCACAGCGAACGTTCTCTACGCTATCGTGAAAAAAGACCCGCTGGTCCGTGCCATGATTACCGGGTTGAAACCTGTCGGCGCTTATCAGGATCAGACCGAAGCCATAATCATCGAACGCCCAATTCTGCGAGCGCTTCTGTGCCTAGGCATCGCGGCCGTGATCGTCTTCGGTACGATTGCGGCACTAGGTGGCAAGATCTTTTACTGAAGATGCGCCCGCCGGACACGCCGCGCGCGCCAGCCGTTGAGGCCGAGCAGAAATATGCTGAAACTCAATCCGGCCGCCGAGGCTAAAAAATACGTATTCACCAAACCCAGTTGCACGACGAAATCGGAGACGACCCAGAAGAAGGCGACAAACCCGATCAACGAGAGCATCACACCGCGCAGCATCGCCGTGGCGGCGTCCCGGCCCCAGCGCTTATGCGTGAATGTGACGACGACCGTGAGGATCACGGGGTAGGTTGAGGCAATTCCGGATCGGGTCGGTCCAAGATAATCGGCCGAGAGGGTGATGAACCCGACCAGAACCGCTGTCGCCAGCATGCGCGCGGGAATGTCCCACCACGGCATGGCGAACGAACCTTTCAAAGCCGGTGGTTTCACGATCGACCAATAGGCGATGAACAGGGCGATGATCGCGAGCAATGCAGCGTCGCGCGCGGTACCAGGTACGTTGCTCATCAACCATCCAGACAGGGCGAATGTCAGCGCCGCCAGAGCCAAGCTCAGCGGCCAATCACGCCACCGCGCAACCGCGGCGTAGACCACCGAGTAGGCCGCGATCGGCGGTATTGCGAGCAGTGCACCGCGGGCGGTTTCGGCGAGATAGGCATCGCCACGCTCGAGGGCGAGGAAGAACAACACCGGCCCCGTCATCCATGGCAGCCCCATGATTAAGCCGCCGAATGTCGGCCCGAACCGGCGCGCGGCAAGGCTCATCCCGGCAACGAGCAGCGGCGTGACGGTCAGCTTCAAGAGGATCAAGGGGACCAATGGGAACAGCGCTTTTGTTGCTCTGGCTAAGCTAGATTTAGGCCGGCCAGCGCACGGTAACCAGATCACAACGCGCGCAGGCGGTATGCGCGCCAACCAGAAACCGGAAAACGAAGACGCCCGCTACGGCTTCTCAACGTAACGGGCGCGACACGATCGATTAGAATCGCGCTATTTCAAATTGCCGCAGAACCGCTGGATGCGCTTGCACGCTTCTTCAAGAACGTCGGTCCCGACCGCATACGAAATGCGAAACGCCGGGCTTTGCGCGAATGCCGCGCCGTGGACCGCCGCGACACCTTCTTCGTCCAGAAGCGCCGTTACGAAATCCTCGTCGTTCTTGATGTGTACGCCCTTGGCCGTCGTTTTGCCCATGCAGCCGGCGGCGGACGGATAAACGTAGAATGCGCCTTCTGGCTTCGGGCATTTCAAACCCTTCGCCTGATTGAGCATGGAGACGACGAGATCGCGGCGCTCGACGAACACCTTATTGTTGCGGGCGATGAAATCTTGCGGCCCGTTGAGCGCTTCGACCGCCGCCCACTGGGTGATCGACGACGGGTTCGACGTCGACTGGCCCTGCAGCTTGCACATTGCCTTGATCAGTGACTCGGGTCCCGCCGCATAGCCCAACCGCCAACCGGTCATGCAGTAGGCTTTCGACAATCCATTCATCGTCAAGGTGCGTTCATACAGCTTCGGCTCGACTTGGGCTGGCGTGTAGAACTTGTGACCATCATAGAGCAAATGCTCGTACATATCGTCGGTAAGAACCCAAACGTGCGGGTTGGCGGCCAGCACATCGGTCAGCGCTTTGAGCTCCGCTTTCGAGTAGGCAGCGCCGGTTGGATTCGATGGCGCGTTAAACAGGAACCATTTGGTTTTCGGCGTGATCGCCTTGGCCAGAACATCGGGCTGAAGCTTGTAGCCATCCTCAAGCCGTGTTTCGGCAAATACAGCCTTGCCGCCCCCGTACTGCACGATCTCGGCATACGACACCCAGCATGGTGCGGGAATGACGACCTCGTCACCGGGATTGATCGTGCACATCAAAGCGTTGAAAAGCACCTGCTTGCCGCCCGTGCCGACACTCACCTGAGAAGGGCGATATTCGAGGCCATTCTCGCGGGCGAATTTGTTGACAATCGCGGTTTTGAGCTCAGGGATACCGTCGACGTCGG
>JANLXZ010000062.1:0-3490 GCA_031365375.1 Hyphomicrobiaceae bacterium | reverse complement strand
ACGCCTGACGGCCGGATCTAAAATGTTGCAACTTTGTGCGGCGCACATTCCCAGTAAATGGGTTAGGCCGCTGATGGCCCATGACGTCGAACCGCCCGCCGTCGGTCTCTGGCAGCCCCGTCGATTGAAGAGATCATGCCTGCCCTGGCTCGTCCAGTAGGCAGGCGCACCCGGTGTCCGCTGTCGGATGTCGAGCGGAGACGCCGTTTCGATCGTTACGCTACTGATGATGATCACCCCACGACGGCGGCTTTCTCTGCGTAGTGACGGTCAAGCCATTGGTGCGTAGCGCGACTGGCCAGAAGTGCTCATTTGAGGAAGGCGCGCACCAGTTCGATCGTTGCCTGCGGGTTCTCTTCCATAATCCAGTGGCCCGAGTCCGGAACAACGGCCTCGTGGACGTCTGCGGCCGCGAACCTCATGACGGTGGCCATCATCGATCCAAACGACTTCTCACCTCCAACGGCCAGGACCGGCATCTTCAATTTTCCTTTGGCCAAAAATGACTGGTTGTCGATGGCATCCTGATCGAACGCGGCAAACTGGGCGAAGCCGGAGTGCATTGCGCCGGGAAGCGCATAGATCTTGGCGTAGTGCTCGCGCGCCGCCTCACTGAATCGCTGAGGTGTGGCCGAGAATTCGTTCCAGAAGCGATCGAGATAGATGCGTTCCCGGCCGGCTACGAGCCGCTCCATATCGGAGCCGCCAAAGCGGAAATGCCAAAGCAGTGTTATTCTTCAGGACTTCTTCCCACGGACCAACGCCTGGCAGCGGTGCATCGATCAGGACAAATCGCCGGATGCGTTCTGGATATTGCGCTGCAAACGCATAACCCACCATATTGCCGATGTCGTGGGTGACGAGGTCGACCGAGTCGATGTTCAAGTTATCGAGCACGCCTGCAATGTCGACGCCCTGCGTTTTCTTGTCGAAACCACCTGACGATTTTGCCGAGCGCCCTAACCCGCGAAGGTCTGGCACCACCACCGAGTGATCGCGAACGAGATCATGGGCCATTGGCACCCACATGTCGCCCGTCTCGCCGTAGCCGTGCAGCAAGACGACCGCAGGCCCGACTCCGCCGGTTCTCACATGAATCGTGGTGCCGTTCGTCTCGATGTCCTTTGTTCGGAAGCCATGCGGGAACGCAAAGCCGCTCATGATGTTTCTCCTCACCGTTCAGTGCTTAGGTTTTCGGATGCCGGCAGGGTCGTGTCAACGACGCGCGGTAAACCGGCATCCGAGAAGCGCCAATCAAGTATCAGCCCGGCTAAGCAACAGGCTTAGTTGTGTCCGCTTTCGAAGGGCAAGCTCCTTGAAGGAACTCTGTTTCGCATACGGCCTTTGCTCAAAGGATGTCTTCGCGTCGACCGACAAGCCATTAATGCAAGAAGAAAATGATTCAATTCAACCGTCGTGCTGGGCGCAACAGTGGCGCAGCACGAATGCCCGCCCCAGCGCCTACCGCCGCCTGCCGCCTGCCGCAACGAAATCCGCCGTTGCTACGCCAACGTCTCCAATTTGTCGAACGAGCCGGTCCAGCCCATCGTCATGCTGCCACGCTGCTTGACGAACTCTGCGATGTCGGCGCCGGACGCTTCCTGCGGCTCCCAGCGCAATGACACGCGGGTGCGATCTGGCGCCTCTGAAAACAGCTCCACTGTCGTGAGCATCGTTCGCGGCCAGTGCGCGAAGAACGGCGCCCCGATCACCTGCTCATTCTCGTCGCAGAACTGCTGCGTGTAGACGATGCGGCTCGGCCGTTCGAGCGCCCGGTAGTACAGTCGACCATACATCACCATGCCGTTCGCCATCGTCATCGCATAGAATGACGTGCCTTCGACCCGTGGCTCTGCGCGCAGGAAACGCATGGTGGCACCCGTTGGGGGCAGCCATTGCGCGAGATGATCGGGATCGGTCCACATCTCGAACACGCGCTCGACAGCAGCATAGAACGTGCGTGCAATGAAGAACTGCTCGGCTCCGGTTTGGCGTTTTCCCAGGTACTCGGCCAACCGATCCCAGGTCGCCTCGCCTCCAGCCTTCTTGATGAAGCCGCCCATCTCCGCTGCCACTTCGGGCGTCGCAAACGCCATGCTCATGTCGAGCTGGGTCCGTCCGTTGCGTTCGGTAAAGAGCGCAGTCACGCGAAACAGCGGCGGTCGATCCTTGTGGCCACCGTGATCGTAGACCATGCGTTGTTGAGGCACTACCTCCAGGTACTCCGTCGTGTTATCGTAGTCTGTGCCGTCCGGCCCGTGCATGGTGTAGTGCCAATGGCCGCCGGTCCGCAGGTCGCGGCTGTGGGTTGTCAGTGTGAAACCGCGTGGGCCCCACCACTGCGCCACCTCCTCCGGAACGGTCCAGGCTTCCCAAACGGCTTGCAGCGGTGCGTCGTAGACGCGGGTGAGCGAGATGACGTTGGATTTCCTACTTGCGGCCATGACGGGCTCCTTTGGTTTTTGCTTTCAGGTAGGCGCCGAGCCGATCAAGCTGAGCTTCCCACGCGATCCGATGGTGCTCCATCCAGTCGACGGCTTCACGCAGAGGCTCGCCGTTGAGCTGGCACGGTCGCCACTGCGCCTTGCGGCCCTTGGTGATGAGCCCGGCGTTCTCGAGCACCTTCAGATGCTTGGTCACTGCAGGAAGGCTCATGTCCTTAAGGAACGGCTCGGCGAGGTCTGAGACGTTGGCTTCGCCCTCACACAACCTGGCAAGCATCGCGCGCCGCGTCGGATCGGCGAGCGCGGAAAAGGTGCGGCTGAGAGGGTCTCGCATCGTAAGACACCGATCGTTTAATTAACCGATTGGTGTAATATGAAGATGATCTGTTGAGTTGTCCAGTGGGATCGGTTTGGGGTCTTCACGTCGGTCCCGATAGACGGCCTCGGACTGGGTGCAAAGAGCAGCCCTCGAACGGCTGCCGCGACAAGATTCAAGGGCGTCCGTTCTGTGTCCGCTGACCGAGGTATCGCGTAAATGCCGGGAGGGCAGTCTTTGACTGAGCAACGGCGTAGACGGGTGTCGGCTTTCTCTGCAAAGCGGAAGATCGATGGAATCAGGTAGGCGATCGGCGATCCCATCCAGTCAAACCACCTGGGCTGGCAGGGCATGCTTCCGCCCTTAACTAAGGAAACAGACCATTGAATACAATGATGCTTGATCGCAGAAGCGACGGCGTAAGCAAGCTCTTGCTCGACGTTCTGCGCTAGCCGTTACACACCACCTTCGTTGTGATTGAGCACGTCGAGCTAAGAACTGGGGTCGGGGCGGCTTTTGCCGGTTCCCGAATTCGAGAAGCAGAGATCCTCAGGGTAAGATTTTGCCCAGTACACATCTTACGTTAGCGGTAACTGCGACCTGCGAAAGGAATTCTGAAGGGCCGCCAACTCGACTGGCTCGTCCTCCGAACGCCAAGCACTACTACCGCCTGTCGCAACAAGCGCGTCGGTATCGCACAGACCGAATTTAGCCAACGACACGCTCTATT
>JANLXZ010000022.1:0-1973 GCA_031365375.1 Hyphomicrobiaceae bacterium | reverse complement strand
GCAACGAGGAATAGCGCAAGTCCCATTGGCGGCGTCAACAGCCCAATCATCAGGTTGAATACCACGACCATGCCGAGGTGAACGGGATCTACGCCGGCCGCAACCAGCGGCTTCGCGATTATCGGCGCGATAACCAGGATCGCGGTCGTACTGTCGAGAAACATTCCCGCGATCAACAGCAGGAAGTTGACGATTAGCAGCAGCACATAGGGGTTTTTCGAGATCGATAGCATCCACTCTGTCATGATCTGCGGCACCTGCTCGACCGACAAAATCCAGCCGAATAATGCCGCCACCGCGACGATCAGCAGAATAGCCGAGGAGGCACGTATCGTTTCGATGGCCGCGTCGTACATGCCTTTCCAGCTAAGCTCCCGGTAATAGAACAGGCTGACGGCAAGCGTGTAAAACACCGTTACGGATGCAATCTCCGTCGGTGTGAAAAACCCGGCCAGCATGCCGACAACCAGGATCACAGGCGCCAGCATGGCCGGCAGTGCCGGAACGAAATCGCGCCACAGTTCGCCAAGCGTCGGCCAGCGGGGCGATCGCGGGTAATTGCGGCGTTTCGCGAGCCACGCAGTCATCAGCATGAGAGCCACCACGCACAACAGCCCCGGGAGTATGCCTCCGAGCAGCAGCTGCAGCACCGACACGCCCGTCACCGTGCCGTAAATGATCAGCGGGATCGAAGGGGGGAAGATCGGCCCTACGATTGCCGACGCGCCCGTTACTGCACTAGCGAATGCCGGGCTGTAGCCTCTCTTTTTCATCGCATCAATCTCGATGCGACCGAGCCCGCCGATGTCGGCAAGTGCCGAGCCAGATACACCGGCAAAGATCAGGCTGCCAAATATATTGACCTGAGCGAGCCCTCCCGGCAGGCGGCCGACAGCGGTGTCAGCAAACTGGTAGATGTATCTCGATATACCGGCGCTGTTCATGACACTGCCGACGAACAGGAACACCGGAACCGCAACCAGCGGGAAGCTGTCCAGCGAGTAAAGCGTTCGTTGCGCAACGAGTTCCAATGGCAAGTCGTTGGCCAGTACATAGACGATGCACGGAACAGCGATCGCGATAACCACCGGAAATCCGATGATGAAGAGCGCGAGGAAGGCGAAGACGACGAGAAAGCCAGTCATGATTTCCTCAGGTGAGTGTCGTCTGCTTTAATTCCGGACGGCCGCGGCGCCACGTGTGACGCAGCAGTAGTGCCGTCGCCAGGCATAACATCGTTGCCCCCATCGCGAGCGGAGCCATGAAAATCCAGAACGGCATCTCCAGCGTTGCCGTCTGATTGCTCATGTTATTCGCGATTGTGACGAAGGCGGCATACGCGATAAAGCCGAACACGGCGATGCTGATGACCTCGATCAGGAGTTGCAGCAGCCAGCGCGGCCTTTCAGGCAACATCGCCTGTACTTCTTCCATCCGGATCTGCCCGCCGTCGATGGTGACGAGGGCGCCGGCCATGAAGGCGAGGCAAATGAGCATATACCGCGCCCATTCTTCGGCGCCGCCCATCGGTATGTTGAAAATTCCCCGCATTATGATCTGCGCAAATGGCGTGACCACGAGCAGAAAAAGCAGGAAGCAGGAAAACACGCGCAGGGCGCCGACGAAGATGCGCATGAATGAATGTCCCGGGATGGAGTCGCTGCATCTTTAACGAGATCGATGACGCTGCGAGTCAAGTTGCCTACTTAACCGACTGGATCTGAGTGATGTAGGTCGCCCACTCGGGAAAGTCCTTGTTGATCTGTGTGAGCACGGCGTTGCGGAACGCCCCAACATCCAGGCCATCCTTGGCATCGACGAAGGTCATGCCTTTTGCTTCAAGATCCTTCCGGTATTTCTCAGTTGTGTCCTTATCCCATTGCAGCGTCTTCTGGCCGACCTCGAACATGGTGTCCTCCATGATCTTGCGGTCAGCGACGGGAATCGTGTTCCATACTCGCTCATTCACGAAC
>JANLXZ010000499.1:0-4060 GCA_031365375.1 Hyphomicrobiaceae bacterium | reverse complement strand
CAGCGGCGCCGCCGAATAAATCGCGTATCTCGCCTGCTACATCGAACACCGCATCGGCTTCTGATACGCCTCGCGCTTCAAGTGCGATTGCTGCTCGCCAAAAACCTTCCACGTCGTCGGGCGCTGCGATCTCGACGCGCGTGATGCTGTCCCTCATGCCGCGAACAATTCGAGCTGGGCTGCCGGCGCACGCAACCGGGACGCGAGAGCTGCTTGATCCAAAATCGCCCCCGGCTGCCAATCGGCGGCAATGATGAAAGGCAATACCTTTTTGACGGATGCCGTCAGCCGCGAAAGGTCTTCAACGCGCAGCTTGTGAAAGCGCCGCGTCTCGATGATGCGCGCAACCGCTTTCGTGCCGAGGCCAGGCACGCGCAGCAACTGTTCTTTAGCGGCTCGATTGATGTCGACCGGAAATAGCTCGCGATGCACCAGCGCCCAGGCAAGTTTCGGATCGAGCGCCGGGTCGAGCATGCCGCCGCTCATGCCGGAGGTTATATCGGCAATCGAAAAACCATAGAATCGATAAAGCCAGTCGGCTTGATACAGACGATGCTCGCGAACGAGCGGCGGCGAGCGCAGCGGCAGCACCGCCGACGCATCCGGGATCGGTGAGAAACCAGAGTAGTACACGCGCCGTAACCGGTAAGATGCATATAGATTGCTGCTGGTGCTCAGAATGTCCGCGTCCGTCGCCGCATCGGCGCCAATGATCATCTGGGTGGACTGGCCGGCCGGTGCGAACTTGGGCGCCTTGGCATTTTCGCGCCGTTCACCGTGCCGGTCGTCGATCGTCTTTCGTAGATGCCCCATCGAGCGCCGGATCGTCGGCATCCGTTTTTGCGGTGCAAGTTTCTCGAGGCTGACCGAGCTTGGCAGCTCGACATTGATCGACAAGCGATCGGCGTGACGGCCGGCCAACTCAAGCAACTCGTGATCGGCTTCCGGTATCGTTTTGAGATGGATGTAGCCCTTGAAGTCGTGGACCTCGCGCAGGGTTTGCGCGACCCGGGCGATTTGCTCCATCGTGTAATTCGGCGAGCGAATAATGCCCGACGAGAGGAATAGCCCTTCGATGTAGTTTCGCTTGTAGAAATCAAGCGTTAGATTGACAACTTCCTCGACCGTGAAGCGTGCGCGCTGGACGTTCGATGAGCTTCGATTGACGCAGTATGCGCAATCGAACATGCACGAATTCGTCAGCAGTATTTTCAACAGCGAGATACAGCGCCCGTCCGGAGCGTAGGCGTGGCAAATGCCGGCGCCCTCTGTCGATCCGATGCCTTTAGCACCGATCGAATTGCGTTTGGGCGCGGCACTTGATGCACAAGAGGCATCGTATTTTGCGGCGTCGGCGAGAATTGCTAATTTGCGCGATACGTCCACCGATCGCCTCTATGAACAACCGAGCGTTGCCCGTTCGTTCATATTTAGTTCTAGTGACGCTCGTGTCAACGATTTCGGGATGCGACCGTTCAGCCGACGCTCCTGGGAGGGTTACGATGCTCCAGGATCGCGCATCATCTTGCGCTCGATAAGCCGGGCGTAGATCGCAGCACCATAAGGCGTCGCCTCATCGTTGAAGTCGTAAAGATGATTGTGCAGCGGCGCGCTCGCCTCGCCATTGCCCAGGTTGATATAGGCGCCGGGGACCTTCTCCAGCATGAAGCTGAAATCTTCCGATCCCGAAACCGGCGGCTTATGACGATCGACCCGATTTTCGCCCACGAGCTCGGCTGCCGCATCCGCAAACTCAACGGTTGCATCGGCATGATTGACGAGCGGCGCAAAAATCAAACGGAAGTCGACGTTGGCAGTGGCACCCATGCTCGCAGCTATGCCGGCTGTGACGCGCCGGAGTGCGGCCTCAATCGTCGTCATCAAATCACGCTTCATGGTGCGGACCGTACCGGACAGCTTGGCCGTCTGCGGGATCACGTTGTAGGCGTCGCCCGCGTGGATCTGGGTGACGCTGACGACAGCCATGTCCCGCGGCGAAACATTACGCGCGACAATCGTCTGCAAGGCTGTACCAATGTGGCAGGCCGTCATCACCGGATCGATCGACTCCTCTGGTCGCGCGCCGTGCGAGCCTTTGCCCGTAATGATGATGTCGAAGAACGCGCCACCTGCCATCGCAGCCCCTGGGGTGATCGAAAATTGCCCGACGGGCGCTCCGGGCCTATTGTGCAGGCCGAATATCTCGTCGCACGGGAAGCGCTCGAACAAGCCATCATCGAGCATGGCGAGGGCACCGCCCGCTCCCTCCTCGCCTGGCTGGAACACAAAATTGACCGTGCCATTGAAGTCGCGGGTTTCGGCCAGGTAGCGCGCGGCACCCAGCAACATGACCGTGTGGCCATCGTGCCCGCAGGCATGCATGGTTCCGGCATTCTTGCTGCCATATCCGACGCCGGTCGCTTCCAGAATAGGCAGCGCGTCCATGTCGGCGCGAAGCCCGATCGATCGGACACCATTGCCCTGCCGCAGTACGCCGACGACACCGTGCCCGCCGACACCACGATGCACATCGATGCCCCAAGACGCCAGCAGATTCGCCACGACTTCGGCCGTGCGGGGGACCTCTAAACCGAGCTCTGGATTGGCGTGCAGATCGTGACGCACGGCGGTGAGCTCCGGGTGGAACGCGCGGATGCGATCCAACGTGTCGACTGCATTGGACATTGGGGCTTGCCTTGTTTTCCGAGGAGTTCGGGAAGACTACCCGATGCATTCTAAAACTCAAGCACTGCCAACTTTCGTTTAGTTGCGCGAACCAATAATCCGCCGTTTCTTTGTTGGTGCTGGACGCGCACGCTGCCACGCCATTTCGAGCGCGCTCGTCAACTCACCGATACTCAGCTGTGCCAGCGTGGCCGTGGTCGCGCCCTGCTTGCCCCATGCGTTCGGCACCGGCGCGAAGGCGTCCGGCGCCGTTAGGCATTTCAATTCCTGTTCATCGGGCGTGAACTTGAAGATGGCGGTAAGCCCATCCGCCGCGAGCGTCACATAGATGCGCGCAACCTTGAAAGCGTCCCGATCGAAATGCGGCGCCTCGGTCGTACCCTCAAGTGCCCAACGCGATGCGGCGCAAATCTTCAGATGTGGACATGCGCCGCCACCTCGTTACGGACTTACTGATGTGGTTGCGCCGGCATCAAAGCATCGTCGATTTCCGTGGCGCGGATGGCAGCCGGCCGGGACGACAGACGCTGCCAATACTTTTCGAATGCCGGCCGTTTGTCGATGGTGTTGAATTGCATTCCCCAGCCCAGGTGAGAGCCGAGATAGACGTCGGCGGCTGAAAACCGATCGCCGGTGACGTAATCTTGCTTCGATAAAAGCCCGTCGAGGGCTGATATGACATCGGCAAGCGAGCCGTATCCGGCCATCGCCTTGCGGTCTGGTGGAACCTCGAAGCCCATCCCCTTGTTGGTCGCCGCAGCCTCAAGTGGACCAGCCGCGAAAAACAGCCAGCGATAATAGGGCCCGCGCAGCCGATCGCTTACTGGTGGCGCCAGTTTCACCTGAGGAAATGCGTCGGCCAGATAAGCACAAATCGCGGCGCACTCCGTCACCACCGTGTCACCGTGGCGGATGGCCGGCACCTTGCCCATTGGATTGATGGCCAGATATGCCGGCGCTTTCATCGTCGTGGCGTAGTCCAAAACCTCCGTTTGATAGGGTTGTCCGACTTCCTCCAACATCCAGCGCACGATGCGTCCGCGCGACATGGGATGAGTATAAAATACCAGGTCGTCTGCCATGGTCACTCTCCTTATTCATTTTAGTTTTGTGCCAACCGTTACATCGCCAGCAGCACTTTGAAGCCACCCCAGAACATGCGCATGCCATCAAAAGGCATCGATTGCGGATCCATTTTGAGGCGCGGATCACTCATCACGGCAGCCATCACGCGGTCGCGATCCTCGGCTTGCGGAAACGACGTTTCTTTACCCGGCTTCACGTCGTCAGCGATGCAACGGAAGTACAAATCCGTCTACATACTTATCCGTTTTGTCCATTGCTCCTCTTCTTTCGTTGGGTGCCTCTCGCGATC
>JANLXZ010000489.1:0-6879 GCA_031365375.1 Hyphomicrobiaceae bacterium | reverse complement strand
AACAGAGTGCAAACGAACCCGACCACAACTCCGACCACCAAAATGGCAAGCGCATGGCGATACGCTTCGGCGTCATAGACCCGGGCGCCCGCAATCATCTGACCTTTCCATCCGCCATCGAGAACCCAGCCGACCAGCGGTTGATAGAGCGCCCCTGCGCCAGTGACCATACCGTTCACGAGACCGAGCGTTGTCGCGCTCACCGCGATGGGATTGTGCTCGCGCGCCGCGGCAAATCCCACGATCTGAGATGACCCGCCGAACCCACAGGCAAAGCACAACGCCATCATCACAGAAATTGGCAAAGCCGGCACGTAGACAATTACTGTCATCGCAGCCGCGCACAAAAGCAAACCGGCAATAAATGGCTCCCTTCGCCGCCCGATATGATCCGAATACCACCCCATCAGGGGAGCGCCCAAGCCCCACCCGATAAACATCATGGATGTAACGGAAGCGGCGGCCGCCCGGTCGAGGCCATAAACCGAAACCAAGTAAGGAACACCCCACAGTCCCGCGAACCCGAGCAGCGGTGCCGTCGTTCCCAGGCCCGCGATCGCGATAATCCACGTTTGCGGATTACTTGTGACGCGACCTAATCCGGAGAACATACGGCGCGGCCTTCGACTGCCGCCCTCACGATCGCGCACCGTGGTCCATGCCGCCAGCGATATGACGACACCGCCTGCAGCTAGAAGCAGTGTGGCTTCCCGCCAGTCGAAGCGCTCGACGAGCAGTCTCAGAGGCGCCTGACCAGCCACTCCGCCGGCCATTCCCATCATCATCGCGAAACCCGAAAGCACCGCAAATCGGTTGGCAGGAAACCACAGAGCCGCAACGCTCATCGCCCCGACAAAGCTGAATGCTGCTGAGGCTCCGATCAGGAATCGGCCGGCAGCCACGCCCCAAAAGCCGGTACTCTGAGCGAACACGACACACCCCGCCGCGCACACCAAAGCCGCGGATGTCATCAGGCGGCGCGGGCCGAAGCGATCGATCAAAATTCCGACTGGCACTTGCATGCCGGCGTAGCCATAAAAGTAAAACGCGGAGAGATTGCCGATCAATGCTGCACCGATCGCCAAATCGCGCATCATCTCATCGATCATAATGCTGGGCGCCACGCGCAAAATCCACGCGTAGAGAAAAAACGCGGCTCCCGTAAGCCAGCCGAAAACGTGGATCGTGGGCAATGTAAAAACTTTCACCGGCGCGTGTGCGCACTTTTTTGGAGCCGAGAAGCGATCATCCGCGTGCGATAGGCTGCCAAGTTACCTCATAAACACAGATCCGACGACAGTTCGACCCGACCTTCCCTCAATGATTTCGTTTGAGGTCGTGTCCAAACGAAGAGCCCAATCCCTCTCGATCCGATAAACATCAATCGAGCCGGTAACCTCACAAGCATCAGCCGCCGCATACAAAATATGAATTCCCGCAGCCAATTCCAATTTCGCTCCAGGCTCGAGCACTTGCAGGTTGATCTGCGTGCCGTTGCAGTCGCCCATCAGATTGACGACATCGACCGGACCTGCCTCGAGCCGGCTGTTGATCGACGTGCCACCCTGAAAGCGGACCGGCTTGAATGGTTGTCGAACGTCGATGTCTTCGTTCGGGGTGCACAATACCAGCCCGTGCCCGCGCACCACAACTTGCATACGATCGAAACCCGATAAATGTGAGAATGGTCCAGGCTTGGCGATCGTCGTGCGGCCGAACCGCCAGATCATACCATCCCAGTCGCCCGCCATTGCCCCGTCACGAAATGCGTCCGCTATGTCAATCGTGATGCCGCCGCCATTTTTCCATGGAGTTCGGCGATATCCAGCTGGGTCGATTATCTCCGTTTGGTTCTTCATTCCGGATAACTCGCCCCATCAGCAGCAATCTCGGCCGCCCCTTCCGGCGCCCATGTCAGACCTTTATAGTTGAAGCCTTCCTCGATGGTCGGCTTAACGATTTTGAAATACGGCGACAGATCAAAATCGGCCGGCGCGTAAAGGCTGTGATGGCGAATGTGCAAAATCTCTTTACGGCGGAAACGGCTGACTGCCGGTTGTTCAATCGACACGCGCTCAACGCTTGGCAAAATGGGATAGCGTACGCGGCCGAATGCCTCTGCGATGAGGGTCGAACAGATCGCGCGCGTCGGCGCTCCAGACCCTAGAGCGATCATCCGCCTTCGCCACCGTGCCGGTATCGGCGGTGTCGGCAGAAGGTAGCGCGCGAGATCCAACACGTTGCGCATGTCGTATTGAGTGCCGAGCCGCGAAATCATAAACTGTATCACGTCGTCGCGGTCCGCGTCGGTCAACCCAATAGGCCGGCATATGCGCGTGTGATAGCGCTCATATTTCGACAAAGGTGACGATATACATCCGTCGCCGAGAACCACCTCGATGAGTACTGAAGGATCGGCCTTGAGTTCGGCATCCAACGCTTCGCCCACGTAGAGCGCCGCGTGTGACCATGTCGACTGCGTTAGATATTTGATCCCTGTCGACAGTTTATTACCCCCGGCAATTAGAATCACATCCGCCGGGCGAAGGGTGCGGCGAAGGGCTTCTGGGTTTGAGGGAATAAACGGCTCTTGCCCCGGATTTTCCGAGCGCAAGAGATTGCCGAGTTTGCGACCAAGCCAATCTAAACCTGTGTCGAGTGCTGCCATCGTGCGAAACGCCTAGCGTAAGTAATTCGCTTCCCTGAATGCGCGCTGCACCAACCCTGAGCTGAGGCGCAAGAAGGTAATTCGCTGGGCGGAAACATCGAGGATCGAGGGACAACTCCAGAAAATCAGCCCAAACTAAATGCGTGGTACACACGAGCCTTATTTGAGTTGTTTTTTGCGAGCGCCGTTAACTCGCCAACAGTCCCCGGCGTCCGTAAAAAACATGAAGCGATCTATCGCGACGATCCGGCAGCAAAAAACTTGGAGCAATGGAGCGAACTTAATGCCCATCCTTATCTGCCGGGCGTCCCGCTTCGAATAAAAACCAAGTCCGCCGCTCCGTTTCATCAATGTAAATCTCTAATAAACTTGCCGTCGCCGGATCGTCATTGTCGTCGCAAATCCCATGCGCCTTGCGCATGCTCGCGGCCATGTTTTTGTTGTCTTCCATAAGTATTTTCAGCATCTCACCAGGACGCACAAAGTCTTCCGTGTTATCTGCCACGGAAGTCAGTTCGCTGATGTGAGAGATACCCAGGATCGTGCGCTCGCCGAGTTTGCGAACACGCTCGGCTAGCGGATCGATAGCCTCAAAAATTTGATCGGCTTGCTCGTCCAGCATTTTGTGATAATCGCGGAAATGGGGCCCGCTGACGTGCCAGTGAAAATTCTTGGTCTTCAAGTAGAGCGCAAAAGCATCAGCCACGAGCTTATTCAATTCCTTGGCCACCGCCGCGGTATTCTTCGGCTTGAGATCCGTCGGTGTTGCGAGAGCTTGAACTTTGTTAGCGGAGCGCGATGATGCCTCGACGTCAGATGCGGATTTCATAATGGCCATCTTGCCCGTCCTTAAGTTCGGCTAACTGAGTTGTTAGATAAATTGAAAACGCATCATGCTATAAACTGTTCCCACCACTTCGGCATAGCCAAAATCTCAAGCCGACCGCTTCGCGTGTTGCTTTACCCAATCAACATAGCGGTCCATCCAGGACTGCAAAAATTTCTTACTCCCATCTGCTACCGAACCGTCCGCAGTAAAGAATCCATCCTTGGCCTGGAGAAACACCTCCGGCTGGCCCATCGTCGGTGCGTCGAGATAAGCAAAAATATTCCGCAGATGCTGCTGCGCGTTCGCAGTGCCAATCGCCCCTACCGAGATCCCCATTATCCCCGTTGGTTTTCCCTGCCAGCTATTCTGACCATAAGGGCGCGAGGCATGATCGATCGCATTCTTCAATACGCCGGGCACAGAACGATTGTATTCAGGCGTGACAAGCAACACGCCGTCAGCGGATTCAATTTCTCGTTTCAGTTTTTGCACTGCAGCAGACGGTTTGCCGTCGTCATCCTGATTGTATAGCGGCAGTTCCGCTATATTCAGATGACTGAAAATAAAGTCCGGAGGGGCAAGCTTCTCCGCTGCCATCGCCAGTTTGTTATTTAGGGACTCTTTTCGCAGGCTTCCGACGACTACGGCGATGTTGAAACTGCTCATGGATAATCCCTCACGACGGCTCGATCGAACCCAAACAGCGTGTCGGCCGAGCGGTAATTACCGCCCGGCCGACACATTAACCGGCTTTCTTAGTAGGCCCGGCACTGCCTAAAGCGGCGCCACCAGTACGAACTTCCGGTCGAGATTGCTTTACGGCGAAGCCAGGAACAATCGCCATGATAGTAGCCGTCATAGAAGTAGAAGATCCCACCAGGACCCCAGCTATAACGCGTACCTCTGCGACGGCCATCCCGATCACCGCGACCATTTCGATCGCGGATGATGACGTTCGTATCACCACCACGGCCCTGGCGAACGCGCCCGGAAGGACGATCACCGCCACGGCGTTCCGTCATATTGCCGCGGTCGCCACCCCGATTGCGCTCCACTGAGGTTCGACCCTCACGATTGCCTTCGCGAGCTGCCCCTCCACGATCGCCACCGCCTTTACGCATGGCGCCGTCGCCACCGCCGCCACCTTGGCGCATGGCACCACCGCCGCCACCGCCGCCCTGGCGCATCGCTCCACCACCGCCACCGCCGCCTTTGGCCGCGCCGCCGGCTGCACCGCCACCACCGCCGCCACCACCGCCGCCACCTGCTCCGCCCTTGCCTTCGGCACCGGCTTGAGCGAGCTGAATTTTAGCGGACGAACTGGCGTTGCTCTGCGAGTCAGTGTAACTTGCCTGCGCGACTGGGGCCATAAGCGCCAACCCAGCCAAAGCTGGCATAAGAAGATAAGATCGTCTCAACACACCGCACTCCTTTGATTACTGACGATGCAGATCAACGTTCCATTTTCGAATGTGTTCCATTTGAGCAGGATGATACTGCAAGGTTATGCGGTGGCCGATAAAAAATGCGATGGTTAATGGTCTCTGATAAGGCGTAAGCTGTGGTCGACATTCTTACCAACGGTAAAAAACCATTAAAAATAATTAATATTCTTCAAAGGAGCTCGCCAGCGAGTTTTTTTATTATCCCAACGGGCTAAATTGGATGTTTCCCTGCCCTTTTCAACAACGTCGTTTCCGGCTGAGCTATAGCGCCAAATAACGGCTCTTGATCGCGTCGTTGGCTTTCAGCGCCTGTATGGTGTCGCTGTAGACGATCTGGCCCTTGTCGATCACCGTCGCGTGACTTGCGATACCGAGACAGAAATGCAGGTTTTGCTCGGCGATCAGCACCGTGGTGCCGAGATCACGCAATTGCCGCAACAAGCCACCTATACGCTGAACGATGACGGGGGCCAATCCCTCGCTCGGTTCGTCGAGCAGCAGCGCTGTCGGGTTGCCCATCAGTGTGCGCGCAATCGTCAGCATCTGCTGCTCGCCACCGGACAGACGGCCAGCCATGCGGCCCTTCAGCGGAACGAGGAGAGGAAACACCTCATAAATGCGATCGAGGTCCCAGTAGTCTTGGCCACCAGGACCGTTCTTGGCGCCGATCAGCATGTTGTCCTCGACCGAGTGCTCGGGGAACACCTGACGATCCTCCGGCACGTAACCGATGCCCGCACGCGCGATCAAATGCGGCTTGCGCCCCTGCATTTCGCGCCCTCCGACCTTGACGATGCCACGTCGCGGCGGCACCAGACCGGCCAGCGCCTTCATCGTCGTCGATTTTCCGGCACCGTTGCGGCCGAGCAGCGCCATGGTCTGCCCTTGCGTCACGGCGATGCTGAGGTCAAACAGGATCTGGCTCGCGCCGTAGAACACGTCGATGCCGCTGGCTTCGAATATGATAGGATTGTTCATGCGTGGTCCGCCTCGAAAGATTGTCCGAGGTAGGCCTCGATGACCGCCGGGTTGGCACGGATCTGATCTGCCGTACCCTCCGCCAGCACTTGTCCGTAGCTGAGAACCCTGATCGTTTGCGCGATCTTGAAGACGATATCCATGTCGTGTTCGATGAAGATCAGGGTCATCGCCTCCTGCTGCCAAAGGCGATGCACGGTATTGATCATCTGCCAGCGCTCCTCCGGCCCCATGCCAGCGGTGGGCTCGTCGAGCAATAACACGCGCGGCTCACTGACGAGGGCCAGCGCCACATCGAGCAGTTTCTGGTCGCCGTGCGACAGGTTGCGCGACAGCGTCTCGGCCTTCCCTCCCAAGTCGACCAGTTCCATCACCGCATCGGCGCGCTCGAACGAGGAGGCCAGCGGGAAGCGGTGATGCATCGCGGTGTGGTGGTGATGGTAGGCATTGACCGCGCCCTGCAGCGCTTCGCGCACCGTTAGACTCGGAAAGATGCTGGCGATCTGAAAGGCGCGGCCGATACCGGCGCGTACGATCTCGTGCGGCGGCAAGCCTGCGATATCGCGATCATTCAGCAACACGCGGCCGCTGTCGGGCTTGATGGCCCCAGAGATCAGATTGAAGAACGTGGTCTTGCCGGCGCCATTTGGCCCGATCACCGCCGTCAGCGAGCCAGTCGGAAACTCCAGACTGACGCCATTGCAGGCGGCGACGCCGCCGAACGATTTGCGCAGGTTTTCGATTTTGAGCATGTCTCGTTCCCTACGACACAGGCTCGGCAGGCGCACGTCCGCGCGTCTGCCCGCTGGCGACGCTGCGGCCCGGTACCGATCTCCGCCTCGGCCATTTCTCGACGATGATATCGAGCAGACCTTTGCGCAGGCCGAGCGCGAACAGCAAGATGATGCTGCCGAGGAACAGGCCGTAGTGTTCGGTGTGACGGGTGACGAGATCGTTGA
>JANLXZ010000239.1:0-8827 GCA_031365375.1 Hyphomicrobiaceae bacterium | reverse complement strand
TACCGGTGTTCGTCGGCGTGATGCTCGGCATCCTCGTCGCGAAATCAAGTTCGGGCGCGGTTCTCAAATGGATTTGGATCGTATTCGCCGTACTCATGTCCTCGAAGCAATTCTTCGGAAGAGACAGCTGGCGGCTCGGTTTGAAAATCCCGATGAGCCGATTTGTCGAATTATATGGTGTTGGTGTCGGTTTTCTGTCGACGATGATGAGCATCGGAGGCGGCGCGTTCATCACCATGCTCATGACGCTTTATGATCGGCCGTTGAGACAGGGGATCGGCACCTCATCGGGCTTTGGGCCGATCATTGCGATCCCGGGCATGCTTGGTTTCATGTGGGCTGGCTGGGCCGCCATGCAGACGGGCGCGCTGCCCGACGGTTCCGTGGGCTTCGTCAATCTGATCGCCGTCGCGCTGGTCGCCCCGTTGAGTGTCGTCACGGCGCCCTTGGGCGCGCGGGTTGCACACGGCGTGTCGAAGCGTACACTTGAAATCGCGTTCGGCTGTTTTCTACTGCTGATTGCCTCGCGTTTCGCGCTCGCACTGTTTTACTGAGGAAATATCCAATGCGCTTGTTGATCGCGGCGCTCTTCCTGGGCTTGACGAACTTGAGCGCCATTGGCCAGATTGCCACGACACTGCCGCCGGTATCGGGGCCGATCGAGCCCATGGTCGTGCCGCGTCAAGCCGACGATGGACTGTATCATCAAGCCTGGGAGGTCACGACTTTTCTCGATCTGCGTGAGGACTTCGCCGACGCTAAAGCGAAGGGCAAACGTTTCGCACTCTTCTTCGAACAGCGCGGCTGCGTCTACTGTACCAAGATGCACAAGGAGGTGCTGGCTCAACGCTACATCAACGATTATGTCCGAGACAATTTCGCGGTGGTGCAGCTCGACATGTTTGGCGCGCGCGAGGTGACGGACTTCGACGGCAGCAAGATGAGCGAGGCCAAGTTGGCCGAGCGCTGGGGCGTAATGTTCACGCCGACCGTTGTGTTTCTGAAGGACGAGCTGCCAGCCGACGCAAAGGCGTGGGGGCAATCGCTCGAGGTTACCCGAATGAGCCTCGGGTTCGGTGCGGCCACGTTCTACGATTTGTTCGTGTGGATCCGGGCCAAGGTTTACGAGGCAGACCGCAACTTCCAGAGGTTTCACGTTGCCCGGATGGCGGAGCGCGGCAACAGCGGCGTCAAGATAGACTGACTGGGAGCAGAACACCGGGCGTCGCCTAAGTGCCATTGGCTAGAGACGGAACCGTAAAAAGTTCCATCATTTCCGCAAAAAATAACGCAGTAACACTCTCGTGTGGCGGTCCGATCGACTTGATGGGTGGCGGCAGCATTCCCAAATGAGTTTCAGTCGGGAAAAACAACCTTTAGTTTGATGGGAAGGAAAGCGTATGCGTCACATCAGAAAGCTTGTTGCTGTAGCCGCGCTGGCCGCATCGACGGCACTACTACCGGTGCAGTCGGCCGAGGCACGTGGTGGCCGAGGCATAGGTCTTGGCATTGCCGGTGCAGTGATCGGTTCCGCCCTGTTAGCGGGATCTTACGGCTACGGCCGAGGCTACGGCTATGGTTACGGACCGAGTTATTACTCCGGCGGACCGAGCTATGTGTACGGCTCAAGCTATTACTATCCACGCTGGCGGCACCGTCATCACCGCCATCACCGCCATTGGGGTCACCATTGGTAAAAGAACTGCGGCTGAGGCATCTTCCTCGGCCGCTTTGGCTTAAAGCATATGGCGGATCTCAACCGCCGTATGCTTTGAACCGGCGCGTTCAAATCTTCTGATTGTACGCGCCGACTTCTGGCATCTTCCCCAGAAGGCCGTCGATATCCGCGAAAATCGCCCGCATGTTGGCTTCCGAGACTGGGCTTTCGACGACGACAACGAGTTCGGGCTTGTTGGATGACGCGCGCACCAAGCCCCATGTGCCGTCCTCGAGCGTAATGCGAACACCATTGACCGTCACCAAATCGCGGATTTTTTGGCCGGCGATGGTACCTCCAGACGCGTGCAGCGTCGTATAGTGCTCCACCATTCGATCGACGACACCGTATTTCTTCTCGTCGTCGCAGTGCGGTGACATGGTCGGCGAGCCCCAGGTCTTGGGTAGTGCGCGCTGTAAGTCGGCCATGGTCCGCCCATCCGCGCGATCCAGCATGTCGAGGACGGCAAGGCCAGCCACAAGGCCATCATCGTAGCCGCGGCCCAACGGCGGCTGGAAGAAGAAATGACCCGATTTTTCGAAGCCGACGAGTGCTTTCACCTCGTGCGTGTGGCGCTTCATGTAGCTGTGGCCAGTCTTCCAATAGGTCGTTGTCGCGCCGTTGGCTTTGAGCACCGGATCGGTGACGAACAAGCCGGTGGACTTCACGTCCGCGACGAACTTTGCATTCTTGTGAATCGCCGACAGGTCGCGTGCCAGCATGACGCCGACCTTATCGGCGAAGATCTCGTGGCCCTCGTTGTCGACGACACCGCAGCGGTCGCCGTCGCCATCGAAGCCCAAGGCGACGTCGGCCTTGTGCTTGATCACGGCTTCGGCCATCGCGTGCAGCATTTTCATGTCTTCGGGGTTAGGATTGTAGCGCGGGAACGAGTGATCTAATTCGACGTCGAGCGGGATCACCTCGGCACCGATCGCCGCCAGCACTTGCGGGGCGAAGGCGCCGGCGGTGCCGTTCCCGCACGCAGCTACGACGCGCAACTTGCGCTTGAGCTTGGGCCGGTCGGTGAGGGAGGCGATATAGCGTTCGGCGAAATTGGGCACGAAGATATAGCGGCCGCCGACGCGGGTTTGCGCCCGGCCACTCAACACGATCTCCTTGAGCGCCGTCATCTCATCCGGCCCGAACGTCATCGGCCGGTTCATGCCCATCTTGATACCCGTCCAGCCGTTGTCGTTATGACTAGCGGTAACCATCGCCACGCCCTCGACATCGAGATCGAATTGCGCGAAATAGGCCATCGGTGACAATGCTAGGCCGATGTCATGCACTTCCGCGCCGCCAGCCATCAGACCCATGATCAACGCTTGCTTGACCGAACCGGAATACCAGCGAAAATCGTGGCCGACGACGAAGCGCTTGGGGACACCTTTCTCGGCAAATAGTGTTGCCAGCCCCAGCCCAATCGCATTGAGGCCCATCAGGTTTATTTCCTCGGGAAACAGCCAGCGCGCGTCGTACTCCCGAAAGCCGGTAGGCTTGACGAGCGGCAAACGCTCGAAGTCTGCGGTGTTCGGCTTTAGGTCGGTGCGCGGGATCGGGAACATTGAGTTTGCCCTTTTAGGTTAACCATGAGACTCTGTCGCGGCACGTGTACCGGATCGCTGACGAAGCGCCAAGGCCAGGTTTAAGTTCCAGCTTTGGGGTTCCAAGCATTAGTCTGAAAGCGTCAGCGCCCTTGACTGGGAACCCTCTTCCGGTGTGTGTCTCGTTTCATGAAATTCCTCGATCAAGCAAAGATTTACATCCGCTCCGGCGACGGGGGAAACGGCTCGGTGTCGTTCCGCCGTGAAAAGTTCATCGAATTCGGTGGTCCCGACGGCGGCGATGGCGGACGCGGCGGCAATGTCATCGTCGAGTGTGTCGGCAATTTGAATACTCTGATCGACTACCGCTATCAGCAGCATTTCAAGGCTGAGAGTGGCGGTGGCGGTATGGGACGCTTGCGTGCTGGCGCCGGCGGGAACGACTGCATCATTAAAGTTCCACCAGGAACGCAGATTTTTGCCGAGGACCACAACACCATGCTGGCCGATCTCAAGGAAGTCGGACAGCAGGTCGTGCTGGCGCGGGGCGGCAATGGGGGCTTCGGCAACGCTCATTTCAAGGGACCGTCGAACCAGGCGCCACGCCATGCCAATCCGGGCCTCGAAGGCAAGGAAATGACGATTTGGCTTCGTTTGAAGCTGATCGCTGATGCAGGCCTTGTTGGTCTTCCAAATGCAGGAAAATCGACGTTCCTCGCAACGGTGTCAGCAGCCAAGCCCAAAATCGCCGACTACCCGTTCACGACGCTGCATCCGAACCTCGGCGTTGTTCGGGCCGGTTCGATTGATTTCGTGCTGGCCGATATCCCGGGTCTGATCGAAGGCGCATCGGAAGGCGCTGGGCTTGGCACTAGGTTCCTCGGTCACGTCGAGCGCTGCCGCGTCATCCTGCATCTCGTGGATGCAACCGAGACCGATATGGACGTCACAACGGCTTACAAGACCGTGCGTCGCGAGCTCAAAGCCTATGGCGGCGAACTGGTCGATAAGAAGGAGATCGTCGCGCTGTCAAAGTGTGACGCCATCGATGCCGAGACGTTGGCAGAGCGGGTCGAAGCGCTTCGCAAAGCCGCCCGGAAAAAGCCACTGATCTTATCGTCGGTCGCCGGCATCGGCGTCAAGGACACGTTGTTTGCACTTACCCGCGAAATCACCCGTGCGGATTCTGCCGAGCACGAAGGCGAGGATAAAGAGAGCTGGCATCCATGAGTGGGGCAGCGCACTTCATCCCTGACGCCGGCCAGACAGCGATGCTTGCTCAAATCGATGAGCAGCGGACGCGGCTTGATGAAGTGCGCGCGCGACGGTCCGACCTGTGGCCGCTCGTACTTCAAAAGCTGAAGCTGCAATGGACGGCCGACAGCAATGCCATTGAAGGGTCGACGCTAAGCTTCGGTGAAACAAAATTCTTTATCGAACAAGGACTGACGGTCGAAGGTAAGCCGCTCAAGGATTTTCTCGACGCGAAGAATCACTGGGAAGCGATCGATCTGCTACTCGAAGTGGTCGCGGCCGTGCAGCCCGTTACGCCGGGGTTGCTGAAGGAACTCAATGCTCTGATTTTACGCGGGGTCGACGTGACAGTGGCCCTCGGCAGTAAGGGGCAGATTGTCGAGAAGTCAGCCCGGCCAGGGGAATACAAGTCGCAGCCGAACCACGTTTTGCAACCCGACGGCACCATCCATCGCTATGTCGAGCCTGTTCATGTCGCGTCAGAAGTGGAGGCGCTATGCGCGGCGATCGAGACGCCGGCGCCCGGAGTTCATCCGGTAATCATTGCCGCGTTGGCGCATTATGATTTCGCGCGCATACACCCCTTCGACGACGGCAATGGCCGCGGCGCACGAATCCTCATGAACCTGGTGTTGCTGCGCCACGGCTATCCACCGGCGGTCGTTCCGCTGACACTCCGGCGGCATTACTATAATGCCTTGGCGCTGGCAGATCAGGGGCAGCAGGCACCGTTTGTTCAATTCATAGCTACTTGTGTTTACGACACACAGAATACCATCCTCAGCGATCTTGAAGCATGAGCAGTGCAAGCATAGACATCCGCCCCGAGTGGACGGCGGCGAAACGCATCGTCGTAAAAATCGGCTCGGCGTTGCTGGTAGATCGCATCACCGGCCGCCTGCGGGCGACGTGGCTTAACTCGCTGGCCGACGATGTTGCAGGGCTTTGCGACGCTGGCAAGGAAGTTATCCTGGTGTCTTCAGGTGCGATCGCACTGGGCCGGCACGCGCTCGGATTGCCGAAGGGTCCGCTCGAATTGGAACAGAGTCAGGCTGCTGCGGCGGTCGGTCAGGTGTCGCTTGCGCACGCCTATCAGAACGTGTTTCAGACCCGGGGATTTGCGACCGCGCAAATCCTGCTCACACTGGGTGATACCGAGGAGCGCCGCCGCTATCTTAACGCGCGCCGCACGATCGAGATGCTGCTGGCTCATAAGGCGATCCCCGTCGTCAACGAGAACGACACGGTTGCGACGTCGGAAATTCGCTATGGCGATAACGATCGTTTGTCGGCCCGCGTCGCCTCGATGGTGAGCGCCGATTGCCTCGTGCTGCTGTCCGATATCGATGGGCTGTACACTGCGCCACCCGGCATCGATCCGGCGGCCACCCATATCCCGCTCGTCACGGCAATCACGCCCGAGATCGAAGCGATGGCCGGCGATGCCGGCACCGAACTCTCGAAAGGCGGCATGAAGACCAAGGTCGAGGCCGGTCGCATTGCCATGGCGGCTGGCACCGACATGGTGATCACGACAGGCAAGCCGCTGCATCCGTTGCGGCAGTTGTCCGAGGGCGCCACGTGCACGTGGTTCATCGCGCCTTCCGACCCGGTGACGGCCAAGAAGCGTTGGATCGCGGGTCATCTAGAGCCCAAGGGTAATGTCGTGGTTGATGCCGGTGCCGAGAAGGCATTGCTGCAGGGCAAGAGTTTATTGCCGGCCGGAGTCGCGGCGATTGATGGCACCTTCGATCGGGGCGATGCAGTCACCATCAGCAACGCCAAGGGACATGAGTTGGGTCGCGGCCTCGTTGCCTATTCGAACCGTGATGCCCAGCGTATCATCGGCCGCAAGAGCGGCGACATTGCAGGTATCCTCGGTTTTGAGGGCCGCGCCGAATTGATCCACCGCGATGACATGGCGTTGAACAAATGAGTGCCCCGAAACGTCTTCATGACGACACGCGAACGTTGATGCTCGCCATCGGCGTCAGGGCGCGTAGTGCCGCGCGCGAGTTGCTCACTGCCTCGACTGAGGCCAAGCGCACAGCGCTCACGACTGCTGCCGCTACGTTGCGCCGTGCCGTCCCGGCGATCCTCGTCGCCAACGCGTTGGACCTGAAAGCCGCCCGCGAGGCCGGCCGGCCATCGGCCTTCATCGACCGGTTGATGCTCGATGCGGGCCGCATAGAAGGTATCGCCAAGAGCCTCGAAGATATCGCGGGCCTCTCCGATCCCGTCGGTTCGAAGATAGCTGAGTGGACCCAGCCCAACGGTCTGAAGTTCGAGCGCGTTCGTGTGCCACTCGGCGTGATCGGTATCATCTACGAGAGCCGCCCGAACGTCACGGCCGATGCCGGCGCTCTATGTTTGATGGCGGGTAACGCGTGCATTCTGCGCGGTGGCTCGGAGAGCCAACATTCGTCGAAAGCGATCCACGCCTGCCTCATCGAAGGGCTGCGTGCGGCCGAGTTGCCGGAAGCTGCCATACAACTCGTGCCCACATCGGATCGCGATGCGGTCGGCCACATGCTCGCAGGGCTCGACGGTACCGTCGACGTCATCGTGCCGCGCGGCGGCAAGAACCTCGTCGCGCGTGTGCAAGCCGATGCGCGTGTGCCCGTATTCGCGCATTTGGAGGGGATCTGCCACACTTACGTCGATCGCGGCGCTGACCTCGACACTGCGATCCCGCTGGTGCTCAATGCAAAACTGCGACGCACAGGCGTATGCGGATCGACCGAATGCTTGCTGGTCGACAGACACGCGCATGAGGATTACCTGACGCCACTCGTCAAAGCTCTGCTCGACGCCGGCTGCGAAGTGCGTGGCGATGAAGAGACCCAAAAAGCCGACAGCCGCGTCGTCGCCGCAAAGTCGGACGACTGGGGCCGCGAATACCTCGATAACATCATCGCCGTAAAGGTCGTCGATGGCGTCGACGAAGCCATTGCCCATATTGCGCGCTACGGCTCCCAGCACACCGACTGCATCATCACCGAGTGTAACGGCACCGCGGAGCGCTTCATTGCCCGCGTCGACTCTGCCATCGTCTTACACAACGCCTCGACGCAATTTGCCGACGGTGGCGAGTTCGGCTTCGGTGCCGAGATCGGCATCGCGACAGGCCGGATGCACGCGCGTGGTCCCGTCGGCGTCGAACAGCTGACCACGTTCAAATACGTCGTCCGCGGCACCGGCCAAATTCGGCCGAAGTAATTGTACGAAAGCCCCCTTGCATGAACGATCCCAAGCACTACTACGAGGACATCGTTGTCGGCCGCACGGAAACACTGGGATCGACGAGCGTGACCAAGGCCGACATCATCGCCTTTGCCCGCGCTTTCGATCCACAGCCGCTGCATCTCGATGAAGAGGCCGCGCAGGCGACGATGGTCGGCCGGCTTTGTGCGTCGGGCTGGCATAGCTGCGCGATTTTGATGCGGCTCATCTGCGATGGCTTCCTACTCGATGCAGCTTCGCTCGGTTCACCCGGCATGGAGGAGGTGCGGTTCCTGAAACCCGTATTCCCTGATGACGAGCTTTCCGGGCGGTTCACTTGTCAGACCAAGCGCACGCTGGCCTCGCGCCCCAACGTCGGAATGTGCCGTGTGCTATTCGAGATGACCAACAGTGCAGGGGAAGTTGTGCTCAGCTGGGATACCAATCAATTGTTCGCGCTACGCGAATTTCCTGCGGGCGCGGAGGCAAGCCGATGAGCACGCACTTCGAAGACCTCGTTATCGGACACAAGACCGAGCTGGGCAGTCACACTTTCACGAAGGCCGAGATCATCGATTTCGCGACCAAGTTCGACCCCCAGCGTTTCCATATGTCGGAAGAGGGGGGCAAGGATTCGTTGTTTGGCGCCCTGTGCGCGAGCGGTTGGCACACCAGCGCGGTCTGGCTGCGCCTCGTTGTTGACTACCGTAAGCGTATCGGTGATCAGATGATCTATCGTGGCGAACGCCCGGCGAAGTGGGGACCATCGCCCGGCTTCGAGAAGATTCGCTGGGTCAAACCGGTGTTCGTCGGCGACACGATCCGATTCACCACGGCGATTTCGGAAAAGCGCGATAGCAAATCCCGACCCGATGTCGGGCTGCTGTATTCCCTCAACGAAGGGTTTAATCAGAACGGCGATCTCGCGTTCCAGGTGACATCGAAGATGTTTGTCGAGCGCCGGGTGCCCTTGGGGTGAGAGGTTCCCGTGTACATTCCCGCAGCCTTTAAAACCAACGATGATACTGCGCTCGCTTTTGCCGCGAAGCGTGGGTTTGGCACGCTGATCGCCATCGACGGCGAACGG
>JANLXZ010000436.1:0-1915 GCA_031365375.1 Hyphomicrobiaceae bacterium | reverse complement strand
CGCCCTCCACCTGCGCGCGTTTCCGCGCTTGCGTGTCGAAGGCGCCAACCTCCGCGTCAGCCGGCGGGGGTTCACCGGATATCCACCGCTCATTTCGATCAAACGCTTTCATGTTGACGCCAGTATTCTTGGCCTCTACCGCAAGCACGTCGATCACGTGCGCCTCGACGGCCTCGACATCAGCATCCCGCCGAGTCAGGCCCGGGAGACGTTAAAAGTTAGAAGCGAGAAGGAAGAAGGAAAGGCGCAAGCGACGACAGGCGTTGAGCCGGAGCCGATGCTCGAGGAAAAGCGGCGCGATCCGTTGAAGGACGGCGGCGTGATCATCGACAAGCTGGACACCATCGATGCGCGCCTGCTCATCCTGCCGTTCGAGCGCGACAAGGATCCCAAGATCTGGGCGATTCACAACCTGCATATGCGCGATCTCGGGTCGACGGATCCGTGGCCGTTCAAGGCGACGCTGACCAACGGCGTGCCGCCCGGCGAGATCGACGTCAAGGGCCAGTTCGGACCGTGGCACCGCGACGAGCCGGGCGACACGCCGCTCGAAGGCGGCTTCAACTTCGAGAAGGCCGATCTCGGCGTGTTCAAGGGCATCTCCGGAACACTGTCCTCGTCCGGCTATTTCGGCGGCACGCTCGACGCGCTCGAGGCGCACGGCCAGACCGACACGCCCGACTTCATGATCGCCGTCAGCGGCCACCCGTTCCCGCTGCACGTGAAGTACGAGGCGCTGATCGACGGCACCAACGGCGACACCCGGCTGAACAACATCGACGCCTGGTTCCTCAACTCCTATCTGCACGCGAAGGGCGCGGTGCTCGACGCCCCCAAGGGTCGGGACGGCCGCACGGTGTCGCTCGACGTCAAGATGGACAAGTCGCGCATCGAAGACATCATGAAGATGGCGGTCAAGACCGCCTCGCCGCCGATGGTCGGCGCGCTCACTTTGAATACCCGATTCCTGCTGCCGCCGGGCGAGAACGACGTCGTCGATCGGCTGCGGCTCGACGGCCGCTTTTCGATCGTCAAGGCGCGGTTCACCAACTACGACGTCCAAGGCAAAATCGAGGAGCTCAGCAAACGCGGGCGGGGCAAGACGGCGGAGCCGGCGAAGGATCGGGTCGCTTCCGACTTCAATGGCACCTTCAAGCTCGGTGGCGGCCAGTTGCACCTGCCTAGCGTCTCGTTCGACGTCCCGGGCGCGCGGGTCGAGCTCGCGGGCACGTATGCGCTCAAGCCCGAGACTCTAGATTTCAAGGGGCAGCTACTCCTCGACGCCAAGATCTCTCAGACGGTGACCGGCTGGAAGTCGTTGCTGTTAAAGGTTGTAGACCCGCTATTCAAGCAGAAGGACGGGTCCGGCAGTGCGATTCCGATCAAGATTAACGGCTCGCGGAACGCCCCCGATTTCGGCCTCGATGTGAAGCGCGTCTTCAAGCGGGGGAATTAGGGCGATTAGCAAAACTGAACCTTTCCGGCTACACTAACGTATCCATTGTCATCTATAGTCATAAAGGATACGTTAGATGTTCCTGAGAAAATTCGGCCTCGTAGTCGCCAGCCTCATCCTTGTCTCTCTTCCGGCATTCGCACAGATTCCTGCCGGAATCCTCACCGGACGCATCGCTGACGCCACCGGTCTCGCGCTGCCCGGCGTGACGGTCACGCTCCAGGGCACGGACATCACCCGGACGTTCACCACCGACGGCGGGGGGCATTACCGCTTCCTCGACCTCGCGCCCGGCCAGTACACTCTGACCTCGTCCCTGCAGGGTTTCGCCACCAACGTTCGCGACCGCATCGTCGTCGGCGTCGGCCAAACGGTCGAACTCCCGGTCGTGATGGCGATCGGCGCGCTCAACGAAACGGTCAACGTCACGGCGCCGTCACCGATGATCGATGCCAGGCA
>JANLXZ010000336.1:0-2982 GCA_031365375.1 Hyphomicrobiaceae bacterium | reverse complement strand
GATCGCGCGGCGTCGTCGTTGTTGGCAAACACCACCACGCGCTCGCCGGGCGACACCGCATACCGATTGATGTAGCTGCGCACGGCGCCCGCCATCATCACCCCGGGCCGGTCGTTATCGCCAAACACCAGTGGCCGTTCGATCGACCCCGCGCATAGCACACTCCGCTTGGCGATGATGCTCCAGGTGCGCTGCCGAGGCTGATGGCTGGGCGGTTGAATAACGTGATCGTTGACGCGCTCGAGTGCACCATAGGTGCCGCCATCGTACACGCCGAACACCGTAGTGCGCGGCATCAGCCGGACTTCCGGCATCGCGGCTAATTCCGCGACGGTCTGTGCCGCCCATTCGACCGAGGGCATCCGATCGATCTCGCGGCGTTCGGCAATCGCGCGGCCGCCCATCACGAAATCTTCGTCAGTGAGGATGACCCGCGCTCCGGAGCGGCCAGCGGCGAGTGCCGCCATCAGCCCTGTCGCGCCGGCACCGATCACCAGCACGTCGCAATGCGCAAACGCCTTCTCATAGGTGTCGGGATCGCTCAAACCTGAGGCGGTGCCGAGCCCTGCCGCGCGCCGGATCAAAGGCTCGTAGACCTTTTCCCAAAACGAGGCCGGCCACATGAATGTCTTATAATAAAAGCCGGCGGACAGCAGCGGGCTCAGCAGATTATTCACGCCCAACAGATCGAAGGCGAGTGACGGCCAGCGGTTCTGGCTGCGCGCTTCCAGGCCATCGTACAGCTCGGCGACGGTAGCCCGCGTGTTGGGCTCGCGCCTGGCACCGGAACGCAATTCGACAATGGCGTTGGGCTCCTCTGGTCCCGCCGACAAGATCCCGCGCGGCCGGTGATATTTGAACGAACGGCCGACGAGCGAAATGCCATTGGCCAACAGCGCCGAGGCAAGCGTATCGCCGCCGTGGCCCTGATAGGTTTTACCGTCGAACTTGAACAGCAGCGGCTTCGAGCGATCGATCAGCCCACCGGTTGCGATGCGGTTTGTTTGGGTCGTCGTCATTGTTGACCCCGCGCGCCGGACGCAGGAACGGCGGGACCAGCGATCGCATGCGTGCGCACATCGCGCGTAACGACGAGCCACTGGCGGCAACCGCCCTGATGATACCAATATTCCGTGTGCTGACCGGCCGGGTTGTCGCGCAGATATACGTACGCGTGCCAGACATCGAGCACCTGGTCGTCAATCGGCTGCTCGACGGGCGTCTCCGGCCGCACCAGAGTTGCATCACCCAGGTAGGCGAATTCTTGGGCGTCCCGTTCGCCGCAATACGGGCATGTGATGCGCATCGGTTGGCGGGCCTTCTAGTGCAAATTGGGTTGGGCGCCGGCGCCCTTTTCGTCGATCAACCGGCCGGTGCGGAACCGGTCCAGGCGGAATGCGGCGTTGAACTTGTGCGGCTCGTTGTTGGCGATCGTGTGCGCGAAACACCAGCCCGAGGCCGGTGTCGCCTTGAAGCCGCCGTAGCACCATCCGGCATTGAGATAGAGCCCATCGATCGGCGTCTTATCGATGATCGGCGAGCCGTCCATGCTCATATCCATGATGCCGCCCCACGAGCGCAACACGCGCAAGCGTCCGACCATCGGCATCATCGCCATCGCCTCCTCGGCGACATCCTCGACGATCGGCAGGTTGCCGCGTTGGGCATACGAATTGTAGCCGTCGATGCCGCCACCGAAGACGAGACCACCTTTGTTCGACTGGCTGATATAGAAGTGGCCGGCGCCGAACGTCACGACACCCGGGATCATCGGCTTCACGCCTTCTGAGACGAAAGCTTGCAGCACGTGGCTCTCGATCGGCAGCTTGAGCCCGGCCATCGAGGCGACGCGCGACGAGTTGCCGGCGCACGCGAGCCCAACCTTGGCCGCACCGATAAAGCCACGCGTGGTGTCGACGCCCTTCACGCATCCGCCCTCGACGCGAATGCCAGTCACTTCGCTGTTCTGGATGAGGTCGACGCCGCGTTGATCGGCGGCGCGCGCGTAGCCCCACGCCACGGCATCGTGGCGAACGCTGCCGCCGCGTTTCTGCAGTAGGCCACCATGAATGGGAAAGCGCGCGTTATCGAAATCGAGCATCGGATAAAGTTTGCGCACGCCTTCGCGATCGAGCAATTCCGCATCAATCCCGAGCAGCCGCATGGCGTTGCCACGCCGCGCATAGGCGTCGCGCTGACCATCGGAATGATAGAGGTTCAAGCAGCCGCGTTGCGATATCATCGCGTTGTAGTTGATGTCTTGCTCAAGCCCTTCCCACAGCTTGAGCGAATGCTCATAGAACGGCGTGTTACCCGGCAACAAATAGTTCGATCGGATGATCGTGGTGTTGCGCCCGACATTACCGGAGCCGAGGTGGCTCTTCTCCACCACCGCGATATTGGTCAAGCCGTGGTTCTTGGCGAGGTAATAGGCAGTGGCAAGTCCATGGCCGCCGCCACCGACGACGATTGCATCGTATGACGGCTTCGGCGTTGGCTCGCGCCACACCGGCTTCCAGTCTTTGTTGCCGCGCAAGGCTTGGCCGATGATTGAAAAAATTGAATAACGCACGGGATCGCAATTTCCGATGACGCAGCTAAGGACCCGCATTCAACACGCGATAAGCCGCGTGTGCAACGTCAATACCGCCTCCTCAGAAAACAACCCCGCTATGCAGAAAGCCCGCCAGCTGTTTCGATGAACCGCGCAACTTTCTCGATGCCCTCGCCGGCCCTAATATTGGTGAAAGCGACCGGCCGTGTGCCGCGCTGCTTCTCCGCGTCCGCCGCCATGATCGCGAGGTTGGCGCCGACGTGGGGTGCCAGATCGGTCTTGTTGATGATCAACAGATCTGAGCGGGTAATGCCGGGGCCACCCTTGCGCGGGATCTTCTCGCCCTGCGCCACGTCGATCACATACAAAGTGATGTCGGCCAGCTCCGGCGAGAAGGTTGCCGCAAGGTTATCGCCACCCGACTCGAT
>JANLXZ010000223.1:0-10983 GCA_031365375.1 Hyphomicrobiaceae bacterium | reverse complement strand
GTATCAACCTCAATCCTCCATCTCAAACTTGTCCGCCGCCTCCAAAGCCACTTGCGCAAGGGCGCTAGGCGCCGCGCCTTGTTGCGCCACTTGTGCGAAAGACCTCGGTGACCCCAGCACCGGATAGGTCCACACCAGGCGCGAAACTTGCACTTTACTCATGGTGTCCCCCAACCCCCGATGTCGCAATTTCTTCGAGAACACGTCACCCCTTCAATGCGGCACGATCAGGGCGGTAAAATCAGCGACTAAAATGCGCCAGCCGCCAGAAACCTAGCAAAGGTCTCGCGACTGATCATCGTCGTACTTTATGATCAAGGCGAGCTGACCCGTCGCAGCCGCTCTTCTGCACCCGGGGCGCCCAGCGTCCGCGCACGCTCATACCACTTGCGAGCTGTCTCGGGATCGCCCTTCAAGCCCCTTACGCCAAGCCGGCCAAGCTCGACCGGGTCGAAAGTCGCACCCATGGCGATTGCAGCCTCGGCCAGCCCCGCATCTGCCGCCTTCTGAAAGAGTTGTCTGGCCGATGCAACGTCGCCAGCTGCAAGAATGGAATTCGCTCGCGTCAAGAACATGACCGCGCGCTCTCGATCTTCTGGTTTCATGGTCGGCGACGCGGGCGGTTCAATCCGCTGTAAGGGCGTGGGCGGTGGCACGCTCGGCGTGGGCGCGCCTAGCGATGCACTACTCGGTTGACGCACAGTCGGTGCCACGGCGACGCCGGGCGCGGCTAGCGCACCAGCTGTCACCGCCAATGTGACTTTGCCTTCCGCAAGCACGGTGCCGTCAATCGCTAGCAACGTCAGTTGGAGCTCATTACGTCCCGCCGTCGATAGTGGCACGGTCAGTTTCAAATCGTTGAGCCCGATTATCGGAAGTGCCCAAGTGCCCGGAGACACGACATGACCGTCCGAGAACACCGCTTGCGCCGGCAATCCCTTTACGCGCAAAAAGCAATTGCGAGGCAATGCGTCGGCAGGGCCGATCTGGATCGGCAGCGCCGTCTCCACCATGGGCTCAATGAGCACGATGGAAGCTACAGTGATTGTCGGTACAGTTTTGGAAGTCTGAGCAAAAACGGGGGCAGACAACAGCAAGTTTGCCAGAGTAATACGCCCCGCAAGCGCACAAACGCGTAGCAAGCTTACGCTCGATGTCATAATATGATCCCCTTCTCAAACCGTGACGCCGTCATTTAAAGCACCACTTGCGCTCACATTCGCTGCATTATCTCGTATCTATAATCGCAAACGCCATCAGGTGAAGGAAACCCGGTGGCTGATGTTGATACTCGGTACGAACTCCTCTTTCCCGCTGTAAGCATCAGGGCGCGCTGACACGGCGTAGGCGATCTTCGGCTCCGGCAGCACCCAATGCGCGCGCGCGTTCGTACCATTTGCGCGCCACCTCGGGCTCGCCCACCAATCCTTTGACGTTCCGCCGGGCGAGCTCTGCTGGGTCGAACGTTCCCCCCATGGCCATGGCGGCGTCTGGTAGACCCGCATCCGCTGCTCGCTGGTAGAGTAGACGCGCAGCTGCGACATCACCCCCGGAGAATTCAGCGTCGCCTCGCCCCATGAGTTTGACAGCTCGCTCGCGATCTTCCGGTGCCATGGCCGGCTCAGCTGGTGGTTGCGTGCGCGGCGTCGCTAGCCGCGGCGGCGACGGTTTGCCCAGATCGACGCTCGGTGGACCCAGTGAGGCACTGCTTGGCGGGCGGGCGGCGGAGGTGGATGGCTGCACACTATTCGGCGCCGCGAGAACTGCTGCCGTTACTGCAAGTGTAATCTTCGATTCGGCAAGCACGGCTCCATCGATCGCCAGGAGTGTCAGTTGGAGTTCGGTCCGCCCCGAAGCGGATGTCGGTAGGGTGAGCTTAAGCCCGTCGAGACCGGCCAAAGGGAGCGCCCACGATCCTGCGGACACAAAATGCCCATCGGAAAACACAGCCTGGGCGGGCAATCCTTTCACGCGCAAAAAGGAGTTGCGTGGAAGCGCATCGGCAGGCCCGACTTGAATAGGAATTGGCGTTTCCACCATAGGCTCGATGAGCACGATCGCGGCTACATCGATCGATAACCTGGGCTTCTGTTCTTGGGCGAAGGCTGCGTCCGAGAACAAAATGGCCGTCATGCTGGCTGCCAAAATGATTGCGCAAACACGCGAGAAGCGAGCGCCCCATGTCATAGTATGTTGCCCTCCCAACCACATGGAATTTGTGCCCGTCCCCCTGGCGGCTTCATGGAGCCTTTTTCTGTTTGCGCCAAGCCAAAAACTGCTGAAACAAGCGTTCCTGCTCCGCGACGTCGGCGGGCGCTGCCCGCGTAGCCTGTTGACGCGCAAGCACCGGATCGATTGGCGTGGACGTCGCGGTCGTCGTCGAAGTTTTATCGAGCAACTCTTGCGCTGCGGGGAACCGCTTCCAACCCTTTAGATCCGCCGCGAGATTGGCCTCTTTCCACTTCGGGTGACGCGGAGGTTTTTGCAATTCGGGGAATTTTGCGAAGAACGCGTCGACAAAGCGACTGACACGCCGGTAGCGGTCGGTGTCGCGGGGCCAATTGTAGACGGCCAGTACCGCGCCGACCGCGATCGTCTCCACGCTCTGGCCTTCCGGAATGAGAGCAGCGTAATCTTGTGAGTCGAGTTTAGCCGGCAGATAGCTGCTTTCCTCGAGCGCACCCGTGTACGGTATCGGGAGGAGCTTGATGTCAGGGTCCTTGGCCAGCTTGGAAAGTGCCGCAGCCGGGCGGCCAGCGACGAATGCCGCCGCCGCGATCTCCCCTGACTTGATCTTCACGAGGGCATCGGCCACGCCCATGTTGACCTCCTCGACCTTGATGCCGAGCAAATCGAAGATGATGCGCGATGAAAACTGGGTGCCCGAATTGTTGAGATCGAAGCTGACTTTTTTGCCCGCGAGTTCTTTGATGTCTTTCACGTTGGCGTTCACGATGAGGTGCATTTCCTCATTGTAGAGCTTCGTGATGTAGACAAGGCGGCTGTCGATGTTGGCGCCGAGCTCGCCTTTTTGTTTGAAAAAGCCCATCACGTCCGACTGGACAATGCCCATGTCGACGCCACGCAGATGTAATATGTCACGTACATTTTGGACGCTGCCTTTGCCGGCGATCGGTAGAACGCGCAAATTTTCTGCGTCGTCGAGTACGGCGGACATGTCGTAGGCAACTGCCAGATAGGTTCCGGCTGGCGTACCCGAGATAATGGATACGGTGTTCTGATTCAGACGCTCCGTGATTTCCATGTGCGAGGAGGGGCGGTTTACCGCTGCGCGAGGCCGGATTGTCTTCTCGGCGGGCCGGGGTGGTGCGGCTTCGACCGGTTTGGCGGGCCCTGTCTCCGCGCGTTGCGCGTGCGCTGGAAACGCAGCAAGCATGCAAAACGCAACGCTCAATGTTACTCGCAACAAGCGAAAACTCCCCGATACAAATGCAAAGTGATCTTCATCAGCGCGCTTAGCGGCAGTGGCAGTTCTATAACTTAATCCCGCGCGTCAATTGCGCGGTCGCCATGTTTATTTCGTGGCGAGATCAGGGCAAAAATCATACTGGAGCCTTCATTCACCGCGCCACCGGCTTGACAGCGCCGACGAAGCTGCAAATGAAGTGCGTTGTGTCCATCGACGGCACTAGAACCGCAATAGCCCTTACCTGCATTGGTTGGCAGAGAGTGAGAGGATGTCCATGTCCGAAGTGACTTTGACCATGCCCGATGGGGCAAAGCGTGCCGCGCCGATAAACTCGAGTGGACTTGATGTTGCAAAATCGATCTCGCCCTCGCTGGCCAAGCGCACAGTCGCGATGACGCTCGATGGCGAGCTGCACGATCTCGCCGATCCGATCACGGCGGATGCATCAATCCGATTTATCGCCCGCACAGACCCCGAAGCCCTAGGGCTGATCCGGCATGATTGCGCGCACGTTCTCGCCGAAGCTGTCCAGCAACTTTGGCCGGGAACGCAGGTGACGATTGGCCCAGTGATTGAAAACGGCTTCTTCTACGATTTCGCCAAGGCCGAGCCGTTTCAACCAGAGGACCTGCCGAAGATCGAGAAGCGCATGGCCGAAATCATCGCCAAGAATGCGCCCTTCACCAAACAAGTGTGGAGCCGCGACCAGGCCAAGGCGTTCTTCAAGGAGAAGGGCGAGTTGTTCAAGGTCGAGTTGGTCGACGCAATCCCGGCCGGCGAAGATGTGAAAATGTATGCCCAAGGCGAGTGGATGGATTTGTGCCGGGGCCCGCACATGACCTCGACGGGGCATATCGGCAAAGGGTTTAAGCTGACGCGGGTTTCGGGCTCATATTGGCGCGGCGACTCGCAAGGCGCGCAATTGCAGCGGGTTTACGGGGTCGCCTTCGCGGACGAGAAGGAACTGGCGGCTCACCTCAGCCAAGTCGAGGAAGCCGAGAAGCGCGATCATCGGAAATTGGGCCGCGAAATGGATCTCTTCCATTTTCAGGAGGAAGGGCCAGGTGTCGTGTTCTGGCATCCCAACGGCTGGACGATGTTCCAGGAGTTGGTCTCCTACATGCGCCGCCGTCTGAAGGAGGACTACCAGGAAGTTCAAGCCCCATTGCTGCTCGACAAGTCGTTGTGGGAAACTTCCGGTCACTGGGGGTGGTACAAGGAGAACATGTTCGCTGCGCAATCGGCAGGCGAGGATACGGCCGACGAGCGCGTATTCGCGATCAAGCCGATGAACTGCCCAGGCCACGTGCAAATCTTCAAGCATGGCCTGAAAAGCTACCGGGACTTACCGATACGTCTGGCTGAGTTCGGCTGCGTCCACCGCTATGAACCGTCGGGCGCGCTACATGGGCTGATGCGTGTGCGTGGCTTCACCCAAGATGACGCTCATATCTTTTGCGCTGACGCTCACATGGAAGCCGAGTGCCTGAAGATCAACGATTTGATCTTGTCGACCTACGCCGACTTCGGTTTCGAAAGTTTCACCGTCAAGCTGTCCACGCGGCCGGAGAAGCGGGTCGGCACCGAAGCCATGTGGGATCGGGCCGAGAGCGTCATGACGCAGGTTCTGGAGAAAATTGCAGCCGACAGCGGCGGTCATATCAAGACTGGGATCAATCCCGGCGAAGGCGCCTTCTATGGTCCCAAATTCGAGTACACATTGCGCGATGCTATCGGTCGCGAATGGCAGTGTGGGACCACACAAGTCGACTTTAACATGCCCGAACGCTACGGTGCCTTTTACATCGACGCCGACGGTTCCAAGGTGACGCCTGTGATGATCCATCGCGCAATATGTGGATCGATGGAGCGTTGGCTCGGCATCCTCTTGGAGAACTATGCGGGTCACTTGCCATTGTGGCTCGCGCCGCGACAGGTCGTTGTGGCGACGATCGTGTCGGATGCTGATGAATATGCGATGAAGGTGACGAAGCAACTCCGAGCTGCCGGCGTTCGCGTGGAGGCAGATACACGAAATGAAAAGATCAACCTCAAGGTCCGCGAGCACTCGCTGACCAAAACGCCGATAATGCTCGTCGTCGGTCGTCGGGAAGCCGAGGAGGGTAAAGTTGCCATGCGTCGTTTGGGCAGTCAGGCGAACGTGACGATGGAGCTTGCCGACGCGATTGCAACGATCAAGGATGAAGCAATTCCGCCCGATATACGGCGGGCCAACGCAAATATGAACCAGCTATAAAAAAAGGAAGGCTGGGCCAAAGGCTCCAGCCTTCCAGACGTTGTTAGTGCCAGCGACGTTCCCGTGAATGCCACCAGCCGTTACGCCCGCCTTCGGAGCGCCAGGTCCAATAGCGGCCTGGCCGAACCGGACGGCAAGCGACCCGCACGCCACGACGAGTGTGGAAGTGCCAACCGTTGGGACCTACCGAGCAAGCGCGATGCACGTTGTGGACGAGTTGCACCAGCGGATCGGCACTAGGCGCTGCGTCTTTCGAAAAGTTGCCCAGCGGAGCTGCGCCCGCCGCCGATGCAAAAAGTCCCGTTGCCAGTAAACCGCCGGCAACCGTTGCGATGATTTTCATGGGTATTCCTCCTGAGGATGGGTGATCCACCTTATCAACGGCCAGGGAATATGAAATCCGTCGTGACACCCATTAGAAAAAATTAACCGCGTCCGCGATAGGGCGCCACACCCTGATCGGGCAACCAAACGCCATCAGCAAGAGTGCCGGTTTGCCAAAACACGTCGATCGGTATGCCACCGCGCGGATACCAGTAGCCACCGATGCGCAGGAACGCCGGTTGCAACAGGAGGGCGAGCCGTTTGCCAATTGCAATCGTGCAGTCCTCATGGAAGGCGCCGTGATTGCGGAATGACGCCAAATACAACTTCAAACTTTTGCTTTCGACGAGCCAAGCAGCTGGCACGTAATCAATGACGATGTGGGCGAAGTCGGGTTGTCCGGTGACAGGACAGAGCGATGTGAACTCGGGGGCAGTGAAGCGTGCGACGTAAGCGGCGTCGGGGTGCGGGTTGGGCACACGATCCAGTTCGGCCTCGGTGGGACTAGCGGGCAGGCCAACTTGTTGGCCTAGTTGGATCGCGTGGCTCATCTGCAATATCCTTCACGCTGGCGCCAAGCCGAGGCGCTCGTCGCGACGGCGTAACCAGGCGATCAACGGGATCGCGAACAGAACCATCCAGGCCTTACCGACAATCTGGCCAGCCAAATAATCAAGGCTCCCGAACGCCAGCAGCAAGAAAACAACGCTGTCGACAACCAACCCAACGGCACTACTGGCAACCACCGCCAAAACCAGACCACGCCGTTGCAGTGGGGTGTACACCGCGAGATCGGCCAGCTCGGAGATGAGAAAAGCCGCGGCCGAGGCGATCACGAGTGCGGGCGGTGCAATTAGTGCCGACAACGCCGTGCCAGCGATGATGGCGGCAAATGACCAGCTCAAGCCCAATCGGCGTTGCACCAAGTCGCGTAATACCAGTGCGAGACCGATCATCAACACCCCGCTCGGCGCTTGTAGGCCGGGTGCAACGGGTATGAGGCAGGGGCCGTTATTTGGCAAACAGGTGGTGCCGACGTGACCGATCAGCCAGTTGGCGGCGGGAATACATAGGGCGAAGGCGGCAAGGAACGCCAACCCCTCCGCGATGCGGCGGTCGAGTGTCATGAAATCTCCGATTTTTATAGCGCAACGAGATGGCGCGCTCGGGTTGGTCCCGTGGTTGACGATGATTTACTGTTAGCTCAAACGAACACTTTGCGCCAATTGATAGTTGTCTTCACGAGCGTTCGCTTGCACCGTACGATTCGTTATGTTCGAAATGTAGTTAAATCGTGCGGCGCTGGTTTACAACAGCCTTGGAAACATTGCCTTGGACGATATGGCGGAACGTTTTGCAGTGTCTAGCGGCGAAGAGACGGCAGCTCTTCTTGCTGCAATCGTCGCATCTTCGAACGACGCTATAATAAGCAAGAGGCTAGACGGTACGATCACCAGTTGGAACGGGAGCGCAGAGCGCTTATTCGGTTATAAGCCGGACGAGATTATCGGCCGATCAATCCGGCAGCTGATCCCAGCCGACCGGCAAGGCGAAGAAGACGATATTCTCGAGCGAATCGGGCGGGGCGAACGCATCCAGCATTACGAGACGATCCGTCTCCATATGAATGGGCGACCGATCGAGGTGTCTATCACAATTTCGCCGATGCGCGATGCAGGCGCCAACATCATCGGCGCCTCCAAAATCGTGCGCGATATTAGCGAGCAAAAACGCGCCGCGCGCGCCCTAAAGCAACGATCGACCGAACTCGAGGCGCTGCTGACAAGTACACCCCTGGGTTTTGCGTATTTCGATGCGTCTCATCGGTATTTGAGGATCAATAAGGCGCTCGCTCAAATCAACGGAATCCCGACTCACGACCACGTAGGGCGAACGATTGAAGAGTTGATGCCGGAGACTGCATTGACTTTCGGACCGCTGATCGACCAAGTGTTTGCCACGGGCGACGCGATCTCAAATCATGAGATGTCCGGTGAAACGCCGCTCAAGGTCGGCGAGAGGCGGCATTGGTTGACCGGTTTTTTTCCGGTGCACGATTTTGCCGGTGACATCGCGATGGTCGGCGTCTGGGTGACCGAGATCACAGACCGAAAACGGTCTGAGAGTAAGCTTCGTGAGAGTGAGCAAAGGTTTCGCGGCATCTTCGATTCGATGCACGAGTACGCTGGATTGCTCACCCCAGATGGCACGGTGCTCGAAGCGAACAGGGCAGCGCTTCAAGCTGTGGATACCGGCCCCGCTAAGGTTATTGGGCAACCTTTCTGGGAAACGCCGTGGTGGGCAAACCATCCGGAAGAACAAGCTCGCGTCCGCGATGCGGTCAATAACGCCGCCCTCGGAAAGTTCATGCGGTTCGAAGCGCTTTATTCCCTCAAAGACGGCGCCGAAGCCTGCGTTGATCTCACCATCAATCCGGTTCGGGACGATGAAGGTGTGGTCGTGCTTTTGGTCCCTGAAGGTCGTGATATCACATCTCGTAAGGTGACCGAAAAAGCGTTGCGTGAAAGCGAGCGTTTCACCCGAAGTGTGATGGATAATTTGTATGCGTTCGTGGCTGTCCTCACCCTCGACGGAACTCTGGTCGAGGCCAACCGAGCACCGCTCGAGGCGGCCGGTTTGAAATCCGCGGACGTTATCGGCAAGAAGTTATGGGAATGCCATTGGTGTAATTACTCGGCCGACGCGCAGGCCCAATTCATCGGCGCCTACAGGAGAGCCAAGAAAGGTGAAGCGGTCCGCTTCGATGTGCAGATTCGCATGTCGGGAGATACTCTCGTGTGGATCGATTTTCAGCTCTCGCCGCTACGCAATGAAAATGGTGAAATCACATTTTTGATACCATCGGGTAGTGATCTTACTGCGCGAAAGAAAACCGAGGACTTGCTGCGCCGCAGCCACGCGATTTATCTCAATTTGATCAAAGAGGCGCCATTTGGTGTCTACCTTGTCGACGCAAAGTTTCGCCTCGCTCAGGTCAGCGCCGGTGCGCAGAACGTGTTCCAGTCAGTTCGTCCGCTGATCGGCCGAGATTTTGCGGAGGTAATGCGCATTATTTGGCCTGAACCATTCGCCAGCGAGGCGATCGGTCATTTCAAGCGCACGCTTGCCACTGGACAGCGATATCGCGCACCGAGCCTTACCCAATCAAGGGCAGATATCGAAGTCGTCGAAGCCTATGATTGGCAAATCGAGCGTGTCTCATTGCTCGACGGTACATACGGCGTCGTTTGCTACTTCTACGATCTGACCGAACGCCAGCAACATGAGCAACAGATCCGGCTATTGTTGAGCGAAGTAAATCATCGCTCCAAGAATTTGCTGGGCATCGTGCAGGCGATTGCGCGGCAAACACTAACGTCAAGCCCGAAAGATTTCATGACGCATTTCGCTGCGCGTATCCAATCGCTTTCGGCCAATCAAGACTTGCTCATCCGAAATGATTGGCGCGGTGTCGGGATCGAGCATCTCGTCAGGGCACAGATCGCACCGTTCTCCGACCTCTTCGCAGAAAGAATATCGATCAAAGGTCCGCGGTTGCGATTTTCGCCATCGGCGGCCCAAAGTATTGGCATGGCGATCCACGAACTGGCGACGAATGCCAGCAAGCACGGCGCACTGGCTAATGATACCGGAAGCGTCACAATCGAATGGCAGTCGAGCGGTGGCGAATTTTCAATGAGTTGGATCGAACGCGGTGGCCCGCCGGTTGCTGCGCCGGCCCGGCGGGGCTTCGGCAGCTCGGTCATTTCGATGATGGTTGAGACCAGCGTCAACGGGAAGGTCGAACTCAAGTATGAGCCGACCGGCCTGACGTGGCTGCTTAACTGCAATGCTGCCAATGCGCTCAATTGAATTGCGATGACCGCCGCTACTAGTATGTAAGCGCTGCCTTTATGGCCGCGAGTTCCGTGCTCGCATCGGAATACGCTTCGTATGCGTGGCCCGAGCGGCGATACCAATAGCGTGCATTGCTCTCGTCGCCGTCTATTTTGTGCAAGCAGGCGTGCAGCCAACAGTAGTCGCGATCGGCTTCGTCGAACTGAGCGACCTTGTGTGCACCCTCCCAATCGCCAGCGATTGCCTGCTCGACTCCTTTGATCAGGTGTTGGCGGCTTGCCATTTTTGAAACCCTCGTTCGCGCAGAGCGCAGGCTGGACAGACGCCGCAACCGTGGCCCCATGGATAAGCGTTGCCGCGTTCGCCCTTATAGCATGTGTGCGAGGTCTCGATGATCAAGTCGATCAGCTTTTGTCCCCCCAGCTTATGAGCCAATGCCCAGGTCTCTGCCTTGTCGAGCCACATCAATGGCGTCTCGATCGTGATGTCGCGATCCATGCCGAGCGACAGCGTCTTTGCGAGGCTCTGCAGCGTTTCATCGCGGCAATCTGGGTAACCGGAGAAATCGGTCTCGCACATGCCACCGATCAAACGGGATATGCCGCGCCGATGTGCAAGCGCGGCGGCGTAAGTAAAAAAAAGCAGGTTGCGGCCCGGCACGAAGGTATTGGGCAAGCCGGTGGCATCGACGGTGATCGCAATTGCACGCGTCATGGCGGTCTCGCTGATCTCGCCCAGTGCCGGCAGATCCAGAACGTGGTCGGCGCCAAGCCGATTGGCCCATCTGGGAAACAGTCCCGGAATGGCGGCTCGAATTTCGTGCCGAGCCGTGAGTTCGACAACATGCCGCTGGCCGTAGGTAAACCCGACGGTTTCAACATGCGAATAGGTCGTCAGGGCGTGGGCGAGGCAAACCGTCGAATCCTGGCCGCCGGAAAAAAGAACGAGAGCCGTCGATCCTTTGCGCATTTGGTTTTCATCTCTTCAAATTGAACCGCAGTATATTTCGTTTCGAATAAAAGGTTTGCGTCTCGATCAAATAGCATGGACGGCGGATGATATGCGAACGGATAGGCGATCGAGTGTCTCGTCAGCAAGGGTTTGCATTGGTCAA
>JANLXZ010000269.1:0-5624 GCA_031365375.1 Hyphomicrobiaceae bacterium | reverse complement strand
TATCCCGAGGTACGCCGATTGATTATCGACAATGGCGTCGGCCTCGGTTTCAAAGCGACCGACCCATGCTCGATCGCGTCGGCTATGAATACGATTGCCACGCCGGCCGTCCGCCGTGAGATATGTGCAAAGCTACCCGCAATGCTCGACTCGATTGATCCGAAAGCGGAATGGGGCCAACTCGCGAAGCTCTACCGCGAGTTTGGACAGACTGCGGCGAACGGGGAACGGAAGTGACCCGCATGCGGATTCTCCATGGCCCCGTAAACGTAGGAAATCAGCCGCTGGTGCTGTCGAAGGCCGAGCGCTTGCTGGGTGTCGAAAGCGAGCTCGTGGTCACCTACGACACGTGGCTCGGCTATGGCGCCGATCGCGTACTGGGGCGGTACGGTGAGCGCGGCATACGCAGTTTAGCGCGCCGCGCATTATTCGGTCTCCAAGCCCCTTTCCGATACGACGTTTTGCATTTCTATTTTGGCCGCTCGTTTCTGTTCTTCGAGGACACCGGCGGTATCACCTCAATGCTGGCGCCGTTCCTCGCCGCCGACGTTCGCATGGCGCGACGGCGCGGGATCAAAGTTTTCATGACGCTCCAGGGTTGCGATGTGCGCATCGCCAGCAATTCGAACAAACGCAATGCCTGGACGATGTGCGCCGACGGACGTTGCTCTGCCTTCGCCGATTGCATCAAAACTTATGATACAGGCCGCCGTCTTATGGTACAGCGGCTGCTGCCGATGTGTGACCGTGTGTTCTACCTCAATCCCGAACTTGGACACGAACTTCCCGGTGAGGCGGTATTTTTGCCGTATTGCAGCACGCCGATCGACGACTTCGACGTGATCCTTCCCCGGTTGAATGGCCGGCCGCGTATCGTACATGCGCCGAGCAACAGCGGCATCAAAGGGACCGATTTAATTTTGGCGGCACTCGAGCGGCTGCGGCCGCGTTTTGATTTTGAGTTGGTCAAAATCGAAAATACGCCGCACGCCGACGCGCTAGAAATCTACAAGTCGGCCGACCTCGCCATCGATCAAGTTCTTGCTGGCTGGTACGGGGGATATGCCGTCGAGATGATGGCGATGGGCAAGCCCGTCGCTTGTTACATCCGCGATGAGGACGCCCATTTCGTGCCGCCGCAACTGATGGCAGAACTGCCCTTGCTGAGACTGCATCCGGGCCATCTTGACGATGATCTTGCGGCTATTCTGGGTCAACGACAGCGGTGGCCCGAGTTCGGCCGCCGCTCGCGTCGGTTCGTCGAGCGGTGGCACGACCCGGCAACAATTGCTGCCGCTATGATCCGGGCCTATCGCGATCCAAAATCTCGATTCGACATGCAACCTCGTGAATGCGCGCTGCACGAGGTCTAGACGGCCATAGTCAATTTCGGCACTGGCAGCGTTCGTTTGAGTGTGCGTTGCCGCAGGCGCTTGGCCGTTGACGCGCGTTCGGTCGCGGGCAGGATATCGAGGCTCGGCCACAGTCCGGTCAACAGTGTGCGCGCGTAGCCATTGGCGTGGCCGGATCGCCGGAGCGAAGCTGCAGCATGTTGATGGTCATACGCAAGGCGGCGCGTTTCGAACTGCAAGCCATCCGCTGCCGGAGTGATGAGGCCGAACCAAACGTCGGTCGTGCCATCGTTGGCCGGCATGCCTATGACGCCCGGATTGAACCACAGCTGGTTCCCGACTTTGGCAACGAAGGGTAGCCCTGCGTGCCCGGCGATCACGACGTCGGTGCGCGCTGCTTGAAGTTCCTCTGCCAACGCCGCAGTTTCGGATGCGAAGATAAATTTGTTCGTTTGCGCAACGCCGCCGTGCACAACTAGGAACGAGACATCGGCAAACGCGAACCGAAGCCTGGGCGGCAACTGCTTCATCCACGTGCGGCTTGCATCGGAAATGCGGGCGTTGGCATACGGATACCAGCCCTTCGCCAACAGATCGCAGGCGCTGCCTTCCTCGAAGCCGCAACCGCAATCCGCGCCACCTATAGCCAATTGTTCTTCGCAGTTGCCAGCAATGACACGGATGCCCCAATCGCGGATCAGGCCAACCGTTAGCTCGGGATCGGCGCAGTAGGCAACGACATCGCCGGTACAGATGACACGGCCGGGTGGAATGCCAAGGCGCTGCGCCTCGGCCCGCATGGCGCGCGTGGCGTCGACATTCGAATAAGGTCCACCGAACACGAGTAAGGGTCCGTAGTCGTGGAATGGGTTGTCAAATTCGATCATCTATTTTGCCTAGCGAATTGCTCATGGCCTGCCAATACACAGCCCAGTGATCGCTATTATCCTATCGGCAATCCCCACTCGGCAAATAGCGCTTTGATCAGTTTTTCAGTACGCGCTTCGATCGTCTTCGGCGTCCATTTCGCGTGGGCAACGGCCTCAATAGACAAGCCAAAGCCTGAGACTTTCAAAAGCTCGCGTTTAACTGGCCAGTCGTTGGTGTCGGCTCGTCGATTTTGCAGACCTGTCAATAGCGCAAGGTTGCCCAGCCGATCGGTGAATGCGTCGACGACTGCCACGGTCGCAAAATCGTTGGTCCATTTGCGATCGACCGGCGGGTTGCGCGGCAGGATGTGCTCGATCGACACCTTAGCGCCGTCAATCAGCCCTGGATCCTGTCCGAGCTGGAAGCACAGTCGGCGCAAAACCCTGTTGCACATGTGTTTGTAGTAGAATGTCCGGCTGCGCAATATTTTCAGTGCGGCATCCAGAGTGGCGGAGGAAATGGATAGCTCCGGCCAGTTGGTGACTGAGCTATTGCGGCGAACCGCGGAGGTCAGTCGCATAAACCGGTTTTCCTGCTCGTTGGGATCGGTGCCAGCCAACCGCAACATCCAGCCAAGCCGATCGAGACGGGCGAAAAACAGTTCCGTTTCCGGGTGCTGGTCGCCCTTCGTCGTGAGCCAAACGAGTGCGGGTGCGACCCAATGGCGATGGTCGAGCCAATTCAGCACTTCGAGATGGCGGCCGATTGCGCCGGCAAGCGAGCCCGTTCCAATCTGCCGCGCGTCGATCCGGCGTAGCGCTTCGACGCTCGGCTGCAAGACATTCGTCATGAATCCCAACCCATCATGGTTGAGAGCGTACAACTGCTGCAGTTCGGCTTCGAGCGGCTTGGTCGAGCGCTTCTCGAGTTTGGCGGTCCGCAGATGCGACATCAGCTCCGACATACGTTCGCGTCCAACCTGATCTTGCGCGACCTCCCAAATGCGCCCGGCAGGTTCTTGCTCCACGATCGGCATCGCATAAATCAACGCGATCTTTGCAAGCTCGCTGTTATCGTGGGGCAGTCGTGTCGACTGTTCAATGCCGAGCATCGACCAAGCTTCATCCTCGTCATCGACATTGACGACGATGACGTGGCAACCCGTCAAAAGAAATTCTGTCAGCGCCAATCGCCTGGAGGAAAAATCTTCTGCGGCTATTAGCGTTTGCAGCTTGTCGCGATTGGCTATCAGATTGCGTTCGATTTGGGTCAGACTGCCCAAATTATCCGGCGGCTGGTGCATCGTCGCGCCAGGCATTTGCACGTAGCGCTCGAAAAAGCCTGCCATTTGCGGTTGCGTCTGAAGACGCCACCGCGACACAACTTCGCTGGTGGCCCCAATGCTGGCGTCTCCATCGACGCGCAAGACGCCATCGAGCCGACGCCGAAGGCGCCTCCGCTCGTCGTTGGTCAACGTATTGTCCGTGGCCGTCACGTCGCGCAGGATCGCGAACAACATCGCAAGTGTTATCGCGCGTTGATGGCCATCGATGATGGCGAGTGTCGTCGCCCCTTGCGGACCCGCTAGATGAATATGGCCCAAACTATAGCGCGGCTTGGGACTGTCCATTGCCCCCAGGATATCGGAAAGAAATCGCAGCACGTTGTCTTCGCGCCACGCATATGCGCGCTGAAACCAAGGTAAGTGCAACGTGTTCTTTTGACCAAACAAGGTCTCGACGGTGCAAACCGAAACGCGCACAAAACCATCCATTCAAATCAAACTCCGGCCTTGTAGCGTAAGACGCGCCGGACGTGCGACCTCCGATATGATCTGTACTTCAGATTTGAATGCTGATGGTCGATTGGATTTCATCGCCATCTACTCCTAGCGGCACCAAATCGTTGCCGTCGCCATGTCGGAAGATGTTGTTTAACACCCGTGACCCAGCTGGTGGAAGTAGCTGAACGCAACAGTTCTGTGACATACGTCGTTCACGCGGCGATGGATGCGTCGTCGGTCGCAATGCGTGCCGGTGAAAGTGAGCGTGCCGAGCCGACGCAAGGTTCAATTTATTGGGTCAATGCCAATGAACGAATGCACAAATGCTGGCGTGGTATACAAAATACTGACGAGTGCGCAGTGGGAGGAAGCTACTGTTACGGGCGCTTTCCGTGGATCGGCAGACGATATGCGGGATGGGTTCATCCATCTTTCCTCCGGCCCTCAGCTATCGGAAACCGCGCGCCGGTATTTTTCTAATCAGCCCGACCTCATGTTGGTCGCGTTTGAGCAGCGAAGTCTGGGAGCGGCATTGCGTTGGGAGGCGTCGCGGAGCGGCGCACCATTCCCACATCTCTTTGCACCGTTGCCAACCTCTAAAGCGCTTTGGGCTCGGCCGATGTCGTTGGATGAGAATGGTGTGCCGATTGTTGCCGAAGGGGTCGTTTGATATGCTTTCGACAATGTTTCATCTAGCGCGACCGATGCTTTTTGCGCTCGCACCCGAGCAAGCGCATGAGGTAACCCTGAAGGCATTGGAGGCCGGTGTATATCCGCGCGATAATCAAGCATCAGATCCGTCGATCGCGGTGAAGTTGGCCGGCCTCGCTTTTCCAAATCCGGTCGGCATCGCGGCCGGATATGACAAAGATGCGCGCGTACCTGATGCGGTGCTCGGCCTTGGCTGCGGGTTCGCCGAGATCGGCACCGTGACGCCGCTCGCACAGGCCGGCAATCCCACGCCCCGCGTATTCCGGATCGTCGAGCAGAGCGGCCTGATCAACCGTCTCGGCTTCAACAACGGCGGCCATGCAGCCGCACTTGCTCGCCTTGAGCGACGAGTTAAGCGCGGCATCGTCGGCGTCAACATCGGCGCCAACAAGGACAGCTCTGATCGGGCCGCCGACTACGTCGCCGGACTTGAGACATTCTGGGATGTCGCCAGCTACTTCATGGTCAACATATCATCGCCCAATACCCCTGGTCTGCGCGATCTTCAGGCGCCGGCTGCATTGGATGAACTGCTCGGCCGGGTGATGGCGGCTCGCCAAAAGAAAATTGGTGGCGGTGCGCTGTCGCGACCAATATTCGTCAAGATCGCCCCCGATGTAGCGGCGGATGATCTGCCGGCGATTGTGGCACGTTTGGAAGCCAACGGCGTCGATGCGATCGCGGTGTCGAACACGACACTCGCGCGACCCGGCTTGTCGCAAGTTGCCGCCGCCAAGGAAGCCGGCGGCTTATCCGGCCGACCGCTGTTTCATAGATCAACTGTGATGCTTGCCCGCGTCCATCAACTGACCGGCGGACGTGTTCCGCTGATCGGTATCGGTGGCATCGACAGTCCAGGCAGCGCGCTCGCGAAAATCGAGGCCGGCGCCAGTTTGCTGCAGCTGTAC
>JANLXZ010000260.1:0-5103 GCA_031365375.1 Hyphomicrobiaceae bacterium | reverse complement strand
TGCTACGGCGGCGACATTTCCCGCAAGCGCAAGCTGCTCGACAAGCAGAAGAAGGGCAAGAAAAAGATGCGCCAGTTCGGCAGCGTCGAGATCCCGCAAGAAGCGTTTATCGCGGCGCTGAAGATGGACGAGAATTGAGGGCGGTCAGCAACTACTAGGCCGCGCCCCGACAGCGCGATTATCGCCGGCTGATAGCTGTTGAACGAGCGGCTTCATGTAACGCTCACTGCTGTCATCCGTGCCTCAACGACCCCCAATGTCATCCTCGCGCTTGGCGCGGGGACCCATTCATCAGCGGGTGACGTACGCCTCAGCATTATCTAGATCGAACGATGGGTCCCCGGACCCGGAATCGGCTAGTGCCGATCCCGGCCCGAGGATGACTGCGGTTGGGATGAGACTTTCGGACACGCGATCGCGAGCTTGCACCACTTCCGCCGCCTGAGTTCCCGGCCAAGCGCGTTCCCGTTCGTGTGGTGCGACCTGACGCCGATCCCGCGCGCGAGCCGGGATTTTTCCCGCGCCGAGTGGCCCACATGGTCCCTCAGCCCAACCGGCGGATTCTTGTCTGGCTGGAGGCCTCAATCCACCCACCAATGTCATCCTCGCGCTTGGCGCGGGGACCCATTTGTCAGCGGGTGACGTACGCCTTAGCATTATCTCGGTCGAACGATGGGTCCCCGGACCTGGTCTCGGCTAGTGCCGATCCCGGCCCCAGGATGACTGCGGTGTGGTTACCGGATCGCGCATTGCACGCAGTGCAACAATCAACTCCCGCGTCGTCTTCGCTCGGCCCGTTCCATTAACGCACAGCGGCGGCGGAACTCGGTCTTCGTCACGCGCGTCGATTTCGACCAGCCGTCGCGGCACTGATCGAGCGCTAGCGGACGCGAACTGGGTAGCACAACATTCGGATTGGCCGGCCGCCGGCTAGGGAATGTCGAGCGCGGTGGCGACGATTGGCCTTCGAGATAGCGCGGCAAGCTCGGTGTGCCGATGGCGCCGCCAGGCGTCCCGGAATAGCCTGGAATCACCTGCGCGTAGGGATCTCGAGGTACACCTCCCGGCGATGGTACGTACCTGCCGTCGCGGTCGTACTGCGCGCTGGCGCCGACCGTCATCACCGCGATTGCAGCGACGACAACAACAAACCGACTAATGATCTTATTTGTCATAAGGATGAAATTGGTAGTCCGGCAGATTATTCAATATCAGGCGAGTCCATACGAATTGGCCGACTCGAACGCCCCACTCCTACCGCCATCCCACCACCACCCGCGTCGACAACCACCAAATCAGCCCCACCAGAGCAATTCCAGCCACCACCGTCGCAACTTGCCGGGCTTGGCGGGCGAACCGGCGCCACTTGAATTGACCGCGACTGGCCTGGAAATGCTCGACAACCGGATCTACGCCTGGCGCATCGAAAATCTTCGAATACGGCCGCGGCAACACCGCGAACGTCACGCCGTCGAGTGTCGGAAGCATCCGATAGATCAGATCCTCGTCGAGATCGAGGGCACCGGCCTTGGCCGCTTCCTGGGCCCAGCGCTCGGCGAAGCGCCGGCCACCGGGCGTGTTGCGCACCAGTAGTGTGCCGGCCGCGATCCGTAGCGTGTTGAGCTTGGAGCGCCGGCGGTGATCAAACAGCATCGTGACGTCGGCAGTGGCCGTGTCGAACAATTTCAACGGCTGACGGACGATCGCGTCGGCATCGAGGTAGGCGACATCATGCTCAGGCAAGCGACGCAATGCGTGGGCGACGAACTCCGCCTTGATGCGGGTATTGGCTTCCCATCCCCCGCGCGGCGCGTAGCACCTGAAGTAATGGTTCAAGCCGAGCGCTTCGAGCGATGCCTTCAACGTTTTGATCTGGGCCAGATAGTTTGGCGTATAAAATGCACACACGACATAGCGCTGCCCGCCCTCCAGCCAGATGTCTTCTTCGGCCATGTCCGCGCGTACGCATTTATCCACTGGAGCCTGTTCCCTATTCGCGCCAATAGTCGGCGATCCAGCGCGCCGGCTTGAACCTGCGTTGCGTTAGGTTCAGGCGGCGTCCTTGGCCGACCCGCTTGTTGATTTCGTGCTCGCCGCGAATCGCACTTTCAGGCGTAATCGATCCGAAGAACACCAGGATTTTTCCGCCCTCGGGCAAGCTCGGCGTCGCAAAGAATCGCTGGAGGCGATTGCGCGGCAGGCAGGCATGGGAGAAGGGCACGCACCACTCGGGCGGCCAGAACGATACCTCCGCCGCTGCCTTGGTCAGGAAATTCTGCTCCTTCGAGGCATAGGTGTTGCGGATCTCCTCCGGCGGCGTCGCATAGAACCGCTCCAGGATGCCCGCCTCCCGGCCGATGCTCCAGCGCACGACGGACGAGTTGCCGTAGCCCAGGTGCGGATCCTTCCACTCCTTGATGATCAAGAAGCGTCCCGGCAGTGTGAAAAACGGGTCGAGGCTGCCAATAATCACCAGGTCAAGATCGAGGAAGAGTGTCATCCCCTGCAACGGCCTGTCAGGTCCACCCAAGTTCGCCTGCATAAGACCTAGCTTCGGCCAGTAGCGCCCGAGGCTCGGATCGAAGCGAACCTCGGGTAGCGGTTTGACTTCGACCTCGGACCTGATCCCGGTCGGGTCATCGGTCAGGCAAACGAAGCGGATGGTCCACGTGGTATTGCGCTGAACCATGCCGTAAAGTCGATTGACCCACTGCGCGCCATAGCGTGAGCCCCATTTCATGCACACGACATTGACGCACCGCGTCACCTGAGCGCGCGCGAAATCGTCATCGCCAGATGGTGCCGCCACGCTCAAGATGAATCGATCCTCGTTGGCCTTAGGTCCCCGCAGGACATAACGACATTCAGTTTCACCTCACAAGCCCACCCGCATAAAGCGCGCAGCGGATGAATGATGCGCAAAAGGCACAGACGTCCCCAATCGGAGCTGCTGTTAGGAGCCGGTTAAGGCGGGGCACATACGTTGAGGCATCATTTTCCTATGAGATAGAGCGTGCCATGAGCCTCACCGCCACCCCATCGATCGATGACATCTGCATCCGTGGCACCATCAAGGACACCGACGTCCTCCGTCTGCGGCGCGCCATTTACGGCCGACCCGGTATCGAAGCGGCCGACATCGAAACGCTGTTTCGCATCAACGAGGCAACGCATCTGCAGGACGCCACATGGGCGCCGTTTTTCATCGAAGCCACCACCGATTTTGTCGTCAACGAGCTGCCGCCTGCCGGCTATGTGACTGCCGCCAACGCCGGCTGGCTGATGGAGCGGATCGCAAAGGACGGTCGTGTCGACAGCGCGACGGAGCTCGAACTCCTCGTCGCAATCCTCGATAAAGCACGTTGGGCACCGGAGAGCCTGGCCCGGTTTACATTAGAGCAGGTGAAGCACGCGGTGATATCGGGCGACGGCCCACTTCGCTCCGGCAAGCAGCTTGCCCCAGGGCAGATTTCTGCCGATGAGGTCCATCTGATCCGTCGCGTCCTCTGTGCTTTCGGCGGCGATGGCAACGTCGCCATAACGCGGGCGGAAGCTGAAGTCTTGTTTGATATCGAGGATGCGACCGCAACGGGGCCGCAAGCGGCGGAATGGCAGGATCTGTTCGTTAAGGCGATTGCCGGTGTGGTGATGACAGCATCGGGCTACGCGGTGCCGTCACGGACTGAGGCATTGCGGCAGGAGGAATGGCTGCCTTCGCGCGGCGACCTATCTATCGGCAATGTCCTCGGCCGCGTTTTTTCGTCTTACGACGCTCAAACCAGCGAAGAGCGCGCGCTCGCCAGATTAGAGCGGCAGCGTGTCGAAATCATCACCAACGAAGAAGTCTCGGAACCCGAGGCAACTTGGCTTGCCGAACGCATCAGCCGCGATGGCCGGACGACGACGAACGAGCTTTTACTGCTCGCGTTCCTGAAGCGTGAGAGCCCCCGCATCCATCCAGCCTTGCAGGCCTTGGTCGACCAGGCAACACACGCCGCCTGATTTCGCACACTCATGCAGACTAGGACACTGCAACGGCTGCCCGGTTGGGCCGCCGTGTTGCGATGTTGTTCTTTTTTCAACAGGAATTGTCAGCGGCCATTTCATCCGCAGGCGGTTTACCTGTATGGAGGCAGATCGCTGCCGGGGGCACGAAACGCGGCACTGCGTTGCCGCCGCAAGGGAGACAGCCGTGGCCTTCATCAACCATGCACTGATGCGCGAGTATTTTTGGATCGCGGCGCCAGTAACTGTGCTGGTTGCCGCAGCCTTTTGGGCCTCATACCAGTTCGTCGAGCCGGCACCGCCACGCACATTGGTGATGTCAACGGGTTCCGAAACCGGCGCTTACCATGCGTTCGGCAAGCTTTACGCAGCCCAACTCAAAAAATCGGGGGTGACGCTACGGCTCAAGACCTCGGCCGGCTCGACCGAGAACCTCGCAAGTGTCAACGATGCAAAGTCGGGGGTCGGTGTTACGTTCGTGCAGGGCGGCATCGCCCAGAGCGACAAGAAGCCGGGCCTCGTCTCGCTCGGGCGAATGTTCATGGAGCCGCTCTGGGTCTTCCACCGTTTACCCGACCCGATCGATCGCCTGCATCAACTACGCGGCAAACGGATCGCTGTCGGACCGGAGGGCAGCGGCACGCGTCCATTGGCTATGTCTTTGCTGGCCCTCAATCAAATTGACGAGACCTCCGCGGCGCTGACGTCAATTGGCGGCAAGGATGCGGTGCTGGCCTTGGAGAAAGGTGACATCGACGCTCTATTCTTAGTAATGGCCCCTGAATCGGGGCTGGTCCAGCAGCTGCTTCGCAACTCGGCGGTCAAGCTGATGAACTTCGCACAAGCCGAAGCCTATACCCGTGTGCTGCCTTTTCTGAACCGCATCACGTTGCCGCTAGGCGTGATCGACATGGTGCAGAATATCCCACCAAGCGATGTTGCCATGGTCGCGCCCGCTACTGCCCTTGTCGCCACGGAAAACCTTCATCCGGCATTGGTCGGATTGCTCGTCGAAGCTGCCAAGGAAATCCACAGCGTCGGCGGACTATTCCAACGCATCGGCGATTTTCCCAAGGCAATCGACCCGGAATTCGAAAT
>JANLXZ010000212.1:0-5630 GCA_031365375.1 Hyphomicrobiaceae bacterium | reverse complement strand
GCCGGCAAAGCTCGATCCCGGTGACCCCTGGCAGCATCCAGTCCAGTACGAGACAGTCGAAGCGCTCTTCTTGAAGGACTACCTCGGCCTCTTCGCCGGACGCCACCGAACGGACGCTGAATCCGGCTGCCTCAAAATTGTAGCGAAGCAACTCCGCAAGCGATGCTTCATCTTCGACGACCAAGATTGACGGCATCGATGGGTTCCAACTGCTAGGTCCTGGAAGGTGCTCAGCGGAGCGGTAAGTTCACCACGAGCATGCTCGAATCGTCGCCTTTTGGGCGATCACCATCGGGTATCGCACCATGCACGAGATAATGAATATTCTCCGCGATATTGGTCGTATGATCACCGATGCGTTCGATATTCTTGGCGCCAAACAGAAGGTGGGTACACATACCTATATTGCGGGGATCTTCCATCATGTAGGTGAGCATTTCTCGGAAAATGGAGTTGTAGAGCGCATCAATGCGCGCATCATCCCGCCACACCTTGAGGGCCTTTTCGGCATCGCGAGTGGCAAATGCGTCGAGCACATCCTTCAATTGCGAAAGGGCGTGTTCCGTCATGTGGCCCAACCCGGTCAACAGCGCTTTAGGCGGCGTCTCCTGTGCCACGGCCAGGGCGCGCTTGCCGATGTTCTTGGCAAGATCGCCGACCCGTTCCAGATCACTCGCAATTTTGATCACGGTCATCACGTGGCGTAAGTCGTTCGCCAACGGTTGCCGCCGCGCGATCATCATGATTGCCTGTTCTTGCAAAGAACGCTCCAGATCGTCGATCACCTTGTCACTGGCAACCGCCGCCTCCGCGCGTTTAGGATCACGTCGCTCAAGAGCTGCGAAAGCGTTGGCAAGAAGCTGTTCGCAGCGGCCACCCATCTCTGCGATCGTCCGATCTAGCGCGGCCAGATCTTGGTCGTACGATTTTACGATATGATCGCTCATGCGAAAGTCTCCATGCCGTCGAATGCACCGGCGCGCTTCGTTCTACCCGATTACGACAGTCTGATTGCAGTTTTGTGACACATAACCGAGGCGGCACTGGTCGACCGGCACCAATCAGACTGAGGGAAAACTGAGCGTGAATGTCGAGCCGATACCAACCTTCGACGCAATGTGGATCGCTCCATGATGGCGCGTGACGATGTGCTTGACGATTGCGAGGCCCAGTCCCGTTCCCCCCTTTTCACGGCTGAACGACGTGCTTACCCGATAGAAACGCTCGGTTAGGCGCGGAACGTGTTCCGGCGCGATTCCCGGTCCATCGTCCGTCACGCTAAGTTGCAACGACGGTAACTGCCCGGGCCGATTTCCATAGTGCGAAACCACGACCGAGATCGATCCTGCTGGCCGCCCATATTTGATTGCGTTATGCACGAGGTTTTGCACGGCTTGAACCAATTCGTCGTGATCACCGCGAATCTCGGCGGCAGCAGTCAGCGGTTGGTAAACCAAAGCAATCCCATCGCTTGATGCAACCGGCTTCAGATGTTCGACGGCATCGGCCGCGACGAGATTGAGGTCGGCAATCGTCGTTGGCGCTAAATGAGCACGCATCTCGACCCGGCTCAAAGCCAACAGATCGTCGATTAACCTGGTCATCCTAGCTGCTTGTTCGGCCATGATGGCGAGGAAACGCTGTTGCGCGGCGACGTCGCCCTTCGCGGGGCCGGCTAGTGTCTCAATGAAACCGGTCAGGACTGCCAAGGGCGTTCGAAGTTCGTGGCTGGCGTTGGCAACAAACTCCACGCGCATCCTCGATAATGCATCTCGTTCGCTCAGGTCTTGCAGGATGACCAAAATAGTTGCCGCCGTTTCCGACTTCGAGGCAGGCGCAAACCGGGTCGCCACGCCCTCGAGGCGGCGTTCTATCGGGCTGTGAAGGACAAGCTCGAATTGCTCGCGATGGCCCGGCTGCCCAGCATTGGCTATAGCCGCGGCCAATTCGGGATTGCGCGTCGTTCGGGAGATATGCTCGCCGATGCGCAACTCACCCAAGACATCTCTTGCCAGGTTGTTGCCTCTCAGAAGAACCGCAAAGTCATCCAAAATGAGAGCGGGATCCGGCAATGAGTTCAATATGGAGAACGCCAGCTGTCCGCCGTTTTGCCAAGGCTGCTCCGCTGGACCTCCGTATTTCTTTTCACCGTCCCTCTGACCACGCGCCGCAGCCAGACTGCTCAGCTTCAATGACAGATGTTTAATCGCAGCCGTTAGACGGGGCAGCACCGGTTGCAACTTTCTTTGACGACGCCGACGGCTAGGTGTAATTTCCAATCAAGAGTTATCAGCTGCTATCATTGATGCCAATCTAGAAACCCACCTAGACGGAGGGAAATCCCACAATGCAACGCGACATGCTGCGGCGAAAACGCGTCAAACGGCTGTTACCGCGGGCTTACTCATTCCAGGTTTCAAAACAACCTTAATACAACCGTCTTTTCGGTCCCTGAACCTATTATATAATTCGGGACCATCTTCCAACCCTCCATGATCAGTTATCACAAACGATGGATCAATCTCTCCCTTCTGGATCCGCTCCAATAACATTGGGAGATATTTTTGGACCGGTGTCTGCGCCATCCTGAATGTCAATCCGCGGTTGATCGCGGAACCCATGGGGATTTTGTCGAGGTAGCCGCCGTAGACGCCAACAATGGAAACGGTACCAAAATTTCTGCAGCAATGAATGGCCTGCCGCAGAACGTGGGGGCGATCCGTCGCTAAGAAAGTTGCGACCTTGGCACGATCCAGCATCGAATCTAAGCTCGCCATGCTGGCGGGCTCCGTCCCCACCGCATCGATGCAGGAGTCGGCTCCGCGCCCTCTCGTCATTTCCTGTATTCGCTCGTAAATATCCTCTTTCATAAAGTCCAAAGTCTCTGCGCCCGCTTGTTGAGCAAGCGCTAAGCGTTCCGGAATGGTGTCTATTGCGATGACGCGACCGGCTCCCAATAGGAACGCGCTTCTGATCGCAAATTGACCAACAGGTCCACAACCCCAGATCGCGATCGTGTCTTCTGGCTGTATATTTCAGAACTCCGCAGCCATATAGCCCGTCGGAAAAATATCGGATAAAAACAGAACTTGATCGTCCGTCATACCACCGGGCACTTTAATCGGCCCGACATCGGCGTATGGTACGCGAAGATACTCGGCCTGGCCGCCAGCATACCCTCCTAACAAGTGCGAATACCCGAATAGACCAGCTGGTGAGTGACCCCACAATTTTGCCGCTTGTGCCGCATTCCTATTGCTTTTTTCGCACCCCGAGTAAAAACCGCGCTTGCAAAAAAAACATTCGCCGCATGAAATCGTGAATGGCACGACCACGCGGTCGCCGACCTTCAGTTTCTTATTTTCACGCCCAACCTCGACAACCTCCCCCATCGTTTCGTGACCCAAGATATCGCCAGTTTCCATCCCTGGGATGACCCCGTTGTAGATGTGAAGGTCGGATCCGCAAATGGCGCAGGATGTTACTTTGATAATGGCGTCTTGCGGATGCTCAATTTTGGGGTCGGGGACGGTCTCATATCGGATATCATTTTTACCGTGAAAACATAACGCCTTCATACGTGAACCCTCTTAAGTTGATTTTCCTGAACCGGGTTCTGCCATTTTGCGGTGCTGTTCGGCCAGTAGAGAAGCGGGAGTGATGTTGGCTATCGCAGATAGAAGTTTGTTGTGCCAACCACTCACGACATCGCCTTCCCCGTTCATCATTGAAACAAAACCGGTCTTAGCGACATCAGCCGGATCATCTTTTTTGGCCTGACCAACTTTGGTGTCGAGCATATCAGCGCGTTCAAAAAACTCAGTCTCGGTCGCGCCTGGCATGAGGCAGGTGACCGTTACTCCGCTATCCTTCAATTCCGCCCGCAGCGCGAACGAAAATGAGTCTAAGAAGGCCTTCGAACCATTATAGACCGCTTGATAAGCACCGGGAACGAAACCTGCTATAGAACCTGTGATTAAGATACGGCCATTTCCTCGCCCCCGCATATCGCGACCAATTTTCTGAATTAGGGCCAACGTACCCGTTATATTGGTATTCACGACATGCATTACGCGGTCGAAATCTTGATCAAGAAACCCCTTTCCAAGACCGCGCCCAGCATTTGCAAGGAGCGCGTCTACGGGTCGACCTTTAATGGCATCATAAAGCTTGGCGACGCCTTCCGTGGTTGATAGATCGACCTCAATTCCATCAACTGCAGTACCAACTTTCCGCAATTCCGCGGCAGCTTCGTTTATCTTCGCTTCGTCGGCCGCGATCACCAAATCAAAGCCATGCTCAGCGCAACATCTAGCCAACTCAAATCCAATTCCCGAAGAGGCCCCTGTAACAACTGCAAGTTGTCGGTCGGTCATAAAAACTCTCCGGTTCGAGGCTTTGCAATTTGGAATTGTAAGCTGCGATTAGAACCGACACGGAACCGTTAGGTTCCTGAGCGAGTGCTCAGGTGATTAGTAGTCTGAACGTCGAGACGAGGTGCGGCAGGGTCGGTTGAAACGTGCAGGTTGCCCGCTTATGGACATCGATGAGCCGACGCGAATCGGATGCACTTCTCAAACAGCCACGTGTGACACCTTAGCCACCCGCCGTGCCGACCCCGTTCTACGCGCCTTGCTGTCGCCACAACTTCCTATAGCTTGGCTTTGTCTGGCCGCGCAGGGGGCACTGCGTTGAAGTTCGCCGGTGAACATCGAGTGCGAGTTAGACACAGTGCTCTTTCGTGGGCGCTGTTTGAATATCGGGGGATCGGTGTGGGATTCAACATATTTCGCTTTGGCCGGACGGCAGCCGCCGTCTTGGCGGTGATTGCCTTGGCAGGTGCAGTTAATGCAAGTGGCTTGGGGTTTCGTTTGCTTACATTCGACGGCGCCGGGGTTAAATGGGTGAATGACGTGGGCAGAACCTCCACGGTTACATATGCCATCGTGCACAGTAGCAATCGGTTCCCAAACGCCCGCAACTGCAAAGGTGTCGAATCTCCTGATGGCCTGCTCTCTGCGTCCGGAATTGATCGCCAATCGTTCGATCAGGAGGTGCGGGCAGCGTTCGATATGTGGGAGCAGGCGATCAACATCACGTTCCGGGAAATTGATGATCCGGCGGCTGCAGGTATAGTCATCGGCGCCCAAAGCGAACCGGAGGGGCATGCTTTCGCCAACGTAGACTATAAACCGGGTGACGGTCACTTTCGGCAAATTGATAAATCGCTGATCTGTCTGAACCCTAAAAAGAAGTGGAAAGTAGGGTTCGGTGGCAGCCTTGCAGTATACGATTTGCGGTACACCATTGCCCACGAAATTGGCCATGCAATCGGGCTCGATCATCCCGATTCAGGCGGGCAACTGATGTCCTTCACCTACAGCGAGCAATTCCGCAGCCTGCAAGAAGGGGATGTCGAAGGTGCTATCCGCATCTATGGCTCGAGGATGGATTCGCGCAGTCTGCAAATCGATTTGACGCGAAGTCAGATTGCCAAGCCCGCAATAACATCCGCCGCTTCTACCCGGCGCCGAGGATGACTGTCGAGCCAGCGACGAATGCCGTCGCTGGCTCGATTTTTGTCGGGTACGAGTTTAATTGCGGATAACCAGGGCAATCACCCGGCTAGT
>JANLXZ010000195.1:0-2286 GCA_031365375.1 Hyphomicrobiaceae bacterium | reverse complement strand
CTTCGTATCAGAGCCATCGGGCGCGTTTGAACCGGAGATAGAGCACAATGCAAATCAAGGCGATAAGAGCAAGGACGACAAAGTAGCCATATTGCGTCTTCAACTCAGGCATATTTTCGAAGTTCATGCCGTAAATGCCGGCGATCGCAGTGGGGACGGCCAGTATCGCGGCCCAAGCAGCCAGCTGGCGCGTGATTACACCTTGACGCTGCTGCTCCAATAGATTGCTCACCTCAAAAACCGAAGTCAGAACGTCGCGCAAAGAGTTTACCATCGCATCGACGCGCCGCACGTGGTCCAAGACGTCTTGAAAATAAGGACGGACGTTAGCGTCGAGACACGACGCATCAAGGTGTACGAGCCGGCCGCAGACCTCAGTCATTGGGCCGATGATCCGCTTAAAACGAATTAGTTCTTGCCGTAATCCGAAGATTCGCTTGACTTCAGCGCGGCTGAGAAAGCTGTCGAGAGCGCTCTGCTCCATAGCAAGAATGCGTTCCTCGATCGTTTCGACAATTGGGAGATATCCATCAACGATAAAGTCGAGGATGGCGTGGAGAACATAGTCGGGGCCTTGGCCCAAAAGGCTAGGCGCCGCTTCGAGTTGAGCGCGGAGGTCGCTATGCGCCCGTGCCGAGCCATGCCGAACTGAAATGATGAAATTCTTCGCGACGAAAATTGCAGTTTCGCCGTACGCTATGTGGTCGTGCTCGAGATGGGCGGTGCGCGCCATTACAAATAGTTGGTCGCCATAAACATCAACCTTCGGCATTTGGTTCGCTTTAAGTGCGTCCTCAATCGCAAGAGGATGAAGCTCATAGTTCTTCTCAAGTTGCTTAAGCTCGTGCTCCGAAGGCTCGAACAAACCAATCCACACAAACTCGGATTTGCTCCTGCAGTCGATAGGTTCGTCCAATGAAACGGCTCTTACCCTATTGCCATTTTGATACAGTTGGGCTGCGACGACGCTCATAACCAACTTCCTCTGAACTTACTGAGCATGATGCGCTACTTTAAAACTCGCCGTGCAAACGACCTGAGAAAATGTGGACGGGCCCGCGATCGGAGTTGTAGGCCGGGTTCGTAATCAACTGATAGTCGGCGCTAGCGGTAAAATTTTTGTCGATCGCGAAAGCGTAATAAGTCTCGAAGATTCGTTCATTGCGGTAGTTCAGTTGGCCATCGCCGATCAAGAGGCCGAGGCCACCCGCCGCCAGGAAATCCCGGTGGGCGCGGGAGAGCCCGTTGATTGCTCCGCCGATGCCGATTGTGTCGCTTGCCCGTCCCCAGCGGCTGCCCTTGATCGACAAGCCAGCTGACGCACTGCGGTCGATATCGGTGAACGACAGGATTTCGTTGCGGCCGTCGTTCCAACTGGCGCGGGCGAAGATGCCGACATCCTTCATCAGCTGTTGCTCAGCGTTGATGTAGAAGCCGTACTTCAGATTGTCGCGCCGAATGCCGACGATGACATCGTTGATATCGAGCATGGGGTCGGCGGCGCTGATCGCCAGCGCGTTGTGGTAATTGCCAGTATTGCCGCGATTGGCGAAGATCCCGAACCGAAGTTTGCCGGGCTGGTCGAACACGGTGTGACGTTCTTCAAATTCGACAACGGCTCCGCCGGTCTTGAAGGTGAGGATATCACTGTTAGGAGCGTTGGGTACCTGGAACACGCCGGCGCGCAGCGCCCAGTCCTTCCGGTTGAGGTCGATCACGGCGCCACGGGTGAACCCGGGGAGATCGGCAGGGAAGTCGTAGGCGGCCGAAGACCACATCGCCCAGTTCATGAAGTCGAGGCGCGGATCCTTGGCGTAGGAGTTGCCGTCGAAATAGTCGCCGACTGCGAAACGACCGACTGTCACAGTGACGCGGTCGATGTCACGTTTTCCAGCGAGTTGCATCGCAACGTCGGCAACTTCTTCCTGTTCTCCGCCCAGACCAAAGGTCTGGCGGAAGACATAGCGCTGCGGGCGGAATTTTGGAAACGGTGCGCCGCCCTTCTGAGCTTCGCCGTTCGAAAAGCCTGCGAGCCCGAGCGTGCTGTTCAAGCCGAATCCCTGGGCCAGTTCCGGATTGAAATAGAATTCGCCGCCTTTCCAGAGCCGCCAGCCGAGAAACGCGTCTACAGTCCATGTCTCGCGGCCTTGCCCGCCGCCCGGAAGACTGTTGATGCCCTCATAGGGCGAACGCATGCGCGGGTAACCTTGCGCGATCACCGTGGTCTGGGCGTGGACGTTCCAGTCCGTCGGCTCGGGGAGCGTGTTCCGCCCCGCGAGCGCCGGC
>JANLXZ010000175.1:0-2144 GCA_031365375.1 Hyphomicrobiaceae bacterium | reverse complement strand
ATTACGGATACCGCCCGAAGCGAGTTCAAAGCCATTGCAGACAACGTCGTATTGGAAGGCTTTGAGATTTAGGATCTCGGTGTCGGTCTTGGCATCTTCCAATGCCTTCAGACCGCCTTGCGGCATCGAAAACGGATTGTGCGAGAAGTCGATCTTCTTCTCGTCTTCGTTGTACTCGTATTGCGGAAAGTCGACGATCCAGCAGAACTTGAACTGGTTCTCATCGATCAACTTCAGTTCACGGCCGATCTGATCGCGGGCAAGCCCTGCGAATTTGTAGAATTTGGCCGGATCGCCGGCGGCGAAGAACACGGCATCGCCCTCTTGGGCGCCGACTTGGGCTTGAACGGCTGCGGCGCGCTCCGCTCCGATATTGTTCGCGATCGGCCCCGCTGCTTTGCCATCCTTGTATATAATATAGCCCAGCCCCGGCTGGCCTTCCTTCTGCGCCCATCCGTTCATGCGGTCGCAGAACGCGCGCGAGCCGCCACCCGGCGCCGGGATCGCCCACACCCGAACCTTCGGGTCTTTCTCGATCATTCCGGCGAATACCTTGAAGCCCGAGCCACGGAAGTGCTCGGTCACATCGGCCATCTCGATCGGGTTGCGCAGATCGGGCTTGTCCGAGCCATACTTGGCAATCGCCGTATCATAAGGAATGCGCGGCCAGCCCTTGGTGACGGGCTTGCCCTTGGCGAATTCCTCGAACACGCCGGTCATCACCGGCTCCATCGTCTGGAAGATGTCCTCCTGCTCGACGAAGCTCATTTCCACGTCGAGCTGATAGAACTCGCCGGGCAGACGGTCGGCGCGCGGGTCTTCATCGCGGAAGCACGGCGCGATCTGGAAATAACGGTCGAAGCCCGACATCATCAGCAGCTGCTTGTACTGCTGCGGCGCTTGCGGCAGGGCGTAGAACTTGCCCGGATGGATCCGGCTCGGCACCAGGAAGTCGCGCGCGCCTTCGGGTGAGGATGCAGTGAGGATCGGCGTTGCGAACTCGAAGAACCCGGCGGTTTCCATGCGCTGGCGGATGGATTTGACCACGGCCAGCCGCGTCATGATGTTGCGATGCAGCGTCTCGCGACGCAGATCGAGGAAACGATAAGTCAGTCGCAGATCTTCCGGGTAATCCGGCTCACCGAATACCGGAACCGGCAGCTCCTTGGCTTGGCTCAAGACTTCGAGCTCGGCCGCCAGAATTTCGACATCGCCGGTCGGCAGATCCTTATTCGTCGTGCCGTCGGGGCGTTGCCGTACCACGCCGTCGATCCGCACCACCCATTCGGAACGCACGGTTTCAATCGCCTTGAATGCCGGGCTTTCGCTGTCGGCAACAATCTGCGTCATGCCGTAATGGTCACGCAGATCGATGAACAGCAGCCCGCCGTGGTCGCGCACCCGGTGAACCCAGCCGGACAACCGGACGGTCGAGCCGATATCGCTCGGTCGCAGCGCGCCGCAGGTGTGCGAGCGATAGCGGTGGGTCGCGGGCGCTTGGCCCTTGGTGGCAGCCATTGGATCGATGTCCTGAACGTGATGCGGGTTGTTGAAGCGGGAAAAGCACACGCAGGGTCGAGGTTGTCAAGTTTGCCCCGCGTGCGAGCCTACCTCGCGGGCACCTTCAACCCCAACGCTGGCAGCAAGCTCTCATCCCAAGTCGCCTTTTCCTCGTCGATCACCAACCCGAAATCGGAGTGATAGGCGTATAGCGCCCAACCGAAGCCTTGCTTTTCGGCGGCACCCCTAATCGACTGCAACCAGCGTGCACGGCTGCCGTCGTCCGGCACATTCGCTTCCTTTGGCGCACGATAGGCCCCGAATTCGCCGATAATGATGCGATCGGAGGTAACGCCATGTTTGGCGGCCCAAGCGCGCAGTCTCGCGAAATCTTTGGCGATGCTGAGTTGGCCGAAATCCTCTTTCACGTAAGTATCGATCTTGCGTAGCGTCTCGACAAACGCCTGAGCCGTGCCCTCGATCGCGCGTGCGCTGCGCAGCCTTGCGCTCGCATCGGTCGCCGCCTCGCGGCTGGTAATCGATGGGGGGAACGACAAACCCGCGAGATACCGGATCCAGGCGTCGCCCCAAGTCGCGCCCTGATGTGTGAAACTATAGGGCTCGTAGTAGTGTACATCGACGAG
>JANLXZ010000150.1:0-2974 GCA_031365375.1 Hyphomicrobiaceae bacterium | reverse complement strand
GGCGACGATCCCACCCAGGACGAGCGCATCACCTACCGCCAGCTGCATGATCGCGTCTGCCGCTTCGCCAATGTGCTGAAGGCCAATGGCGTGAAAAAGGGCGACCGCGTCACCATCTATCTGCCGATGATTCCCGAGGCGACCTACGCCATGCTGGCCTGCGCACGTATTGGCGCCGTGCATTCGGTGGTGTTCGGAGGGTTCTCGCCGGAGAGCCTGGCGGGCCGCATCCAGGATTGCGCCTCGCGCTTCGTCATCACCGCCGATGAGGGCCTGCGCGGCGGCAAGCCGATCCCGCTGAAGAAGAACACGGATGATGCGCTGGCCAAACTGCCGGGCGCCGACGTCAAAGTGCTGGTGGTGAAGCGTACAGGTGGGAAGATCGCCTGGAACGCGGCGCGCGATATTTGGCTGCATGACGAGCTGAAAAAAGTTTCTGCTGACTGCAAGCCTGAAGAGATGAATGCGGAGGACCCGCTGTTCATTCTCTATACCTCAGGCTCAACGGGAAAGCCGAAGGGCGTGTTGCATACAACCGGCGGCTACTTGGTTTATGCAGCGCTGACGCATCAATACGTGTTCGATTATCACGACGGCGATATCTATTGGTGTACGGCCGACGTCGGCTGGGTGACCGGGCACAGTTACATTGTGTACGGGCCTCTAGCGAACGGCGCGACCACGCTGATGTTCGAGGGCGTACCGAATTATCCGACGGCGTCGCGCTTCTGGCATGTCATCGACAAGTGGAAGGTGACGATCTTCTACACCGCCCCCACGGCCATCCGTGCGCTGATGGGCGCCGGTGATGATTTCGTGAAGCGCTCGGATCGCTCGTCGCTGCGGCTGCTCGGCTCGGTAGGTGAACCCATCAATCCGGAAGCCTGGGAGTGGTATCACCGCGTGGTCGGCAACGGGAAATGCCCGATCGTCGACACCTGGTGGCAGACCGAAACCGGCGGCATTCTGATCTCTCCGCTGCCCGGCGCCACGCGGCTAAAACCGGGATCGGCGACGCTGCCGCTGTTCGGCATCAAGCCGGAAGTGGTCGACGACAAGGGGACGGTGCTGACGGGCGCAACGTCGGGCAACCTGATCCTGACGGATAGCTGGCCCGGCCAGATGCGCAGCGTCTACGGCGACCACGAGCGCTTCGTGCAGACGTATTTCTCAACCTACAAGGGCGCCTACTTCACCGGCGACGGCTGCCGCAGGGACGCGGATGGCTACTACTGGATCACCGGCCGCGTGGACGACGTGATCAACGTCTCCGGCCACCGTCTAGGAACGGCGGAAATCGAGAGCGCGCTGGTTGGCCATTCGGGCGTGTCGGAGGCCGCCGTGGTTGGCTACCCGCACGACATCAAGGGCCAGGGCATCTATTGTTATGTGACGTTGATGACAGGGCTGACAGGGTCCGAGGAGCTGAAAACCGAACTTAAGCAGTGGGTGCGCAAGGAGATTGGGCCGTTCGCGACACCCGATCAGATTCAGTTCGCGCCAGGATTGCCCAAGACCCGGTCCGGAAAAATCATGCGGCGGATCTTGCGCAAGATCGCCGAGGACGACGTGGGCGCGCTGGGAGACACCAGCACGCTGGCCGATCCGGCGGTGGTGGAAGATCTGGCGGCGAACAGGCAGAATAGGCGGGGGTGAGGTTTTTACCGAGACCTCAGTGGCCGGGGCTTGTTGCCAGAGATCGGTAGCTCATAGAGCGCTCCCGGTTGGGCGCTATTGGCCAAATTGAGTATGTTATCCCATAGTGCGCACAATCGCTCGAGCTGCTTCAAAACCGGCGCTTTGTTGAGACTAGGGGCCATGAAGAAACCGGTCAGTTCAGAATTCATTATGACGTGCCGTTCGGCATGATTTCGCGTAATCCGTCGATCGCCCGAGATGACGATCCAGTGGCCTTCGTTACTGAGGTTTCGGATCCAATCTGTATCCAAGATATCGCGAGGAAATTTGTCGATGAGAGCGACAATCTCATGTTCGTCACGGAATAGGCCCTGCAACGCACGGGCAAGCGCGAAGGACAAATTGTGATCGAAGAAGACTTTCACGCTGCTCGAAGCTCGGCCTCAAACTTCATCGCGTCTCGAACAACCTGAACTGGCAGGTCAAAAAGGAAAGCAACCCGAGAAACTGATCCTTCCGCCTTGACTGCGGCATCCAATGCCACGGTAGGCACGCCGGTCTCGGCTGCGATTGGTTGGCCGAAGGCGCGTTTGGGATCAATCACGATGCTGTCCTTACCGGCCAGGGGGCGCCATCGGACGACGATTTTTTCATCGAAATCCAGATCTTTGAATGTTTGTGCGACAACGTTTCGGAATACAAATTGACGATGCTTGAGATCGAGCAAGCGCCTCAGTTCGACCTCGCTCTGATTGTCATTCGACGGCGCACTCGCTGCATTCGCTTGCTCAACAAAATCGAAAAAAATTGTGCGGCCATCGGTACGGAATTGTCTGGTAGAAAAGGGATGATCGTCGGCGATGCAGTCGCGCGCATAATTCAGGCAACGGCGGATAGTCCGAAGTCCGAGACCTTGTTCAACAAACGCGTGCACAAAGCGCAGTTCAACGAGATCGCGAAATCCTAGTTCTTGATGATTATCGAGTTTTGGAAGTTGCGGCGTCCAGAGGCGGGGCATGTGCCGAAGTTCACCGTCGATCTTGTAGTCATATCCCGACAACCACCGCCGGACTTTGGGCGCAGGAATTCGAACGAGCCGTGCGGCTTCAGCGATCGTGTAAAATCCGATCCCCAATGGGATGTTGATCGCCGGTGGTCGAGACAGCATTTCGTGGCCGGGGCTCCGATTGGAAACGGGCTATGAGCACACAGAATCAGAAATTGGGTACGAAGGTCAAGGCATCGTAATACCGACGGGTTTCCATTGCGCAGTCGCCCACCCAAATCCCTCCTTGCATCCCGCCCCCACCCATGCTACTCACCCTTGCATCGAGTT
>JANLXZ010000135.1:0-17200 GCA_031365375.1 Hyphomicrobiaceae bacterium | reverse complement strand
GGCCTGCGACAAGGTTCAGCTTCTGCGGCGACACCCGAAGGTTCTTCGCCACGGCCTGAGCTTCCGTGTCTTTCAGGCTACGCTCGCGTTTCGGCTTGCCCATGGGATTATCTCAGCCTCTCACTTCCTGACGGCTTTTTTATCGCCGCCATGACCGGTAAAGGTCCTGGTGGGAGAAAATTCGCCGAACTTCATGCCGATCATGTCTTCACTGACATTGACCGGAATATGCTTATGACCGTTGTAGACGCCGAAGGTCAGGCCGACGAACTGCGGCAGGATCGTGGAACGTCGGCTCCAGATCTTGATGACCTCACTGCGCCCAGACGAACGGGATTTCTCTGCTTTCTTCAGCAGATAACCGTCGATGAACGGGCCTTTCCAGACAGAACGTGTCACGTCGAAACTCCTCGCGTCCGATTACTTCTTGGCCTGACGGCCGCGAATGATGAACTTGTCCGTCGATTTATTCTTGCGCGTCTTGAAGCCCTTGGTCGGCTTGCCCCACGGCGTCGTCCAATGCTTGCCGCCCTTGGTACGACCACCGTTCGGGTGATCGACAGGGTTCATAGCAATCGAACGAACCGTCGAACGACGACCCAGCCAACGCGTACGCCCAGCCTTACCGATGACCTGGTTCGAATGATCCGGGTTTGAGACCGCACCGATCGAGGCCATGCACTCGGCGCGAACCTTGCGGGTCTCGCCGGAATTCAATTTCAGCACGGCCCAGCCGCTATCACGACCGACCAGCTGTACGTAGGAACCGGCGGAGCGGGCAAGTTGACCACCGCGGCCAACCTTAAGCTCGACGTTGTGCACGATGGTGCCGATCGGCATGGCGGCCAACGGCATCGCATTGCCTGGCTTTACGTCAACCTTTTCGCCCGAAATCACGCTGTCGCCAACGGCCAACCGCTGCGGCGCCAGAATGTAGGACATCTCACCATCGGTGTACTTCACCAACGCGATGAAGGCGGTCCGATTCGGATCATATTCCAAGCGCTCGACGACTGCGGCTATGTCGTGTTTGCGACGCCTGAAATCGACCAATCGGTAGCTTTGCTTATGTCCGCCACCGATATGACGCATGGTGATGCGTCCGTCGGTATTGCGGCCACCGGTCTTCGACTTGCCTTCGACAAGCATCTTGATCGGAGCGCCCTTCCATAGGCCGCTACGGTCAATCTGCACCAGGTGGCGCAAGCTCGGTGTCGTTGGACGAAATGTCTTTAGTGCCATGTAACTACCCTGTGTCTCGAGAGCCTTAGAGGCCCGTCGTCACGTCGATGGCGTGGCCAGCTTCCAATGTGACAACCGCTTTCTTGGTGTCGCTCAGGAGTGCATTCCGACCGCGAAATTGTTTCAGCTTGCCCTTGCGGATCAGCGTATTGACGGCTTTCACCTTGACGTTGAAAAGATGCTCGACGGCAGCCTTGATGTCGGTCTTCGATGCGTCGGGACGCACCTTGAAAACGACCTTGTTGTATTCCGAGGCCATCGTCGCTTTTTCCGTGATCACTGGTGACAGGATCACGTCGTAGGATTTGAGCTTGTTCATTTGAAGCGGGCCTCCAGTGCCTGAATCGCAGCCTTGGTCAGCACGAGTTTCTTGCGACGCAGAATGTCGTAAACATTGATGCCCTGCACCGGCAGAACGTCGATGTTCGGCAGGTTGCGAGCAGCGCGTGCAAACGGCACGTCGAGCTCGGCACCATCGATGATCAACGCGTTTTCGAGATGCAGCTTGCTGAAGTGTTGACGCATATCGCCGGTCTTACCTGTGACCGACTTTGCAGCATCGAGTACGACGATTTCGCCGGCCTTGGCTTTTGCGGACAGAGCGTGACGGAGCGCGAGAGCGCGCACCTTCTTGGTCAACCCGATAGCATGGCTGCGCGGCTTCGGACCGAATGCCTTACCACCGCCTCGCCACTGCGGCACCGACTTGTCGCCGTGACGGGCGCTGCCGGTCCCCTTCTGCTTGTACATTTTCTTGCCCGTGACATGCACTTCCGAGCGGTCTTGGGCGTGATGCGTTCCAGCCATCCGTTTCAGGAGTTGCCAGCGGACCATGCGCTGGATGAGATCCTGACGGGGCTCGAGGCCGAAGATGGCTTCGTCGAGCTCGACGGTGCCGGCCGCAGCATTCTCGAGAGTTGTGACGTTCGCTTGCATGGTGATTACTCCTTCGCCCCGGCGGTGGCAGGCGAGGCAGCGGCAGGCGCCTTGAAGGCACCCGGCTTCGGCGCATCCTTGTGCAGCGGCTTCTTGACGGCATCGCGGATCAAAACCCAGCCGCCCTTGGTCCCGGGCACCGCGCCCTTGATCATCACGAGGCCACGATCAAGGTCCGTCTTGACGACCTGAAGGTTCTGCGTGGTGACACGCATGTTGCCCATGTTTCCGGCCATCTTCTTGCCCTTGAACACCTTACCTGGGTCCTGGCGTTGCCCGGTCGAACCGTGGCTACGATGGCTGATCGACACGCCGTGAGTGGCGCGAAGACCGGAGAAGTTCCAGCGCTTCATCGGACCCTGCATACCTTTGCCCTGGTTGGTACCAGTGACATCGACAAGTTGGCCGGTGACGAAATGGTTGACCGTGATTTCCGCGCCGACATCTATCATGTTGTCGGGACTGACACGAAACTCGACCATTTTGCGCTTCGGCTCGACGTTCGCGACAGCGAAATGCTGCCGCTCGGCCTTGCTGACATTGGTCGGTTTGCGGCTGCCGACACCGAGCTGCAAGGCGGTATAGCCATTGCTGTCCTCAGTGCGGTGGGCCACGACCTGACAATGGTCGACCTTGAGCACGGTCACAGGGATATGTTCCCCGGCATCCGTAAAGATGCGGGTCATTCCCACTTTCTGAGCGAGTAATCCGGAGCGCATGTGCTGCGGTCCTCTTCCTATTGGGCGGCGCCGGCTGGGGTCAGTCGACACTCTCACCCGTCAATGGGTTTAGAGCTTGATTTCGACATCCACGCCGGCCGCGAGGTCGAGCTTCATCAGCGCGTCCACGGTCTGCGGGGTCGGATCGACGATATCGAGGAGACGCTTGTGAGTGCGCATCTCGAATTGTTCACGGCTGGTTTTGTCGATGTGCGGCGAGCGGTTGACAGTAAACCGCTCGATGCGTGTCGGCAGTGGGATCGGCCCGCGCACTTCGGCGCCGGTGCGTTTTGCGGTGTTCACGATCTCGCGGGTCGACGCATCGAGTATTCGATGATCGAACGCCTTGAGCCGGATGCGGATATTTTGGCCGTTCATAGTCGCAAACTCACGAGTTATCGGTGGAGACACCTGACGCTACCGCCAGGCGCTCCCCGCATGCTGTCTATTACTCTACGATTTGTGCGACGACGCCGGCGCCAACTGTGCGGCCACCTTCGCGGATAGCGAAGCGCAGCTTTTCTTCCATGGCGATCGGCTGGATCAGCTCGACGTCGACGGTGACGTTATCGCCAGGCATGACCATTTCCGTACCCTCAGGCAAAGTAACAACGCCGGTGACGTCGGTGGTGCGGAAATAGAACTGCGGACGATAGTTGGTGAAGAACGGCGTATGACGGCCACCCTCTTCCTTCGTCAAAATGTAAGCTTCGGCCTTGAACTTCTTGTGCGGCTTGACTGAGCCCGGCTTGCACAGGATTTGACCGCGCTCGACGCCTTCACGATCGATACCGCGCAGCAGCGCGCCGACATTGTCACCAGCCCGGCCTTCGTCGAGCAGCTTGCGGAACATTTCAACGCCCGTGACGATCGACTTGGTGGTGTCGCGAATGCCGACGATCTCGACTTCTTCGCCGACCTTGATGATGCCGCGTTCGATACGGCCGGTGACGACGGTGCCACGGCCCGAGATCGAGAACACGTCCTCGATTGGCATCAGGAAGGGCTTGTCGATCGGACGATCTGGCTGCGGAATGTAGGCGTCGACAGCTTCCATCAACTTGATAATTGCATCGTGGCCAAGCTCCGGCTTAACGCCATCAAGGGCGGCCTTGGCCGAGCCCTTGACGAAGGGAATGTCGTCGCCTGGAAACTGGTAGCTGGACAGCAGCTCGCGCATTTCCATCTCGACCAGCTCGACGAGCTCTTCGTCGTCGACGAGGTCAATCTTGTTCATGAAGACGACGAGGGCAGGTACGCCGACTTGGCGGGCAAGCAGGATATGCTCGCGGGTTTGCGGCATTGGACCGTCAGCAGCCGAAACGACGAGGATCGCACCATCCATCTGCGCGGCGCCTGTGATCATGTTCTTCACGTAGTCGGCGTGGCCTGGGCAGTCGACGTGCGCATAGTGACGGTTCTTGGTCTCGTACTCGACGTGCGCCGTCGAGATCGTGATGCCGCGAGCCTTCTCTTCCGGCGCCTTGTCGATCTGATCGTAGGCGGTGTAGGTAGCCCCGCCGGTCTCGGCGAGCACCTTCGTGATGGCAGCCGTCAGCGATGTCTTGCCGTGGTCGACGTGACCGATGGTGCCGATGTTGCAATGCGGCTTGGTCCGCTCAAATTTTGCTTTGCCCATGGGAGGCTCCTCAGTTCAAACTCGGGTTAGTTGTATCGTAGCTCGGTTTTGTCATCTCGCTCGGGAGCTCGGATCGCCGATCCTGCGCCCTGGTCGATCAGGCATACTTCGCTTTCACTTCATCGGCCACATTGCGCGGAACATCCGCATAATGGGCAAACTGCATCGTATAGGACGCGCGCCCCTGGCTCATCGACCGAAGCTGGCTAACGTAGCCGAACATATTGGCCAAAGGCACGAAAGCCCGAATGACAGTCGCGTTGCCGCGCATTTCCTGGTTGCGGATCTGGCCACGACGGCTGTTGATATCGCCGATGACGCCGCCGACAAAGTCGCCAGGTGATACCACCTCGACGTCCATGATCGGTTCGAGCAGCTTGATGCCACCCTTTTCGCAACCTTCCTTCAAAGCAGAGCGCGCTGCGATTTCGAAGGCAATCGCCGACGAGTCGACCTCGTGATACGCGCCGTCATGCAGCGTAACCTTCATGTCGACGATCGGGAAGCCGATCAACACGCCATTGTCCCAGACACTCTTGATGCCTTTTTCGACACCGGGAATGTATTCCTTGGGCACCGTGCCACCGACAACGGCCGCGACGAACTCATTGCCCTTACCGACTTCATTCGGCTCGAGCTTCAGCTTGACGCGAGCGAACTGGCCCGTGCCGCCGGTCTGTTTCTTGTGCGTGTAGTCGATATCGACAGCGCGCGCGAGCGTTTCACGATAGGCAACCTGAGGGGCACCAACTGTGACGTCGATATTGTGCGGAGGCCGCTTCATGATGTCGACCTTGATGTCGAGATGAAGTTCGCCCATGCCCTTCAAAATGGTTTGACCGCTCTCCTGGTCGACAGAAACGCGGAACGAGGGATCTTCCAGCGCCATGTTGTACAGCACGGTCGCCATCTTTTCCTGATCGGCCTTGGTGTTAGGCGTGACCGACATTTCAATGACGGGATTCGGAAAGTCCATTTTCTCGAGAAGAACCGGCTTCTGCGGATCAGACAGCGTCTCGCCGGTACGGGTATCTTTCAGGCCAGCCAACGCAATGATGTCGCCGGCGTAAGCCGCGTCCACCGCTTCGCGCTTGTCGGCGTGCATTTCGTAGATCATGCCGACGCGCTCTTTCTTGTCGCGCGTCGTCTGAGCAAGCGCCATGCCCTTCTCGAGTTTGCCGGAGTAGATGCGGCAGAACGTCAAGGAACCGACATGCTCGAAGTTCATGATCTTAAAAGCGATCATCGACAGCGGTTCGCTATCGAGCGGACGACGGATCGTTTCCAGATCGGTCTTCATGTCGATGCACTTATAAGCTTCACGATCGGACGGTGCCGGCAAATAATCGACGACGGCGTCAAGCAGAACCTGCACGCCCTTGTTCTTGAAGGCAGAGCCACACAGCATTGGATAAAAGGCGCGCGTCACTGTTGCCTTGCGGATCAATCGCTTCAATGTAGTGACGTCCGGCTCGACACCGTCGAGGTAGGTGGCCATGACATCGTCGTCCATTTCCACGGCGGCTTCGATCATCGCAGCGCGATATTCCTTGGCCTGCTCAAGAAGGTCGGCTGGAATTTCTTCCTCGGCATACTTGGCATCCTTGCCGTCGCCGTCCCAAACCATGGCCGTCATCTTCAAAAGGTCGATCATCCCCTTGAAGTTATTCTCGGAACCGATCGGCAACTGGAGCGGCACGGCGCGGGCGCCAAGCTTCTCTTTGATGTCGTCGAGGCACATGAAGAAGTCGGCGCCGGTCTTGTCCATCTTGTTGGCGAAGATGATGCGCGGCACGCTGTACTTGTCGCCTTGGCGCCAAACCGTCTCCGTCTGCGGCTCAACGCCCTGGTTCGAATCGAGGACGCAAACAGCGCCGTCAAGCACGCGCAATGAACGCTCGACCTCAATGGTGAAATCGACGTGGCCTGGCGTGTCAATGATGTTCAGACGCTTGCCATTCCAGAAGCAGGTCGTCGCGGCGGACGTGATGGTAATGCCGCGCTCAGCTTCCTGATCCATGAAATCCATGGTGGCGGCGCCATCGTGCACTTCGCCGATTTTGTGCGACTTGCCTGAGTAGTACAGAATCCGCTCGGTGGTCGTGGTTTTCCCGGCGTCGATATGCGCCATGATCCCGAAGTTGCGGTAGTCTTCAATTTTGTGCGTGCGAGCCATAGCTCGTACCTCCGAAACGAATGCGTATTACCAGCGGTAGTGCGAGAAGGCGCGGTTGGCTTCGGCCATCTTGTGCGTGTCTTCGCGCTTCTTAACCGCTGTCCCACGGTTGTTCGCAGCATCGGTCAACTCGCCCGACAACCGCTCCACCATCGTATTCTCATTGCGCGAACGGGCCGCGGCGATGATCCAACGAATGGCCAACGCCTGGCGGCGCTCGTTACGAACCTCAACTGGCACCTGATAGGTGGCGCCACCAACACGGCGTGACCGGACTTCGACTGCCGGCATCACATTTTCCAGCGCCGAGCGGAACAACACGATCGGGTCCGACTTCACCTTCTGCTCCATGCGCTCGAGAGCACCATAGACGATGTTTTCGGCAACCGACTTCTTGCCCTGCTCCATGACAGCATTCATGAACTTGGTCAGCACCAGATCGCCGAACTTCGGATCTGGATTGACTTCGCGCTTTTCAGCTTTGTGACGACGGGACATGACGAGCCCTTAAATTTCAAACGATTTTGCGCTCTATACCGGCGAGCCAGAAAGCTGCAACCGGCGACTGACTTACTTAGGACGCTTGGCGCCGTACTTGGAACGGCGCTGCTTGCGGTCACCGACGCCCTGAGTATCGAGGACGCCGCGAATGATGTGATAACGCACACCGGGCAAATCCTTGACGCGGCCGCCGCGGATGAGCACGACGGAATGCTCCTGCAGGTTATGGCCTTCGCCCGGGATGTAGCCGATGACTTCGAAGCCGTTGGTCAGCCGGATCTTGGCGACCTTACGAAGCGCCGAGTTCGGCTTCTTTGGCGTTGTCGTATACACGCGCGTGCAAACGCCGCGCTTCTGTGGGCACGCTTCCATATGCCGGGATTTTTCCCGGTATGTCTTCGGCGTCCGTGGCTTGCGGATCAGCTGTTGAATCGTTGGCATGATGCCCTTGTCCGTTCTACGAGGCACCCGCCTTAACGAGTAGCCTCAAGCCTATTAGCCAGGCATCGCGTATTGCGATCGCCCAGCTCGAATTCCAGAGGACCCACGCCTCTTGCGAAGCGGCGGGTCGTGGTCCCGAATTTGCGTCTCTGCTTGGATACGGCAGTGTTTAGACCTGCTGAGCGCGAACGCTCCTGCAAATTGGCCTACCACCTGACCGTGAGAGTTGATGGGGTCATATACACTCGACCCACATAGGTCAACACTTCTCCGCCATTCAATGAACTTTTTTTGCCGCAGCCGCAACGGCAGCGCTCTCAGTCGATGCCTTTCGACAAGCGAGCGGCCTTGGCCGCGGCCGCAATTCCGATCAACGCGCGATCACGTTCGGCTTCCAGTTCGGCAATCGTGCGATCCCCGATCATCGCCTCTACGCTAGCGATTGTGCGCGCTTCGAACTCGGGTGTGAGCTGCGGCGTACCGAGAGCGGCCCAGCGTTGCGTTTGGCTCGCCCCTAGGTGTTTAAAGTAATGCCTGATCCCACCGGCGCCACCGGCCAAATGATAGGTCTGGAAAGCGCCCATAAAGGCCCAGCGCAGGCCTGGGCCGTAGCGCAGTGCGCGGTCGATATCCTCGACGTCGGCAATGCCTTGTTCCAAACAATACATCGCCTCGCGCATCAACGCCCCTTGCAGCCGGTTGGCCAAGTGCCCCACCGCCTCCTTCTTGAGGATCACCGGTTCACGACCGAGCGATTTGTAGAAGTCATATGCGGCGAGCACGGCCGGCGCATCGGGCGTCGCGCCGACGAGTTCCACCAGGGGCACCAGATGCGGCGGATTGAAGGGATGAGCGACGATCACCCGCGTCTTATCCTTGGCTTTCGCTGCAATCGCCGACTGCGGGAATGCCGTCGTGCTCGATGCGATGATGCAATGTGCTGGTGCTGCCGCTTCCAGGCGCGCGATCAAATCAGCTTTGAGATCGGCGCGCTCGGGGGCATTTTCTTGGATTAGGTCAGCCTTGGCGACAGCTTGTTCGGGTGTCGCAACAAACGTAAGTGCGCCTTGCGCGACGGCCTTTTCCGGCTTCGCGTCCGGCAATGCGCGCGCGACGAACGCCCGCATTTTGGCTTCCGCATCCGAGCCAGGATCGGTCGCGATTACATCGTACCCGTGCCCGATGAAGAGTGCTGCCCAACTCGCTCCGATGGTGCCGGTACCAACCACCGCAACAGTCTTGATTTTGCTCATCACGTTCTCCCGTTAAACTTTGTTGATCGGCATACCGGCTCATCGCAAATCGCCACTGGACAATCGTCCCGGCGCTGTCGCACCTTGATTGCGATCACAGTTGCGGCCCTGATTGCAGCCCGAAGATCAAGAATTTCGAACGAGACCGGCGCTTCAGCCCGGCCGATAGTACAAACGCGGAGGATAGAATGTCTAAGTCCAAATCAAGTCAGGATGCAGTTTCGCGCCGCTCATTGATCAAAGGCGCGGGTGCTGCAACGGCAATTACCGCTGTCACCGGCTTCCCGGCCATCAGTTTGGCTCAGTCAGAAGCCATTCGGCTCGGGCACTTGACGCCGCGCACCGGCTTCCTTGGCCCGCTCGGCGAGTATGCCGTCCAAGCGATCGATCTCGTCGTCGAGGAGATCAACGCGGGCGGCGGCATCATGGGCCGCAAACTCGAAATCTTGAAAGAGGACTCGGTCAATCCGCAGACGGCATCGACCAAGGCCGAGCGCATGATCGAACGCGATAAGGTGGCGGCAATCGTCGGCGAAATCTCGTCGGCCTCGTGCCTGACGATCGCTCAGGTCGCCCAGCGCACCAAGAACCTTTACATCAACACCGGCGGCAACTCGGACGCTTTGCGCGGCTCGAATTGCAACAAGTACATGTTCCACGTCGAGAGCCAGAACTCGATGTACGTCAAGACCTGCGGGCGCTCGCTGATGGAGCAGGGCTTGGTCAAGGGCAAGAAGTGGTTCTCGCTCACCGCCGACTACGCGTTCGGCCACGATCTGTTGAAGGTCGCCAAGCGCTTCATGGAAGGCAACGGCGGGCAATTCGCAGCCGACAAGTTGGTGCCGACCGATGCGACCGACTTCTCCGGCCTGCTGCTCGAGATTCGGAGCGCCAACCCGGACCTCGTGATCTCCAATCTTGCCGGCAACCAGATCACCAACTTCCTCAAACAATATTCGGAATTTGGATTGAAGTTCCCGGTCGCCGGGTTTGGCTTCGACACCGCCCTCGCCTGGGGTGCCGGTAAGGAAAACTTTGGCGGCACCTGGCCTGTCGTGTGGCACCATTTGCTCGACACGCCGGGTACCAAGACGTTCGTCGCGGCCTTTACCAAGAAGTACTCCAAGCCGCCCGAAAATCAGGCTTGGGGTGATTACATCGCGGTGAAGATCCTGGCCCAGGCCATGACCGAGACCAAGACCACGGAAGCCGTCAAGATCATCGAGCATTTGGAGAAGGGAGCCAAATTCGATCTTCTAAAGACGCGGCCTGGCTATTTCCGCGCCAGCGATCATCAGTTGATGCACGAGATGTACACGGTAACGGCTTTGCCGGCGGCAGAAGCCAAGAACCAGTGGGACATCTTCAAGTCGTCGGCGGCCGTGCCGGGCGCGAACGAGGAATTGGAGGCGATTGCCGCCACCAAAGAAGAGAACGAATGCAAGTTCCCGGCTTGACCCCGTCCCCTCTCCCCGGCCTCAGGGGAGAGGGGACGGGTTAGGGTTGGGGTGAGGGGCGGCAACGGGCTCGATGCAAGCGGCCGCCCCTCACCTTCGGCCGGCCAAGAGGAGCCGGCCTCTGCCCTCTCTCCGCCAAAACGGCGAGCGGAAAAGAATTGCTCGCCGACCTACAAGCCATGCGGATCCCTAACCATGAACACCGCGCTTTTCATCCAGCATGTCGTGAACGGCCTGCTGGATGGCGTCTATTACCTGTTGATCGCACTTGGGTTGTCGCTGATCTTCTCGCTCGGCGGCATCGTCAATCTGGCGCACGGCGCCTTCTACGCGATCGGCGCCTATATCTCGGTGATGGTGTTGCCGTACGTCGGCTTCGGTGGATCGCTATTGGTCACGCCGGTGTTGGTCGCACTCTTAGGCATCTTGACCGAGCGCCTGCTGTTCCAGCGCTTCTACCGCTCCGATCCGATCCTCTCGCTGCTACTGACCTTCGGTTTGGCAATGGTGGCTGAGCAAGCGCTTCGCGTGATCTTCGGCGCACCACCTATTTCGGTTGCGATCCCGCAAGCCTTGAAGGGGCAGATTTTTGTCGGCGACTTTGTTTATTCGTATTATCGCACCGTGCTGCTGGCAATCGCCGTCGGCTGCATCGCGGGGTTATGGTTCCTGTTGCAGAAAACCGCGTTCGGCCGGGTGGTGCGCGCTGGCGTGCAGAACCCGGACATGGTCGGCGCACTTGGTATTTCCCTACAGCCCTACATGATGGCGGTTGCCGGGCTCGGTATCGGCTTGGCCGGTCTCGCTGGTGTGCTGCTCGCGCCGATCTACTCGGTACATCCGGCGATGGGTCAGGAGATCATCACGCCGGCCTTCGTCGTATGCGTGATCGGCGGGCTCGGTTCGTTCTGGGGCGTGGTCCTATCGGCACTACTGGTTGGGCTGGTCAAAGGCGTGATTACGGCGATCGGTTATCCGCAAGCATCGACTGCCGCGATCTATTTTCTGATGCTACTCGTGCTGTTGTTCAGGCCCCGCGGCCTGCTCGGCGAGCGCATCCAGCGCTTCGAATGAGGGGCGCGATGAAAGACGATACCAATCAGATGACGGACTTCGCACCCGCCACGACCATGCAAGATCGCATCCCGCTGTTGGTCGCAGGCGTCACACTGTTGGCACTGCCTGTCATCATGCCGGCGATCGGCTTGACCGTCACTTCGGCGACCGAAGTGGTGATCTTCGCTATCGCCTGCATGGCGTTGAACGTGCTGGTCGGCTACACCGGCCTTGTGTCGTTCGGTCATGGCGCCTGGTTCGGCTTGAGTGCCTACGCGGCCGGGCTGATCCAGCGGCATTTATTCCCCGACGCATTCCTCATGCCGGTTATTCTCGCAGCGGCATTCATCGCTGTACTTTCCGGACTATTTGGTATGCTGATCTTGCGGCGTCGAGGCGTCTATTTTTCGCTTCTGACACTCGCGCTCTCCGCCATGTTGTATGTCATCGCATTTCGGTGGACCGCAGTAACCGGCGGAGAGGACGGACTTGGCGGCATCACGCGGCCAGCCTACATGGGCCTGAGCTTCGACACGCGCATCAACTATTACGGGTTGGTCGCCACCATCGCATTTCTCGTCACCTGGTTCCTCTGGCGTTTCCATCGGTCGCCAGCCGGACAAGTGCTCGTGGCGATCCGCGAGAACGAGCAGCGCGCGACGTTCGTCGGCTACGCGACGCAGAACTACAAGCTGCTCGCATTCGTCATTTCGGCGACGCTGACCGGCCTCGCCGGGACGCTCCTGTTGTTCAACAACCGGATGACATCGGCCGACCCGATTGGCGTACCGTTCTCGGGCGAACTCATTGCCATGGTAGTGATCGGCGGCATGCGCTCATTCCTTGGGCCAGCACTTGGCGCGGTGTTTTTCATCATCTTCCGCGACTACTTGTCGAGCGTGACCGAGAACTGGCTGCTCTACTTCGGACTGCTGTTCGTCTGCTTCATCGTGTTCTCGCCGACCGGCCTCGTCGGCGTCGCCCAGCGCCTTTTGCAACCGTTTCGCAAGACCGTTGAACTCGATGCAGCGATGGCGTCGCGACAGGCCGGCGCGACGGTATTACCCGACTTTCTCAAACCGACGAGCCACGTCGAAGGCGCGGTTCTCGATGTCAGCGCCATCGCCAAGAACTTCGGTGGCATCAAGGCCGTGCAGGGTGTCAGCTTTGCCGTAAAAGACCGCACACTGCACGCGTTGATCGGGCCGAACGGGGCGGGCAAGACGACAGCGTTCAACCTGATCTCAGGTATGTTCGCACCCGACTCGGGTCGCGTCACGCTCGCCGGTCGCGAGGTTGCCGGCATGAGCCCGGAAGCGATCACGAGTTCGGGCATCGGCCGTTCGTTCCAGATCACCAACTTGTTTCCGACCCTCACCATCGAGGAAAACGTCCGGCTCGCGGCGCAAGCGCGTGATCCCAAGCGATTCAGCATCTGGACCCCCGCCGGTGGTCTCGAAAACGTTAATCGCGAGACGGCGGCGATCATCTCGACCATGGGTCTCGCCGGCGTCGAGAAAGCGGAAGCCGGGTCGTTGTCCTACGGTGGTCAGCGTCTGTTGGACATGGCTGTCGCGATCGCAACCAAGCCACGGCTCCTGCTTTTGGACGAGCCGCTTGCGGGATTGGCCTCCGCCGAACGCGACCGCGTGGGCCGCCTGATCAAGCAGATCTCGACAGACATTCCCGTGCTTCTCGTCGAACACGATATCGACCGCGTGTTCGAACTCGCCGACCACGTGACGGTGATGAACGACGGGCAAGTTCTGATCGATGGCACCGTCGACGATGCCCGCAGCTCGCCGAAGGTGCAGGAAGTGTACATCGGGTCGGGCGCGCACGCGCTGGCGGAAAAAGCACGCCCCTCTGCCGCTAAGCCTGACGTTTTGCTTTCGCTCGAAGGGGTCAACACTTTCTACGGCAAGAGCCATATCTTGCGCGACGTGACCTTCGACGTGCGCCAGAACGAAATCGTGGCGCTGCTCGGCCGCAATGGCGCCGGCAAATCGACGGTACTGAAAACAATCACCGGCGTCGCGCCACCCGCATCGGGCAAGGTCGATTTGGCCGGGAATTCACTGGCCGGCTCGCCGTCGTCGGTGATCACCCGGCGCGGCATCTCTTACGTGCCTCAAGGACGCGGCCTGTTCGCCGGCATGAGCGTCGCCGAAAACATGGAGCTGGGTCGCCTCAAAAGGCGGAATGGCGAAGGTATGTTTTGGGAAGAAGACAAGATCTTCACGTTCTTCCCGCGCATCAAAGAACGTTGGCGTTCGCCCGCCGACTATCTCTCAGGCGGTGAGCAACAGATGGTCGCCGTCGCTCGCGCGCTATCCGGTGACACGCGCATCCTCCTGCTCGACGAGCCGTTCGAAGGTTTGGCACCTGCAATCGTCGAAGAGCTGTTCGAAGCCTTCGACAGACTGCGCCAGGAGGTCTCGATCCTGATTGTCGACCATCACCTCGATTTGGCACTTGCGTTGTCCGACCGGACGGTTGCCCTCGAACGCGGCCAGATCACGCACATCGGCCCCTCCAAAGCGCTATCGGACGACATCGATCTGCGCCGCAAGGTGCTTTGGCTGTAGGCGACGCTCAGCAGGGCACGGGTCACCCGTTGCAACATCCGGGTCGATTGTGCTCTGTGGCCCCAAGATATCTGCGCGCGAGGCGGGAGAGCCCAATGATACCAACACTGCGGACAACGACCGTTCTCGATCGAGCAGGGATGAAGCGCAGCAACGAGGCCTATCTGACCGGTCTTCGCAATGGCGCCAACGCGCGCTACCTCGTGCTGGCCGATGCCAAGCCAGTCATAATTTCGAACGAAGCCAAGTCGATCGCCGAGATCCGCTGGTTCACTCAGGACGAGTTGCGAAATCTCGGGCTACCAACAGCCGATGCACTGTTCCTCGGTGTCGATCGCACGACCGGCGCCGGGCACTTCGCCGTTTCCGTGACCGAGCATCGCGCCAAGAGCACGCCAGGTGGCGCCAGCATGATGCGGCCGCTGGTCGATTTACGCACGTTGGCCATGCAGGGCATCATGAGTGCCGACGATGTGTCGCTCGTCGGTCAGGCGAAGTCACTGACCCACTGGCACGAAAGCGCGCACTGCTGCGGCCGATGCGGTGGCACGACGACAATCAAGGATGGCGGTTGGAAGCGCAAATGCTGGGCTTGCGGGCAAGATCACTTTCCCCGCACCGATCCGGTTGTGATCATGCTGGTGACCGACGGCGAGCGCTGCCTGCTCGGTCACGAAGGCCGCTTTCAGAAAGAGCCGCGGATGTATTCGACCCTCGCCGGCTTCATCGAGCCGGGGGAAGACCTCGAACATGCCGTGCGCCGCGAGATCTTCGAAGAAGCTGGGCTCGACATTGGCGAAGTTCGCTACCATTCGTGCCAGCCGTGGCCATTCCCGCACTCATTAATGCTGGGTGCGCTCTGCATGGCAACGACCACCGAGATCAATATCGACCCGAACGAGATCGAGGAAGCGCGCTGGTTCACCAAGGACGACGTCCGCCTAATGCTCGAGAAGCGCCACCCCGACAACTATAGGGTCCCCGGCCAGCAGGCCATCGCCCGCGCCCTGATCAAAGCCTTCGTCGACGGCTGGTGGAAGTAGGGTGTTTGGCAGCCGTCATTCCCACCCCTCGATGGGGTCGGAATGACGGATTGCGGCTAGCCTACTGGTGAGGATTTTCCAGGAAGAAACGGATCATTTCAGCGGATGCATCAGGCCCACGGGGGTCGGTATAAGAGCCAGCAGCGCTGCCACCGGACCAAGCGTGACCGCTGCCATGCACAACCCACATCTCGATGATCGTCTTGCCGTTGGTGTCGAGATGGCACGTTTGGCTGTAGGCCCGACCGCCGGTCACTTGGCCGGGCTTGGTCACCAGCCGCAAGTCTGCCACCCCGCTCGTACGTGACTGATCGATAACGTGATGGCCGTTTCGAAGGTGCACCGTCTGGTCCTTATCGCCATGAAAGACGATGGTTGGGACGTGTCGTGCGACGGCGAGTGAAGCCGGGGAGAGCGGCACAAGTTTCGGCGAAGGCGGATTACCGGTGCGCATGGCGGTAAGCGCCGACGTGATGTCGCTCGCCGCCCCACAAGCTAAACCGGAGTGGACACCAACCGCCGCGTAAATATCGGGATAGGCCGCCGCCAGAACCGCTGCGGCGGCGCCGCCAGCAGATAGGCCGGCAACGTAGATGCGCTTAGGATCGATCGCATAATCGCGCGCGATCTGCCGCGTCATTCCCGCGATTAATGCGGGCTCGCCTTTGTCTCTCTGCTGATTGTCCGGCGTGAACCAGTTCCAACATTTCGAACCGTTGGCAGAGGACGGTTGGGCCGGATAGGCGACGAAACATCCGCGCTCTTCTGCGATCGCGTTCATGCGCGTCCCGGCCGCGAAATCGTCAGGCGACTGCGTGCAACCGTGCATCATCACAATCAATGGCAGCGGTTGACCGTTATAGGCGTTAGGGACGTACAGTTTATAGGCGCGTGTTCCGGCCGAGTTGTGTGTGAACGTCGCGTTCAAAAACTCCCCAGCCTGCGACGGCGCGTTGGCGGCGGCCGAAGGCCTAACGCCAGATTTGATGCCGATGGATTCTACAGGCGTTGTCGGTGACTGAACAATTCGTCCGGCGAAACGCTTGGCCCAGCTTGGCGTCGGCGGACTATCTACTGCGTCCACGCTGCTCGCTTCGATCGTTTTGATCGCGGCAAAACCACTGGGGGAGGATCGCGTCTTATTGACGTCAGTTCCTGGTTCGCCCGTGTTGCGGAGTAGACGTTGCATCAATGAATATGCCTCGGTCAGCCGTCCTTGGCGGGTCAAACGCGTTGCTTCGATCATGTCCGGGTGCAGCTTCATTTTCATTCTAGTATCCTGTGGACGTTAGGCGGTGAGGGCTAAATTTGATTGTCAGCGCGTTCGATCACGAAGCGCGGCTTTGACTTCCGAAGTCGCGTGCAGGACGCCTAGGACCTCAACGGAGGCAATCGTCGCTCGGGCGAGCTCAGGCGTGACGTCATCATCAATGGCGGCAAGACCAAGGACATGGATCCGGACCATTTCCCCGGCGGCAAGGACGTTCTCCAAGTCTTGTCGAGAGAATTGCCGCAGCCCGAGATCCAGCGTCTTGCGCGCCACCGATTGTTTGGTTGCCTCGGCATGGCGCTCGAGCTGATTGCGGATCGCCGTTCGTATGAAGTCCGTGCGGTTTGAATAGAATTTTTCCGCCACCAACAGGTCGATGTGACCTAAGTCGACGTAACCCAGGTTGATGGTGATTTTCTCGGAGTCACTTGGCCGAGGTCGAAGTTCGTGAACTTGTGCAGCCATTTAAGACATCCTTTGCCATCCGACTGGATGGTATATGGATGCCAAATGGCTGGTGGCAAGTGTTTAACCCGACTTAAATGACCGCTACCTCATAATGATGGCGTTCTCGCAGATGTGTCGGCGGCTGGCCGGGGGCTCTCAGGCAGACAACATAGATCACGCGCGTGAACCGACTTCCGCGAATCTTCAAGCGTTTCAAACGCACCTGCCACCATCGACTTCCATCGCTACGCCGGTGATGAAGTTCGAGGCGGGATCGGCGAAAAAGAGCGCGGCGTTGGCGATGTCGGATGGGCGCGACATGCGGCCCAAGGGAATGGTCGCGACGAACTTGGCGCGGTTCTCGGGGGTATCTGGCACGCCCATGAACTGCTCCAGCATGCCGGTTTCGCCGATCACCGGATTGATCGCGCA